>JAVJPA010000258.1:0-13614 GCA_040216495.1 Amphiplicatus sp. | reverse complement strand
ATTCAGCATCAAAGCCAAGAACGTCACTTAAGGGGCTCTTCGGGCGAAAAAGCGGCGGAATTCAGTCGCCGCCGCCACGAATAGCAGGCTTCTATTCAAATATTCCCGGGTTCTTCGTGATCAGGTCGTCAACGCCGCCGCCTTGCTGCGCCTGCCCCCGCTCGAACTGCATCTGGATATCGCGGGTCAGGTTCGCCTGGTCGAGCAGTTCCAGAAGCGCGGCGTCGAGGGTGATATTGTATTTCACCGGCACGCGCGCCGACTGCTTGCCGACCGGCACTTCGCCGGTTCCCTCGAAATAGGTCTTGATGTCGAGACGCCCGTCGAGCGGCCCGTCGATGGTGGCGCGCAACGACGAGTAGCGAAGGTCGCGCAGGATCGAGAACGCGACCGCCGCCTGATCGCTGGCGCCGGCGGCGGCCTCGGACGCCTCTCCCTGATAGCGGATGACGCCCGGCCCGTCAGACTTGAACTCGCCGCCGACGATGCTCGCCTTGCCCTCTTCGACGACCAGCGGCAGCACGCCGCTCAGCATCCCTTCCCCGGACAATCCCTTGACGTCGAAATAGGCGAGCACTTCGCCGAAATCGATGCGCTCGGCGCGCAAGGGAACATTCGCCTTGTCGCCGGCGAGCGACGCGCTCGCGTCGTAGACGCCGATCTCTCCCCCGAACCATGGAAACGCCGCGCGCGCGATGGCGAGCGTTTCATCGCCGGGAAACTCGAACTCGACGACGCCGTTCTGCATGATCAGCGTGTTGAGGTCGATGACGCCGATTTCGACCGTCTGCACGCCGGCGCTTTTCAGGGGCGACAGCGAAGACAGTTTCAACGCGCCGGTCAGCCCGCCGGTTTTGGAGACGGCGCGGCCCGGTCCCCTGAATGTCAGGTTACGGATCGCTATGGCGCCGGCGGATGTCGCGTCTTCGGGCTTTGCGCCCCAGCCGAATGTGAAGTCGGCCGAGGCCGCGCCCGTCGTTCCGGAGATGATGCCTTTCAGGCCCGGCGCCAACGCTTCGGGTTGAAGGCCGCCCGGCGCAAAGACGAGATCGCCCGAGCGAAACGCGGTCTGGCCGCGGCTGGTCTTCATGTCGTGCGCGCCCTCGCCCTTGCCGATAGGGGCGCCGGCGGGGGTCGAAGCGGAATAGTCGAACGTCAGCGCATCGCCGTTGAGGCGCGCTGCGCCCGCCGCGATGACAGGCGCGATCTGCGGCGCGTCGCCCGGCTGGGCGAGCCGCGCGCGGGAAACCGATGCTTCTCCTGCGAACCCTTCCGCATCGAGACGGGCCGCGAACTTTCCCGCCGCCTCCGAGGCGATCAACGCTTGATTGATGGTCACCCGCCCGCCCGTGAGCGCTCCCTCGACCGATGTGCGGCTGTCTTCCGGGCGGTATGCGGCGCTGAAATCGATCGCTGGCGGCGCGCCTTCAAGACGGGTCTCGCCGATCCGGTAGAAAGCGCTCCCAGCCGCAAGCCGGCCGGCGAGGCGCGCCTGCGGCGCGCCGTTCCAACCCGCCACGAGGAGCGGCCCCTCGCCCTGGCAGAGCGTCGCGCTTGCAAGCCGGGCCTCGCTGTTCTGCTCGGCGATCGCAAGCCTCGCGCGGTCGAGAAAAACGCATTTCGCGCGGTCGCCGGAAACGATCAAAGACTTGCTTTCAAAATCCGTCTGTATTGTGAGCAGCGCGCGCAGCGCCGTATCGGCGAGCGACAACCGGCCGATTTCCGCGCGCCGGACGAACGTGGTGAAGGAAACATCGCCGTCGAATTTTTTTGCCGTCGTTTCGCCGGCCACGGAAAAATTCGTCGCGCCGAAGGCGACGCCCGCAATTGTCTGATCGGCGAAATCGGCGCCCGCATCGAGAATCCACACGCCGTCGTCCACGCTCCTGGCGCTGAGCTGCGCCTCGCCTGTCACCGCTTCGCCCGTCAGCGACAGACGAAACCCTGCGCGCTGCGCTTCCGATGACGCCTCGTACAAAGGCGCCCCGTCAAGGGCAGAGACGGCGAGCGCGTCGCCGCGATCAGCGACGAGCCTGAGCGGCGCGCCTTCGACGGCGGAAACGGCGAACCCGTCCGGCTCCAAAACCGCGCTCAACTTGCCGGACAGCGAGAGGAGATTGATCGGCCTTCCCGTCGCGCCGGGCCGGGAAAGCGCCGCAAGCGAGGGCGCCTCGGCGACCGGAATGTCCGCCGACTGAAGATCGATCGCCGCAGACCCCGCGAGCCCGCCCGCCTTGCCCGCCATCGCCTCGCGCCACGAAGCGCCCTCGCCCGACGCGGTCAGCGCGACGCCGCGCGCTTCGCCCATCGCGTTGCTGAGATCTCCTGACGCGCGCGCCTCGAAAACGACGGCCCCGTCCGGCGCCAGCGTCAGCGTCGCGTCGAGGGCGCCGTCAGCGACCCTCCCTTCCGCAACGCCCATCGCGTCTGTTTGCGCCGTAAGCGTGAACGCGCCGCCTTCCGCCGGCGCGAATTTTCCAGACACGCGCGCCTGGGCGTCGCCCTGCGGGGTCGTCACGACCACGGCGAGATCCTCAATCCCCAGCGCCTCGAACGGCAGCGGCCCGCCCTCGCCCTTCGGCGGCACGGCCATGCCCGCAAGGGTGAGCGATCCGTCCGCGGCCATGCGCAGCGTCGCCTCGCCCGGACCGATCGCAATCGCCTCGACTCGCCTCGCGGCGATAAGCGTGCGCAGATCGTAAGTCGCCGTGAGGCGCGAGATGGCGAGATCGCGGCCGTTCGCGCCGGCGGAGAGGTCTGTCAATTCGATTTCGGAAAGGGTGAGCCTGTTAACCGAAACGGCGGGGTTCTCGATTCCCATGCCCGCCATGGCCGCGCGGATCAGGGGGGCCGCGATGGTTCCGCGAAACAGAAACGCCGCGCCCGCCAGCAGCGCCAGCACGAGCAGCAGTCCCGCGATGAAACGCCAAAGCCCCCTCATCCGTTACCCGTTTTGCTCGAAACCAGCCGGGCCGTTTCGCCCTTACTTAAGGCGAAAGTCCATAAAATCGCCCGGAATCCGATTTTAAGCATACCCGGCATTTGAACCCAATTGCGAGGCGTGCGAAAGAATCGGCGGCGGGAGTTTTGCAAATCGCTTTTTTGCGAGACCCCGCGCGCGTGCCGTCTTTTTGCGGCCCCATTTCGCGCTCATGGGGCCAGACAACACGAACATTAAGGCCGAGATGCTGCAATTCCGCGACACTGGCGACCTGTTCGACGAAACCGACGACTACGAGGCCATGGCCGAGCCTCATCCGGCGCGCGGCGCGGCGGCGCTCGCCGTGTCGATTTCGGTCATGCTCGCCGGCGGCGCGTTCCTGCTTTTCGCCATGAACCGGGCGCCAGCTCCTGCGCCCGCGGCGCCGGACCCTGTCATGACGTCCGTTCTGGCGCCTGCCGCGTCGGCGGGCGAACCCGCTGCTGCTGCGCCGCAAGGCGAACCGGCGGCGCCGACGGTCGCGGTCGCAGAGGCGATCCCTGACGCCCCGATTGAAACGCGCGGCGCAGCGCCCGCGCTCAACCCGGCGCGCATTCTCGCCGACAACAGCGTCGACACGACGCTCGCGCCGCGCCTCAAACCCGGCCCCAATGCCGCCGGGGAAGAGGCGACGGCTCCCGCAGCCTCGCCCGCCCGGCTGATCGCGCTCGGCCAGACGTTTCTGGCGAGCGACGACGATGCGCCGCCGGCGTTTTTCCCGCTCGAAGAACTGGCGCCCATGCTGCCGCCGCGCGCGCCGCTTTCCGTCGCCTACGCCGGCGACATCACCGAAGGTCCGCAGACGGTCCGCGTCGCGCTGACGAAGGGCGAAACCTTTGTCGACGCCCTGCGCCGAGCGGGCGTGCGCGCCGAGGACAGGAACGCCGCCGCCTATGCGTTCGGCGAGCACCAGAATTTGCGCGCGCTGCGGCCGGGGCAGGAATTTATCCTGACGACAGCGCAACCGAACCAGACCCTGTTCCAGCTCGCTTCCGCGAGCGAGCCGAGCGAAGCGCGCCTTCTCTCGCTCGATTTCCGCCCTGATTCTGAAAACCATATCACAGTGAAACGCGCGCCGGGGGGCGCCTTCGACGCCTCGAAGAACACGGTCGCGCTCACCTCGCGGCTCGTCGGGATTTCGGGACGGATCAACGGCAGCCTTTACTACTCCGCCAAGAGCGTCGGCGCGCCGGACGAGGTCATCGCCGCGCTGGCCGACATGTTCGCCTACGATGTGGACTTCCAGCGGGAGATTTTCGGCGGCGACGAGTTCGAGGCGATCTTCGAAGTCAAGTATGACGACAAGGGCCGCATGGTCGGCGCCGGCGACATCGTTTACGGGCGCCTGAAATGGCGCGGGCGCAGCAAGGAAAAAGGCTATTATCTGTTTGCGGACTATCAGGGCGGACGCAAGAACGGCGACTATTTCGACGCCGCCGGCCAGAGCGCCAAGCGTCTCCTGATGAAAACGCCGATCGACGGCGCGCGGCTTTCCTCTGGCTTCGGCACGAGAAAGCACCCGATCCTGGGCTACGCCAAGGCCCATAAAGGCGTCGATTTCGCCGCCCCGCGCGGCACGCCGATCAAGGCGGCGGGCGACGGCGTCGTCGAACGCGCCGGACCCTGGGGCTCGTTCGGCAACTACATCAAGATCCGCCACGCCAATGGCTACAAGACCGCCTATGCGCATCTTAACGGCTTCGCCCGCGGCATCCGCGCCGGCTCGCGTGTCGATCAGGGCGATATTATCGGTTATGTGGGCACCACCGGCCGCTCGACCGGCCCGCATCTGCACTACGAAGTGCATCAGAACAATGTGCAGGTGAACCCGCAGAATTTGAAGATCGCCACCGGCGTCGAACTGAAAGGCGCGGAGCTCGCCGCCTTCAAAGCCGTGCGCGATCACATCAATGCCATGCGCATGCCGGCGGAGCCGGAGTCGAACCTGGTGGCGAAAAAGGGCGAAGGGGCGAGCGCGCTGTAGGCGCCCTGCTTTTAGCGCTTCAGAATCTCAGCTGTCGTCGTCACAGTCGCGAACTCGTAGGCGAGCGTCGCCACATGCGCGGCGTGAATGTCCTCGGCAGGGATGACGCGCCCCGACGGCGTCGGCAGGTCGAAACAGTCGCAGGCGTCTTCAACCAGGATCATTTTCCAGCCGAGATTGGCGCCGACGCGTGTCGTCGTCGACACGCACATATCCGTCGAGATGCCGAACACCACAACCGCCTCCGCGCCGAGGCGGCGCAGCCTCAAATCGAGATCGGTGCCGATGAAGGCGGCGTTGACGCCTTTCGTCACCAGCGCCTCGTCCTCTCGCGGTTCGAAACCGGGACGGAACCGGTTGCCTTCAGCGCCAGGCGCGAGCGTCGAGCCCGGCGTGACGGAGTCGTGGCGCACATGAATGATCGTCCGGCCGGTTTCGCGCCAGCGCGCAAGCAGGGCGAGGCCGTTTTCATCAACGCCGGCGTTCCAGCGCCGCGGCCACCGGGCTTCATCGAAAGCGCGCTGCATGTCGACGGGGAGCAGGACGGCGCGGGAAAGATCGGGAAGCGCGGGCATGGCTGCATTTCCTTCTGGCGCAGGAATTAGCGGCGTTCATGCATGAAGCCCCGCGGACGGGCAACCAGCTCGAGAGGCGATCAACCGAATTTGAAGCGGCGTTACAGCCGGTGCTTGCGCTTTTCCTCTTCAAGCACCTGCCGGATATAGGCGTCCACATCGAGCCCGCCGGTCGCTTGACCTTTGAGCCGCTCCTTCACCCGGTGCGGCAGCGTCGCCGGATCGTGCAGGCCCGCTGACGAGATCGTCTGGCGGATGAGCGCTTTCAGCGCCTCCTCCTTGTCCGGCGCCCACTGTTTTTTGTCAGCCATCGGACAATCCTTTCGTCAGTTGAGCAGCGCGCCCGGCGGCGGCGCGTCCGAGTTGGAGCGCGCGTCGCGCCCGCGCCGTCCCGCCGGCTTGCCGTCGATGGTGAGCCCTTCGGGACCGGCGGAAACCTCAAGCGTTTCGCCGTCCTTGATTGTCCCGGCGAGGATCATTTCCGCAAGCGGGTCCTGCAACGCCTTCTGGATGACGCGCTTCAAAGGCCGCGCGCCATAAACCGGATCGTAACCGGCGTCGCCGAGCCAGCGCCGCGCCGCTTCATCGAGCGTGAGCGCGATCTTGCGGTCGGCGAGCAGTTTCGTGAGGCGCCCCATCTGGATGTCTACGATGGCGTCCATGTTCGCCCGCGTCAGGCGATGGAACAGGATGATCTCGTCGAGCCGGTTGAGGAATTCAGGACGGAACCGCGCGCGCACCGCGTCCATGACGAGATCGCGCACGACTTCGCTGTCCTGCCCTTCCGGCTGCGCCGCGAGATGCTCGGCGCCAAGGTTCGAGGTCAGGATGATGATCGTGTTCTTGAAATCGACCGTGCGGCCCTGCCCGTCCGTCAGACGGCCGTCATCCAGCACCTGCAACAGCACATTGAACACGTCAGGGTGCGCCTTTTCGACCTCGTCGAACAGGATCACCTGATAGGGCCTGCGGCGCACCGTTTCGGTGAGGACGCCGCCTTCCTCATAGCCGACATAACCGGGAGGCGCGCCGATCAGTCTCGATACGGAATGCTTCTCCATGAACTCCGACATGTCGATGCGGGCGATCGCCGTATCGTCGTCGAAGAGAAAATGCGCGAGCGCCTTGGTGAGCTCCGTCTTGCCGACGCCGGTCGGGCCGAGGAACAGGAACGAGCCCATCGGGCGGTTCGGGTCCTGCAATCCGGCGCGGGCGCGGCGGATGGCGGCGGAGACGGCTTCCACTGCTTCCCGCTGGCCGACGACCCGCGCGCCGAGCTTTTCCTCCATGTGAAGCAGTTTCTCGCGCTCGCCTTCGAGCATCTTGTCGACAGGAACGCCTGTCCAGCGCGACACCACCGCAGCGATGTCTTCCGCATCGACGACTTCATGGACGAGCGCGTCGCGCCCTTCGTCATCGTCGGCTTTCGCAAGCTGCTTTTCGAGTTCGGGGATGCGCCCGTATTTCAGCTCGGACGCGCGCGCGAGATCGCCGCGCCGCTCTGCGTCGGTGAGCCCTTGGCGCGCCTGATCGAGTTCTTCCTTGATCTTTGTCGCGCCGGCGAGACGGTCTTTCTCCGCGCGCCAGCGGGCGGTCAGTTCGTTCGAGCGTTCTTCAAGGTCGGCGAGTTCGATTTCGAGCCTGCCGAGACGGTCGCGGGAGGCCGCATCGTCTTCCTTCTTCAGCGCCTCGCGCTCGATCTTCAACTGGATAATGCGCCGGTCGAGTTCATCGAGTTCTTCGGGCTTGGAATCGACCGCCATGCGGAGGCGCGAGGCGGACTCGTCCACAAGGTCGATCGCCTTGTCGGGCAGAAAACGGTCGGTGATGTAACGGTGCGAGAGCGTCGCGGCGGCGACGATGGCGCTATCGGAAATCCGCACCCCGTGATGGAGTTCGTATTTTTCCTTCAGGCCGCGCAGGATCGAGATCGTGTCCTCGACGGTCGGCTCGTCGACGAACACCGACTGAAAACGCCGGGCGAGCGCCGCGTCTTTCTCGACATATTTCCTGTATTCATCGAGCGTCGTCGCGCCGATGCAATGCAGTTCGCCGCGCGCCAGCGCCGGTTTGAGCAGGTTCGACGCGTCCATGGCCCCGTCGGCTTTCCCGGCGCCGACGAGGGTGTGCATTTCGTCGATGAAGAGAATGATTTCGCCGTTCGCCGAAGTGACTTCGCCCAGCACGGCTTTCAGACGCTCTTCGAACTCGCCGCGATATTTCGCGCCGGCGATGAGCGCGCCCATGTCGAGGGCGAGCAGCTTTTTATCCTTCAAGCTCTCCGGCACGTCGCCATTGACGATGCGGAGCGCGAGCCCTTCGGCGATGGCGGTCTTGCCCACGCCGGGCTCGCCGATGAGCACGGGGTTGTTCTTGGTGCGGCGCGAGAGCACCTGCATGGCGCGGCGAATTTCCTCGTCGCGGCCGATGACGGGATCGAGCTTGCCATCACGCGCCGCTTCCGTCAGGTCGCGCGCATAGCGCTTCAGAGCGTCATAGCTCTGCTCGGCCGAGGCGCTGTCGGCGGTGCGCCCTTTCCGCAGATCGTTGATCGCCGCGTTGAGCTTCACGGGCGTGACGCCCGCATCTTTCAGAATTTTCGACGTGCCCGCATCCGGCTCAAGCGCGAGCGCCGTCAGTACGCGCTCGGCGCTGACGAACTGATCCTTGGCCTTCTTCGCCACATCCTCGGCGGTCGCGAACACGCGCGCCGTCGCCGGAGCCATGTAGATCTGGCCGTTGCCGCCCTCGACTTTCGGCAGCTTGCCAAGCGCCGTCTCGACGCCGGCGAGCGCCTGCTCCGGCTTGCCGCCGGCGGCGCGAATGAGGTTCGCGGCGAGACCCTCGCGGTCATCGAGCAGGGCTTTCAAAAGATGTTCAGGCGTGAATTGCTGGTGCCGGTCGCGCAATGCGATTGATTGCGCAGACTGAATGAAACCGCGGGCGCGGTCGGTGTAGTTCTCGAATTGCATCCGTTCGACCTCTGGAGAGCGTCAGTGAGCGCCCGGCCCCGGAACGGCGACCCGGCTTGCTCCCTTATTTGGGAACGATCCTTACGGACGCAAGGCTACGCCGAAGCGGCACCGTCTCCAAGAAAGACGCTGTCTCCAGGAAAGGCGGACTCAGATGCCCCCGGCGCAGATCATCGTCCCGCCGTCGATGATGAGGCCCTGCCCGGTCATCCACTGGCCCGCGGGCGAGGCGAGGAACACGGCGGCCCCGGCGATTTCGTCCGGCGCCCCGAAACGGCGCAGCGGCACCTTGCTCGTGACCGCCTTTTCGATCTCGGGGTCTTTCCACAGCGCCTCGGCGAAAAAAGTTTTGACGATGCCGGGGCAGATGCAGTTCACGCGGATATTGTGCGGCCCGTATTCGACGGCGAGGTTGCGCGCGAGTTGCAGGTCCGCGGCTTTCGATATGCCGTAGGCGCCGATGGTCGAACTGCCGGCGAAACCGGCGATCGACGAGATGATGACGATGGCGCCGTCTTTCTTTTCCGCCATGCCCGGCAGCACCATCTGCGACAGCCAGTGCGAGGCTTTGACGTTGCTGGTCATGATCTTGTCGAACTGTTCGTCGGTGATGCCGGCGGACGGGCCGTAATAGGGATTGATCGCCGCGTTCGAGACGAGAATGTCGACGCCGCCGAACGTCTGGTTCGCCGTGTCGACCAGCGCCTGAAGCTCGTTCTTGCGGGAAATGTTGCAGGCGGCGGCGACCGCCGCCTTGCGCCCTGTCGCCTCGTTGATCGAGGCGGCGACTTCCTCGCAGGGTCCGAGGTTGCGGCTCGACACCACGACATTGGCGCCGTGCTCTGCGAGCCGGCGGGCGATCGCCTCGCCGATGCCGCGCGAGGCGCCCGTGACGATGGCGGCCTTGCCTGAAAGATCGAACAGCGTGTCGGCGAAGCTGGCGACAGCCATGGGCGCGCTCCCTTAAAAGCGCGAACCGCCGCGCCGATGGAAAGCGGCACTATCGGAAAGCTTCCACTCCCGCGCAACAAACGCGCGCAGTCGGGATGCAGCCTTACTCGGCGGCGTCGACGACCGGCTCTTCTTCGCGCTCTTCCGGCGCGGGCGCGTCGCCGTCCTGAGTCGGGCGGCGCGGCCGGCGGCGGCGGCGCGCAGGCCCTTCTCCGCCCTCGCCGCCTTCGCGGCGCTGGCTGGCCTGCGGGCGCGACTGTTGCGGGCGCGGGCTCGCGGTCTCGGAGGAAGCCTGCGGCGCGTCATTCGCCGACGCGTCGCCATCGTCCTCGTCGCCCTGAGCGGCGGAAGGGGAACGATCATCATAGCCATTCTGATCGTTGCGGCGCTGCTGGTGGCGATTGTCCTGCTGGCGGTTGTCCTGTTGGCGATAATCCTGCTGACGGTCCTGCTGGCGATGCTGCTGTTGAGCGTCCTGGCCCTGATTGTCGCTGAGCATCGGCTGGTCGCCGTCGCCGTCCATGGAATCGTTGTTCATCGGCATCGACGGCTGGATCGACCGGATCAACCGGAAATAATGTTCGGCGTGCTGAAGATAATTCTCGGTCTTGACCCGATCGCCCGATGAGGTCGCGTCGCGGGCGAGCGCCAGATATTTGTCGTAAATCTGGTTGGCCGTGCCGCGGATGCGCACATCCGGCCCGTTGGAGTCGAGCGCACGGTTGATGTTCACGCCCTGGCGGCGGCGTTGGTTGCGGCCACGCTTCATGGAAGTACCCTATCTGTATCGGTCAAAGCTAAAGTGGTCCCCTACGCGGCGCGGGCGCTATTATCGCCCGTTCCGCAAAATGCCTTTTGCGTCCGGCCGTCCGTCGTCTCTCCGTTGACATCCCGTCGTCGGCGACATCCTTCGAAAGTTCGCGGCGAGCTTCGCCCAAACAGTCAGGGGATTGGCCCCGGAGATTTTGGCTTGCTCAGCCCCGCAGCCCATGCTGCGTCATCAGGATCGAACCTTCGTGGATTAAGACTTTCGAGCGAAACGGCGTCAGATCGCTGAAGGACGCCAAGCCGCTTTCGTTTGTCTTCGCGGCCATGATAACCGGGCCGGAAGGCATTTCAAATGTTTTTTTGCCCCTCAATGGCTGCGACAAGGGCGCGCCGGCGGCCGGCGAGGTCGGCCTCGAACTCGATAAAAGCCCCCGGGAACGCGGCTTTCGCGAGCGCGCCCACAGCTTCAGCCTGCCCCTCTCCAAGTTCAAAAATCATTAACGAACGGGGCCTTGCGAGGCTCGGCGCCCCGGCGAGGATGGCGCGATAGGCGTCGAGCCCGTCCTCGCCGGCGAAAAGCGCTCGCGGATCCTCATAGGCGCGCACCTCAACAGGAAGTGATTCGCGCGCGCCCTCCTCGATATAGGGCGGGTTGGAGATGATGAGATCGAAAGTTCCCTCCACAGCGGCGGCCCAATCGTCTTTGACGAAAGCCGTACGGTCAGCGAGCCCGAGCGAGGCGGCGTTCGTCTCAGCGAGCGCCAGCGCGGTCTCGTTGAGATCGACGCCGACGCCCGACGCCTTCGTGAAATGCGCAACCAGCGCGCACAGGAGACAGCCCGTGCCGGTTCCGAGATCGAGAATGCGCAAGGGCGCATCGGCGGGAAGCCGCTTTACCGCCGCTTCGATCAGCGTCTCGCTGTCGGGCCGAGGAACGAGGACGCCCGGCGCCATACGGAAGGTCAGTCCCCGGAATTCCTTTTCGCCGATGATGTAGGCGACAGGCTCGCCGGCGGCGCGGCGCTCGACGAGCGCGGTGAGCTTGGCGATCTCCTCCGGCGTTAACGCGCGCTTCGCGTCAAGGATCAGCCCCGCGTCATCAAGATCGAGCGCATGCTTTGCGAGCACGCGCGCGTCGAGCGACGGTGTTTCTGAATTAACGAGGCGCGCAGCTGCGGCGCGGAGGAAGGCGTCGAGGGTCATGGGCTGGGGTTGTAGGTTGTAGGGGATCGGTTGTCAGGCGCTTCCGCAACCCGCCTCCCACAGCCTGCAACCTTCCTCAAACCGTCTCCTGCATTTCCGCCAGCATGTCCGCCCGGTCCTGCGTGATCAGCGCGTCGATCACCTGGCCGAGGCCGTCGCCCTTCACGATCTCTTCGAGGTTATAGAGCGTCAGGTTGATGCGGTGGTCGGTGACGCGGCTTTGGGGATAGTTGTAGGTGCGGATGCGTTCGGAGCGGTCGCCGGAGCCGACCATGCTCTTGCGGGTCGCGGCGCGTTCGGCGTCGGCGCGGCTGCGTTCGGCTTCGTAGAGGCGCGCGCGCAGAACCTGCATCGCCTTCGCCTTGTTCTTGTGCTGCGATTTCTCGTCCTGCTGGCTGACGACGACGCCGGTCGGCAAGTGAGTGATGCGGACCGCCGAGTCCGTGGTGTTGACCGACTGGCCGCCCGGACCCGAGGCGCGGAACACGTCGATGCGCAGATCCTGCTCCCTGATCTCGATATCCACTTCCTCCGGCTCCGGAAGGACCGCGACGGTCGCCGCCGAGGTGTGGATGCGCCCCTGCGTCTCCGTGGCCGGGACGCGCTGCACGCGGTGGACGCCCGATTCGAACTTCATCTTGCCGAAGACGCCGTCGCCGGAAATGTTGGCCTGCACTTCCTTGTAACCGCCCATCTCCGCTTCCGACATGGAGAGCACCTCGACGCGCCAGCCCTGAAGCGAAGCGTAACGCTGATACATGCGGAAGAGATCGCCGGCGAAAATCCCCGCCTCGTCGCCGCCCGTTCCAGCCCTGACTTCAAGGATGACGGAGGAATTGTCCGCCTTGTCCTTCGGCAGCAGCATCACCTGGATCTCGTACTCGACCTCAGGCTCTTTTTCTTTCAGCTCCTGCAACTCGTCATAGGCCATCGCCGCCATCTCGGCGTCGCCGCCTTTGGAAAGCTCCTCAAGCTCGGCCATCTGTTTCCTGATCGAGCCGAGTTCGCGCGATTTCTCGACGACGGGCTGAAGCTCGCGGTGCTCTTTCGACAGGCGCACGATCTCGTCGCTCTTTGTCGCGGCCGACATCGAGGCTTCGAGCTTTTCGAATTTGCGAATGAGCGTGTCGAGTTTGTCCTGGGGGATCAAGTCTGGGTTTCCTAAAGAAGAGCGAGATCGTCCGTACGCTTACGAAAATCGCGCGGGAGCTGGCTCCTGCGCGATCGATAGCACAATATGCGACGCTACTCTGCGGCGACGGTTTGTTTGGCTTCTTCGGCCTGAATCTGCGCGGCCTTCTTTTCCACCAGTTCGACCAGATGATCGACGAGCTTCTCGTTATCGACGCGGTGATCGACCTCGCCGTCGAGATAGATCATGCCGTGCTCCTTGCCGGCGCCGCCGCCGGTGAAGCCGATATCGGTCTCGCGCGCCTCGCCCGGTCCGTTGACGACGCAGCCGATGACGGAGAGCGAAAGCGGCGTGGTGATGTGAGCCAGCCGCTTTTCGAGCGTCTCGACGGTGTTGATGACGTTAAAGCCCTGCCGCGCGCAGGACGGGCACGAGATGACGTTGACGCCGCGATGGCGCAGCCCGAGCGACTTCAGGATATCGAAGCCGACCTTGATTTCTTCGACAGGGTCGGCCGATAGCGACACGCGGATCGTGTCGCCGATGCCGGCCCAGAGCAGCGAGCCCATGCCGATCGCGGTTTTCACCGAGCCGATGCGCAGGCCGCCGGCTTCCGTGACGCCAAGATGCAGCGGGCAGTCGATCGCTTCGGCGAGCTGGTGATAGGCGGCGACGGTGAGGAACACGTCGGACGCCTTCACCGAAATCTTGAATTCGTGAAAGTCATTGTCCTGAAGAATGCGCGCATGGTCGAGCGCGCTCTCGACCATCGCTTCGGGACAGGGCTCGCCGTATTTTTCGAGCAGGTCTTTTTCGAGCGATCCGCCATTGACGCCGATGCGCATCGAGCAGCCGTGATCCTTCGCCGCCTTGATGACTTCGCGCACGCGCTCTTCGGAGCCGATATTGCCCGGATTGATCCTGAGGCACGCCGCGCCCGCGACCGCCGCCTCGATGCCGCGCTTGTAGTGGAAATGGATGTCGGCGACGATCGGCACCGGCACGTTCGCGCAGATTTCTTTCAGAGCCGCCGTCGATTCGACGTCCGG
>JAVJPA010000257.1:0-10396 GCA_040216495.1 Amphiplicatus sp. | reverse complement strand
CGGTGCCTTCCGAGCGGCGGGAGGCGAGCGTGTCGGCCTGCGCGAATTCCTCGAAGATCGCCTGGCGCGCCTCGGCGGGGATGCCGATGCCGGTGTCGCGGACGCAAAAGCTCATGACAGGGGCGCCGTCTTCGCCGGTCGTCATCGAGGCTTCGATGCTGACGCCCCCCGCATCGGTGAATTTGACGCCGTTGCCGACGAGATTGATCAGCACCTGGCGCAGCCGCACTTCGTCGCCGACGAGCCGGCGCGGGGTCGAAGGGTGAACGAAAGAGGCGATTTCGATGCCTTTGCTGGCCGCTTTCGGCGACAGGAGTTCGGTGACGTTCTGCACCAGCGCGTAAGGATCGAAGGGCGCGGCTTCGAGATCGAGCCGGCCGGCGTCGAGCTTGGAATAGTCGAGAATGTCGTTGATGAGGGCGAGGAGGGCGGCGCCCGATTCGCGCACCGCTTCGGCGTAGGCGCGTTGGTTGGCGCTAAGGTCCGTATCGAGAAGAAGCCCGGTCATCCCTAGAATGCCGTTCAGCGGCGTGCGCATCTCGTGGCTCATGGTCGCGAGAAAGCGCATTCTTTCGTCCGAGCCGGGGTCTGCGGCCGGCTCGCCGCCGCCCGTATCGGGCGTTCCGGCGTAAAGACGCTCGCCGCCGGCGAGCAGCGTTTCCTCCCACTCGATGACGCGTTCAGCGCCGTTGACGCGCGCTGCAGTCCGGTAATGCGCCGGCGCGCCCTCGCGCGCCGCGTCGCCGCCCGGCGAGAAGTCGAGGCCGAGCCAGTCTTCCGTTGCGCGGCCGAAAAAGGCCGCGAATGCGCGATTGACGAAACGGATCGCGCCGCCGGCGTCGCACAGGGCTATAAGTTCGTTGGCGGATGATCGGGCCGCGGCTGCGTCAGGCATATGTATGGTTGTCCCCGGCGTCGGATACATCCTGCGCGCGGCGATTGAAAATTTGGTTAGGCGGTTTGGTTAACGCGCGCCGCCGCCCGCGATTAATGCGGCTGGAAGAGGCGCCGCCTCGCCCGCATCGCGGCGGCGGTAGCTCACCGCCTCGGCGATGTGCCGGCGTTTGACCGCATCGACCCCTTCAAGGTCGGCGAGGGTGCGCGCAAGGCGCAGGATGCGGGTATAGGCGCGCGCCGAAAAGCCGAGCGTTTCGGCGGCGCGGGTCAACAGGCTCGCGCCGTCCGCGTCGGGCTCGGCGACCCGGGTCAGCGCCGCATCCGGCAGCGCGGCGTTGAGATGAGCGCCGAGCCCCAGCGAAACGGCGCGCTCGCTTTGCGCCCCTCGCGCCGCGGCGACGCGCGCCGCGACCGCGGCGCTCGCCTCGCCATTGGCGGGCGCGGAAAGATCGGCCGGCGTCACTGGCGCAAGCTCGATCGAAATATCCATGCGGTCGAACAACGGCCCGGAAACGCGCGACTGGTAGATCGCCTCGCAATTCGGCCCCTTGCCGCAGTTGCGCCCGCTGGCCTTGCCGTAGCCGCAGCGGCAGGGGTTCATCGCGGCGACCAACTGGAACCGCGCCGGATAGCGCACATGGAAATTCGCCCGCGCGATGTGGACGTCGCCGGTCTCGAGCGGCTGACGCAAACTGTCGAGCACGGGCGCAGTGAATTCGGGAAGCTCGTCGAGAAAGAGGACGCCGCGATGGGCGAGGGAGGCTTCGCCCGGCCGGGCGCGCATGCCGCCGCCGACCATCGCCGCCATCGACGCGGAATGATGCGGCGCGCGGAAGGGACGAGCGCGGGTCAGCCTTCCGCCTTCGAGAAGTCCGGCCATCGACTGGATCATGGAGATTTCAAGCATCTCCTCCGGCGTCAGCGCGGGGAGGATGCCGGGAAGGCGCGCGGCGAGCATCGACTTGCCCGCGCCGGGCGGACCGATCATCAGGAGGTTGTGCCCGCCCGCCGCCGCCGCTTCGAGCGCGCGCTTGGCGCTTTCCTGACCCTTCACATCCCGCAAGTCGGGAACCGCCGGCGCCGGCGCGAGCGCGCCGGGCTGTGGCGGGGAGAGAACCTGCGAACCTTTGAAATGGTTGATGAGTTGGATGAGGCTTCTGGGCGCCAGAATGGATGCATCGCCGCCCGCCCACGCGGCTTCCGGTCCTGACGCCGCCGGGCAGATGAGCCCGAGCCCGTGGGCGTTCGCCGCGACCGCGGCGGGAAGCGCGCCCGTGACCGGCGCGATCGAGCCGTCGAGCCCGAGCTCGCCGATCACCGCATAGCCGTCGGCGGCGTCGCGCGGCGCGGCGCCCATTTCGATGAGCAGACCGAGCGCGATCGGCAGGTCGAAATGCCCGCCCTCCTTGGGGAGGTCCGCCGGCGCCAGATTGACGGTGACGCGCTTCGGCGGGAGGCCGAGACCGATGGCGGCGAGCGCCGCCTGCACCCGTTCGCGCGCCTCAGAGACGGCCTTGTCGGGCAGTCCGACCATGGCGAAATGCTGGCCCCCGCCGGCGATCTGCACCTGAACGGTGACGGGGCGCGCCTCGACCCCGTGAAACGCGAATGTGGTGAGCTGCGCGACCATCGTCTGCGCCTCCGCAATGCTGCTCGGAAAAATGCCGGGAAACGCTGGCGCACAGATGACGCGGCTCTTATGCCTGAACAAAAAGAACGTTTCAAGAACATAATGTCGCCAAAGCTTAAGCGCCGCGGGCCTTCGCCGCCGTTGCGAGTCGCGTCGACATGAGCGAGGAATAGGCGACGCTTGGCGCCCCGGCTTCGGCGCGACCACATAACGAACCCTCCGACATCGCCGTACGCCGTAGCCCGGTCCGGCTCCTCGAGTGGGCGTGGAGCAGTGAAGCCGCAGGGAAGCGCCGCGTGGCGGGGAATTTGAAGGACGCCGATGACCGATATCCGCATCCTGCATGCGCAAGAGACGCAGGCTTTCGCCTGCCGCGTCGCGGCGGCGCTGGCCGCCGCCGGCCATTCGGTCAGGCGCAGCGAAGCCGGGCGCAGCGAATCCGGGTCAGGCGCGCCAGCCCATAATCCGCGCAGCGCCGAGCCGCTTGTGGTCGTCTGGTCGCCGCAAATGCTCCAGAGCGAGGCGGCCATCAACGAAGCGCGCGCCGCGCTGGCCGGCAGGCGGCTGGTGCCGGTGGCGGTGGGACGGATCGATCCGCCTGCGAGTTTCGCCCACCTGCCGCCGATCGACCTCGCCGGCTGGAACGGCGACGCCGAGGATTCGCGCTGGCGCTTCGTCTGCGAAGAAATCGAGTTGGCGCTGCGCCACAAGGCGACCGCGCGGGCCGAGCTCTACGGCGATGACGAGGACGAGACGACGGAGATCGATCCGGATACTCCCTACATGGTTCCCATACGGACTATTGCGGGCGTCGCCGCCGGTCTCGCGCTTGTCGCGATCGCCGTCGTGACGGCGGCGTCGCTCGCTGGGTCGGATCGCGAGAAGATCGCGGCCGGCGAGTCGTCGCCGGTGCTGGCGAAGCTGGCCCCGGCGCCGGAAGCGCCAGCGCCTGAAACACGGGCTCCTGAAACACGGGACGAGCCGGCGCGCGAGATCGTCGCCGAGCCTGCGACTGTCGCTGCGCACTCTGCGGCGCTTGATCTGACTGCGCCGGATTCGGGCGCAAACGACGCCGCGTCGCGCGAGTTGGCGGCGCTGCCCGTTGAAACCGTCGAGGCGCCGGCGCAAAACGCCGACGCTTCTGCGGAGCGGTTGACGCCGCCCGTCGAGGCGTTTGCGGAGTCTCCACAAGATGCGCCGGGCGAGGAAGCTCCGTCCCAGCCTGTCGATGAGGCTTCCAGCATAGAGCTGGCGGAGGCCGCCGCTGAAGCGCCGCCGCCGCTGAAGCTGCCGCCGAAGCCGGTGGACGATTTTCTCGGCGTCGTTTTCCGCGACTGTCTCGACTGCCCCGACATGGCGGAAATTCCCGCCGGCGCCTTCGCCATGGGCGCGGGCGGAGACGATCCTGCGCGAAACGAGAGCGAGACGCCGGCGCGGGTCGAGATGGTCGCGTCTTTCGCCATGTCCCGGCGGGAAGTGACGTTCGCGCAGTGGGACGCCTGCGTCGCCGCGGGCGGCTGCCGCGCCTATGCGCCTGAAGACGCGGGTTTCGGACGCGGCGCCCGTCCCGTCATCAACGTCTCCTATGCCGACGCCGAGCGCTACGCCCAATGGCTCAGCGCCCGGACCGGCCACGCCTACCGGCTGCCGAGCGAGGCGGAATGGGAATATGCGGCCCGCGCCGGCGCCCCGACGCCCTATGCCGGCGGCGCAGCGCTCTCGCCCCAGCGCGCGAACTATGACGGCGCGCTGAAAAGCGACGAGGAGGAACCCGTCAGCCTACGGATGACGACGCCGACAGGGAGCTATCCGGCCAACGGCTTCGGCCTTTACGACGCCATGGGCAATGTCCGGGAATGGACGGCGAATTGCTGGACGGCGAGCCATGACCCGGCGGCGGACGCCGATTGCAGCGCCCGCGTCGTCAAGGGCGGCGCTTATGACAGCGGCCCGGCGCAACTGCGTCCCGCGCATCGGACCGCGCTGGCGGAAACTGCGCGCGAGCCTGTCACCGGATTTCGCGTCGTGCGCGATCTCGACTGAGCGCGCGCCGGTTCGCGCGGCTGCGAAGTGAATCGGGGGCTGAAGATGAATTTTAATCAAGGTCCGGGCCGGAAAATGCGCGCGCCCTGTCCACATTTGCGCGAAGCGCGTTAAGACCCGAACGATGCAGGACATGACACGCACCGGCGCCGTTCAGATTTACGCCCATTCCGCCAATGCGGCCTTCGCCGAGCGTCTCGCCGCCGCGCTCGACACGGCCGGCTACGAAATCGTCACCGGCCCGTTCAACCAGCTCGCCGTCGATGCGGTGATCGTCGTGTGGTCGGGCGCCGCCATGGGGTCGGCGCGCCTCCTCGAAGCGGCGCGCGAGCCGCTGGATTGCGGCGTGCTGGTGCCGGTTTCGATCGGCATGGTCGAGCCGCCTTACGGCTTCCAGCATCTCCCGCCGGTCAATCTCGGGGGCTGGACCGGCGAGGCGGGCGATCCGCGCTGGCGCCGCGTTCTCGAGGAGATCGAAGCCGTCGCCTATTCGGTGCGCGGACCGGCGCCGGGCTCCGGCGACGCCGATCAGATATTCGCCGCCCAAGCGCCGCGCGCAGACGCAAGCGCAAGTTTGGCGGTCGCAACCCGGGTCAGGGAATATGCCGCGCTTGCCGGCGCGGGCGCGAAGGCGCTTGCGGCTGCTGCTGCGCCGCTGGTCGGCGCCTTGCGCCGCGTCCCGCGCGCGCCGGTCGCCGCCGGCCTTGTCCTCACGGGCGTGATGCTGCTCGCCGGTTTCCTGTTGATCACCCCGAACGACGCGCCCTCGTCGACGCTCGCGGCGGCGCCCGTCCTTGACGCCGTCGCGCCCGAGGCGCCGCCGATCATCGCCGCAGCGCAGCTCCCCGTAGCGCCAGGACCAGAACCAGAGCCAGCGTCAGTTGAGGTCGCCGCCGAACCGGCGCCTGAAGCGCCAGATGGGCGCGCGCAGGACGATACTGTCCTCGCGCAGGCAGGGGCTGACGATTTTGCGTTGGCCGATCTCGCCGAAGGCGAAGCCGAGGGAGACATCATCGCCGAAGGCGACACGGATTATCCCGCCGAAGAGGTCATGGAAGCCGCCCCGGCGCCGGAAACGCCGAGCCTCGCCGAGGCGTCCGCCCGGGTCTCCGAAGAGCATGACCGAATCGCTTCTTTGATCGCGTCGAGCGTATCGGATGAGGAACAGACGGAAGGGGTGGCCGGCGACGGCCCGGAAACCAACGCTCCGCAAGCGGAGGAACAGAACGCCGCGCCCGGCGATGTCTTCCGCGATTGCCCGATCTGCCCCGAGATGGCGACCATCCCCGCCGGCAGTTTCGTCATGGGCTCTCCCGCGGGCGAGCCGGCGCGCCAGCCGCAGGAAGGGCCGCAGGTCGAAGTGACGATCCCGCGCGCCTTTGCGCTCGGCGCCAAGGAAGTCACGTTCGAACAGTGGGACGCTTGCGTCGCCGACGGCGCGTGCGCCGCGCATGCGCCGTACGACGCCGGTTGGGGCAGGGGCGCAAGGCCGGTGGTCAATGTCTCCTGGGAAGACGCGCAAGCCTATGCGGACTGGCTCTCCAAAAAGACCGGCCATGCCTATCGGCTTCCGAGCGAGGAAGAGTGGGAATACGCGGCGCGCGCCGGCGCCAAAACGCCGTTCGCCGCCGGCCCCTTCATCTCGACGGATCAGGCGAATTTCGACGGCGCGCATCCTTATGGCGGCGACCCCGGAAAAGTCCGTGGACGGACGACTCCTGTCGGCGCGTTCGCCGCAAATCCGTTCGGCCTCTACGACATGAACGGCAATGTCTGGGAATGGGTCGCCGACTGCTGGTCCGCGAACCATGAAAACGCGCCGGCGGACGGCGAAGCGCGCGGCGGCGCCTGCTCCAGCCGCGTCCTCAAGGGCGGCGCCTGGAACACCGGCGGCTGGCGTCTTCGCGCTGGCCATCGCATCGGCAAGAGCGAAACCGCGCGCGAGTATGACAACGGTTTTCGCGTCGCGCGGGACCTCGGCTAGATTTCCGCCGCATCCCTATGGAAAACCGCCCGGACGGAGCGGTGCGCGGCTTTTGGTGTTTGCTATAGTCGCCGGAAGTTGACCGACCGGAGGTTGAAACAAGCGCCCTGAATGAGCGACCGTCCCGCCAGAGTCCGGATCATCGCCGCATCGGCGAACGCCGCCTTCGCCGACAGGCTGGCCATCGAGTTGCACGCGCGCGGCTTCGAGATCGTCAGCGGCGAGGAGTCGCGAGAGCTCAATGACGCGGTGGTCGTGGTCTGGTCCGGCGCGTCGATCTCCTCGAAGGGGCTCATCGACGCGGCGCTCGGGCCGCTGCGCGACAATATCCTCGTGCCGGTGTCGATCGGACGCATCGAGCCGCCGGCGCCGTTCAGAGGACTGCCCGCGATCGATCTGGCCGGCTGGTCGGGCGACCGCGGCGATCCGCGTTTCGCCGCGCTCGCCGACGCGATCGCGCAGGCGGGCGGTCCCGGGCGCCCTCCGGTCATCCGCGCGCCAGTGACGGATTTCGCGTCCGCGCCTGTCGCGCCGCCTCCGAGCGAAGTCGGAGATCTGTTCGAAGAGGAAAGCGCGCTGCGCGCGACCGCTCCCGCCGCGCCGCGACCGCCGCCGCGGCGAGTCTCGCCGGCGGCCGCGGTTCTATCGCTCGGCGCCCTCGGTCTTCTCGGCGCTTTCGCAGCGCTGGTGGCGACGCGCTCATTGCCGCCGCCCGGCGCGGAACGAGCCGCGGCTGAGAATGATCCCCCGACGATTGAAACAGACGCGCCGACTATCGCGCATGTGGCGCCGGCCGATGCTCCCGATGCGGAGGAACAGCCGGCCGAGCCGTCCCCGGTGCCGGAAACGCGCGCTGACGAGCCGGCGGAAGAGCCTTCTGGAAATGTCGCCCCGGAAACTGCGGAACCGGCGCCGGCGCTTCGGGACGGGCCTGTCGATGCGCTGGCCGCGGCTGAAACGAACGTTCCGCCGGCGCCGAGCCTCGCCGCCGCGCCGGCGGATCATGCGGGCGCTTTTTTCAAGGATTGCGCGGAATGCCCGGAAATGGCCGCCATACCGGCCGGATCGTTCCTGATGGGCTCGCCCGCGAATGAGCCTTCGCGCAACGAGAGCGAAGGCCCGCAAACGGACGTTCGCCTGACGCGCCCCTTCGCCATCGGCACGCGCGAAGTGACGTTCGAACAGTGGGAGGCGTGCGTCGCCGGCGGCGCCTGCAACGCCTACAGGCCGCCAACCGAAGGGTGGGGGAAAGGCCGCCGTCCCGTGATCGCCGTCTCGTGGCGCGACGCGCAGGGCTATGCGGACTGGCTGTCGCAGAAGACCGGCAAGCGTTACCGGCTGCCGACCGAGGCCGAATGGGAATACGCCGCGCGGGCCGGCGCGAAGACGCCCTTCTTCTTCGGCGCGTCGGTCTCGCCCGCGCAGGCGAACTTCAACGGCAGGATGACCTACGGCGCCGCGCGGGGAATCAACCGCCGGAAAACCACCGAGGTTGCGAGCTTCGCGCCCAACGCCTTCGGTCTTTACGACATGCACGGCAATGTCTGGGAGTGGGTCGCCGACTGCTGGGCGCCGGACCATGCGGGCGCGTCCGCTGACGGGTCGGCGAGGACTGCCGAGGCTTGCGCCGAGCGCACGCTGAAGGGCGGCGCCTGGAACTCCGGCGGCTGGCGCCTGCGCGCCGGCCACCGGATCGTCAAGAGCGAAACCATCCGCGAAATCGACAACGGCTTCCGCGTCGCGCGCGATCTCGATTGAGCGCAAGGCGCGCGCGCGATCCTCAGTAGGCGGTGCGATCCTGTCGTGTGCGGCGATGCAGCAAACGCCCCAAACGACGCGCGTGGCGCGGCTCTCCGCCTTCCTGAATGAGGCTCGCAGAAAAAAGGGAACCGATTCAACGCCCTGCCTGTTAGCTGGGCAGCGCGCGTATGGCGCTTCGAAGTTCCTCGGCAAAACCGCCCCGGGAAGGGCATTCCGTATCAGGAGAAATACAATGCACGGCATCATCTACCTTGTCGGTCTTATCGTCGTCGTGATGGCGATTCTTTCATTCCTTGGTCTCTGAGCAGCCAACAGCAAAAAGGATCATTCTATGAGCGCCGCCGATCTCACGGGCGCGCCGACGCGCGCCGCCTCGCTGACCGCCGTTCCGGCTTCCTATGTGGAATGGGGCCCGATTTTCGCGGGCGCCGTTCTCGCCGCCGCCCTGTCGCTCGTCATGTTCGCCTTCGCGGGCGGCGTCGGGCTCGCCATTAGTTCGCCGTGGCAAGGGCCTTCCGGCGCCGCGCTCGGCGTCGTCTCCGTCGCTTGGACCATGATCGTTCTTCTGTTCAGCTCTATGGCTGGAGCCTATGTCGCCGGCCGACTGCGCAGCCCCCGCGCCGACGCGACCGCCGATGAGGTCGAGGTGCGGGACGGAACGCACGGTCTTCTCGTCTGGGCGACGGGGCTTCTGCTCGGCGCGCTCGCTGCGATGGCGCTGGCGCTCGCCGCGCAATCGGCTGCGGCGGCCGGCGCCGACGACGCCCCGCCGGCGGCTATGTCTTATGAGGCTGACAAGCTGATCCGGGGGGTCGATGAAGACCGCGCCGAAATCAGGGCGGAAGTCGATCCGATCCTCGCCAACGCCGCGCTCACAGGCTCGCTACCCGACGCCGACCGCGCTCATGTGGCGAGGCTGATCGCCGATGCGAGCGACGTCAGCGAGACCGAAGCGCGGACGCGCGTCGATGCGTGGGCCGCTTCCATGATCGAGGACGCGGATTCGGCTCGAAAAGTCGGCGCCGTCGCCGCCTTCCTTCTCGCCGCGACGACCCTCACGGCGGGCGCCGCCGCCTACTTCGCCGGCGGCATGGGCGGTCGCCATCGCGACCGCAATTCGCCGTTCCTGTGGACCCGCGCGAGCGCCGTCTGAGCCGGGCCTGCTTCAAGCGTCTCAAGGGCCGGTCCTGAAAGCAGGGCCGGCCTTTGGCGTTTAGCTGCGCCCGTCCCTCTCCGTTTTCCGCAAGCCGGCCGGGAATTTAACCGGCCCCCGCCATCCGCCGGGTTGCGGGTCCGAATCGCTCTGCCTATATGCCGGAGCGAACGTCCGCCGGGCGGCGGGCTTAAACAAAAGGGAAACAGGGGTCGTTCTTCCTGACGCTTGCGGGCGTCGCGCGCGCTATCGAGGCCGCCAAACCCGCTTCAAGGTCCGGACCAGACGAACGGCTCGCTGGCAAGAGAAGGCATAGGAACATGGCTAAAGTTATCGGGATCGATCTCGGCACGACCAACTCCTGCGTCGCCGTCATGGAAGGCAAGGAGCCGAAGGTCATCGAAAACTCGGAAGGCGCGCGCACGACGCCCTCCGTCGTCGCCTTCACCGAGGACGGCGAGCGGGTCATCGGCCAGCCGGCCAAACGCCAGGCGGTCACCAACCCGGAAAACACCTTCTTCGCCATCAAGCGCCTGATCGGGCGCCCCTTCAACGACCCCACCGCCCAGAAAGACAAGGAGATGGTCCCTTACAAGATCATCAAGGGCGACAACGCCGACGCCTGGGTCGAATCGCGCGGCCAGAAATACGCGCCGTCGCAAATCTCCGCCTTCATCCTGCAAAAGATGAAAGAGACCGCCGAGAGCCACCTGGGCGAGACGGTGACGCAAGCCGTGATCACGGTGCCGGCCTACTTCAACGATTCCCAGCGCCAAGCCACCAAGGACGCCGGCAAGATCGCCGGTTTGGAAGTGCTGCGCATCATCAACGAGCCGACCGCGGCCGCGCTGGCCTATGGCCTCGACAAGGAAGACACCCACACCATCGCGGTCTATGACCTTGGCGGCGGGACTTTCGACGTGACCAT
>JAVJPA010000256.1:0-5065 GCA_040216495.1 Amphiplicatus sp. | reverse complement strand
CGCGGCGCGGATCCGCGGCGCCGCGCCATCCAAGTTCTTCTTTTCCTATCGCATGGACACCGCCGAAATAGGCGTTGAGGCCGTCGATGACGAGATCCTGATCGGGCGACTGTAGCGAGAACCCGTCATCTGCCAACGTTTTCAGAAGCGTCGGAGAAATCAGGCGCGCCTCCATATAAGCCTTGTCATCAGGGAGCGCATGCACACGCTCCGCCGCCACTGCTGCGCCGACGCCTTTTCCGACATCGAGGAAGTGGCTGATGACCTGAGTGACGGCGGAGATGATCCGTGCGCTGCCGGGGCTGCCGACGACGAGCAGGGGCTCGCCGTCTTTCGTGACGATCGACGCGCTCATGGAAGACAGTGGCGCCGCGCTCGGCTTCAGTGCAAACGGATGATCCGGCGCGTCGGTTTCGAATTCGGCCATGTAGTTGTTATAGAGAAAACCGAGCTTCGGGCTCGCCGCCCAGGCGCCGAAGTAACGGTTGATGCTGGTTGTGACGGCGACAATCATGCCGTCCTTGTCCACAATCGAAAAGTGCGTGGTCTCGCCGCCCGATTTCTTCCAGAGCGCCGCAGCGGTTTGCTTTGTAATCTGAGCTTCAAGGCTTTCAGCCTCGCCCGGCGATGTTCCACCGCCGATCGGCGCGTTGCGGCGCGAGCCATGTGCGGCTCTCAGTGCGCGCAGCAGCGCCCGATACCGAGCGTCTCCTTCCTTGTTCAACCGATCAAGCGGTTCACGCTCAAGAATGTTCAACGCCTGCAAGACCGCCCAACCGCCGGCGGGCGGTCGCAACGAATAGACGCCGTAGCCGCGATAGGTCGTCGCCAACGCAGGGGCGACAACGGGTTCAGGAAACGCCGATAGGTCGCCCGCGGTGATCCAGCCGCCATGCTTCGCCATGTCTCCGGCGATTTCTTTGGCGATGTCGCCGGTATAGAAATCCATGCCGCCCTTTTCCGCCAGCCGCCGCAGCGTCTTGCCGAGAACCGGCATTGTCACCACTTCGCCTTCGCGAGGCGCGTGCTTTCCTTCCGTCAGGAACAGCTTCGCTAGCGCCGAGTCGCTTCTGAGGTCTTCTTCATGGCGGCGATAGACCCGCGCGCGAAACGGCCCGACGACCCATCCTTCTTCAGCATATCTGATCGCTGGTGCGAGCAACGCGCTCCAAGCGATATTTCCAGACCCGTATTTTTTGTACGCAAAATCGAAGACGCGCACAGTCGAAGGAATTGTCGATGCAGTTCGGCCAGTCTGAACCTGCTTCCTGGTCGCGCTTTCAGGAATTAAACCGGGTGCGAAAGTCGTCCCGTTGATAACGATCGGCGCCTCGCCCGGCTTTTTGAGAATGATCTGCGTTCCGCCGCCAAGGCCCGACATGGCCGGCTCGGTTACCGCCAGTGCAAACTGCACAGCGATGGCTGCGTCAATGGCGTTGCCGCCGGCTTCAAGAACTTCAACGCCGGCGGCTGTCGCTTCCGGAGAGGCGGAGGAGACGACGCCAAACTCTGCGTGAGCACGGCCCGCGACAAGGCTGAAAGCAAGAAGTATGAACGACAGGCGTTCGAGCATGGTCATGACGGCTCCTGTTGCGCTTCTATATCTTGCGGCGGTCCTTCGAGCAGCAAAATCATTGCTGTTTCCGCCGCCGTTCGCGCCAGCGCGCGGATGTTTTCCGTAGGCGTCGTGTCGCCAAGCTCGAAGGTGATCGCCGGGACGGCGTAGGTTTCGTGCGCCCATGACTTTGAAGTCGGGAGCGCTGGATTATGCGAGTAGCTGCGTTCTGGCGCAGACCCAAGCTGTTTCTCGATCTGGCTGCGCCATGCTCCAGCGAACCAGGCGCGCGCGCCCATCGCTTCATCGGGCTGGGTGTAGAGCACGTCGCGCCATGTCGAGTGGAAGTCGAGAAAGAGCGCAAGCCTGCCTGGCTTTTCTCCGGCGAAGTCCGCAATAGCATTACGCGCCGCGCGCGTCTCCGCCTGCGTAAACGGCCCCCAGTCGCGATTGATGTCGACGCCGCGCGAGTTATGGCGCCACTGCCCATGCGCGACTCCGTCCGGATTGAGCATGGGAATGATGAGAAGGGCGAATCGTTTGCGGAAGCGCCTCGCCAGAGGATCGTTCGCGAGCATACGCTCCGCAAAAGCGAAGAATGCGATCGCGCCCGTTATTTCCGGCGGATGCTGACGCCCGATCAGCACCACCGCTTCGCGCCCGCGCTTGCGAGACTTCAGGCCCTCAATCGCCCGCCCCTCCTCCGAACGGCCTATCGTGACTTCCGTCATGTCAGGCGCGATCAACAATGCCTTTTGCAACCACGCAACGTAGTCGTCAGCGCCAATCAAAGACTGAGCTGCAACAAACGTGCGGCCTTCAGCGATATGCAAAGGAAAGCTGGCGCGCGAGCCCTCTTCAGAGACCGCGATGTCCGGCAGCTCAGTCCATTCGGACTTCGCCGATCTGACTTTAGGCGCATATCGATGCCGCCCGTTCGAATAAACGAGCGTCACTTCTATGTCTGCGTCCTCTTTCGCTTCCACCGCGAACGCATACCAGGCGCTCGGATTGATCGGCGCATCTTCGGGCGCGACGCCGATCTCGAAGGCGTCGGGACCGGTCTTTCTGCAACCGGAAATCCTGCCGCCCTCGAAGTCCGACGTGAACGTCACATTGTCGAAGACGCATTCTTCCGCCGCGGCAGGGGAAGCCGCGAGGAGAAGACTAATCAGCCAGCAGGAACTTGACCGCATGAGGCGCCATTTTCGCATTGTCGTGAGCGACGCCGGGTGCAGTCGCCAGCGACCAGTTAAATTCAGCCCTCGCCTCTTCAGCCGCTTTTTTCCCGGCGGCGAAGAAAGCGTGGCCGCGTTCGAAGCGGTTTGCGCCTTGCGCCAGCGCTTCAGGCGTGCGCCTCAACGAACGCGCGTTCGGGTCGGTATCGGCGTCGCCGAGCAGCACGGTAAGCGGCTTTTTCAGAAATCCGCGCAAACGTTCCTCGCCAACGCCCGAATCTTTGAGGCCGTAAGGGAAAGCCGTTTCCTTGTCGGGCATCTCATACCAGCCTGCATTAGCCACTACGACTGCCGATGCGCGCGCCTCAGGCTTGTAGAGCGCAAAACGGTGAACGAACTGCGCGCCAGCTGAATGGCCGTAGATCGCATACGACTGCGCGTTGAGATCATACTTCTCACGCACATCATCAAACAGCGTTTCGATATAGCTGTACGTCCAGCCTGTTTCGGGCGTCATCGCGCCTGAATCATCAAAAACGCCGCCAAGATTGTAATTTTCGGCGCCGGGAAAGTCTGCTTGCGAAAACTCCGGCACGATCAGAAGAAACCCGTTCTCTTCCGCGAGATCCGCCCATTGATCGCGATAGTCTTCGCCGTTGCGCCCGACGCCGTGCATGACGAAAACGACTTTAGTTTTTGGCGACAGGGTTTCCGGCTCGTACGTCCATACCTGTATAGCGAGACCCGAAGGATACTCAAACCGGAAAGAGCCTGGTCCAGCCGCAAAAGCGCAGACTGAGGAAAGGCTGGCGACAACGAAAGCTGCGAGAGCCGACAGGCAGGATGTTTTGCTTTTCATAACCGTAAAGAGTGCGGGCGGCCCGCAGGCCGCCCGATTAGAAAGATATCTAGAACTCTTTCGACACCTGGCCGTAAACGACCCGGCCTTCGATGTTGTGAAGGCCGCTGAAATAGCCGGGGCTTTCGTCCGCATACGAAGGCAGATTGTTGGTCAGGTTCTTGACGCCGAACTTCAGTTCGACGCCTTTCATGATCGGGCCGTAGCTTTCCCCGAACTCTATGCCGGCGAGAACGTTGATCGTCGTCCATGGTTCGACCAGCCAGAGCTCATCTCCCGCGGTCGCTGACGTGTCATCAACGGAGCCGACGCGGCGCATTTGCGCTGCAAGGCTGAAGCCGCCAAGCCGCCAGCCTGCGCTGGCGCTTAAGCGCCACTCGGGATTTCCGTTGCGGCGGACCTGATCGATAATGACGCCTTGCGACGTTTCTTCATACTTCAACAGATAGGTCGCATCGGCGCCGACGGTGAACTGGCCCGCCCCGAATTCCGGCACCCGATAGCTGCCGGAAAAATCGAGGCCTGCGACTTTCTTGCCTTCAAGATTGACATAGCCGTCATTGACCAGAAGCACTTCGCCGGCCGCCTGACGGGTCATGGTCGGGTTAGCAAGATTATAAGCGTCGAACGCCGCCTGATCGAAAGGCGTCACGTCAGCGCGGATAACGTCAGGGTTGAATGACCCCATCGCCCGCAGTTCGAAATCAAGATCGAGCTGAGTATCGACGCCGATGACGGTGATCGCATCCTCGGTCTGGATATTCCAGTAATCGGCCGACAGGCGAAGTCCTTCGAGCGCCCCGCCGACCGGTTGGAATATCACGCCGCCTGAGAAGCTTTCGCTCTGTTCAGGTTTCAGATCGGGATTGCCGAAACGAAGCGAGGGACGATAGGTGTCGCCAAGATCGTTCGCGGTGCCGGTCACGTCTTCGCGCCAGGGATCGGCGTCGCCCTGATTGCGTCTTGTGATGGTGCCCTGATTGATCTGCACAAGGTTAGGCGCGCGGAACCCGCGTGCGTAAGAACCGCGAAGCGATAGATCCGGCGTCAGGAACCAGTGCAGCGCCGCCTTCGGTTTGATCGCATCGCCGAAGTCGGAGAAATGCTCGAAACGACCGGCGAGTTGCAGGTCCATTGAGTGGACGAGCGGAAAGCCGGATCCTTCCGCGACGATCGGCACCGCCACCTCGCCGTAAACAGAGATGACATCGCGCTCGCCGCCGAAATCGTTCGTGGCGCTGACGCCCACAAGGTCGCTCTCATCAGGAAGCGCGCCGATAGTGAACGGCATCGACCCGTCAAGACGCGGATCGGAGTCCTCGAAGATCGTCTCGCGGCGATACTCCACGCCCCACGCCATGCCGACGTCCCCAGCCCAGTTCTGGAACAGATCGGGGCGCGATGCGTTAAGGTCCCAGGTCAGCAAGGTCGACTTGCCGGCGCGGATGCTGGAAACGCGGATCGATTCAAGAA
>JAVJPA010000255.1:0-24288 GCA_040216495.1 Amphiplicatus sp. | reverse complement strand
TGTTCGCGCTTTATGTGCAGTTTCATGGCGATTACGGCGCCGGCGGCGGTTTCCAGGCGGGCGTCATCTTCGCCGTCGCATTCATCCTGCATGCGCTGTGTTTCGGTCTCGACGCGACGAGAAAAGCTCTGCCGCAGGGCGTGCTCATCGTCTGCATGGTGATCGGCGTTCTGTTCTACGCCGGCACCGGCGTCGCCACGATGCTGCTCGGAGGCAACCTTCTTTCCTATGATACGCTCGCTCCGCAATCGACGCATCACGCCGGTCAGCACTGGGGCATCTTCCTCGTCGAGCTCGGCGTCGGCATCGCCGTCGCCTCCACCATGCTGACGATCTTCTACCAGTTCGCCGGCCGCGAACCCGACATCGACGACGAGGACTGGTGATGAGCGACATTCTCCAGTTCATCGTAGACCGCTACAACTACTGGATCGTCATTGTCCTGATGATGATGGGACTATATATCGTCATCAGCCGCGGCAATCTGGTGAAGAAGATCGTCGGCCTCAACATCTTCCAGACGTCGGTTTTCATTCTCTACATCTCCATGGGCAAGATCGCAGGCGGCACCGCGCCGATCATCATCGGCGGGCATGGCGGCGAACACGGCGACGAAGGACATGGCGCGGAAGACGCGTCCGGACACGGCGCCGACGCCGCTCATGCGCCAGAAGCTTCCGCGAGCCTGCACGCTGCGCCGTCCAGCCTTCCTCATGAGCCTGCGGCGAACGATCTCGGCGCCGCGGCGGCGAACGCGCCGCAGGCTGCAAACGACGCCCCCGCCGCGCTCCACGCCGCGCCTTCGGCGAACGACGCGCTCGCCGCCGCGCCGCAGCCGCACGGATTCGATGTGGCGGAACCCGCAGCGAACGCCGCAGCGCTCGCCTCCGACACGCTGCATCAGGCGAGCGAGATCATTTACTCGAACCCGCTGCCCCACGTTCTCATTCTCACCGCCATCGTCGTCGGCGTCGCCACCACCGCGGTCGGTCTCGCGCTCGCGGTGAGGATCCGCGAAGCCTACGGCACGATTGAGGAAGACGAACTCGAAGCCGCCGACGACATCGCCGAGTTCGGCCATGACTTCTCGGGCAAGACCCAAGCCGGGGCGAACGCATGAGCGCGTTGACGAGCCAGCTTCCCGTTCTGCCGGTCATCATGCCCTTCATCGCCGGGGCGCTGACGCTGTTGCTGCCGAAGGGCCGCCCGGCGTGGGCGTGGGCGACATTCTTCAGCTGGCTGACCTTCGCCGCCTGCGTCGCGCTTCTGCTCGAAGTCTCCTCAGCAGGCGCGATCTCCTATCACATGGGCGACTGGGCCCCGCCGATCGGCATCGAGTACCGCGTCGATCTCGCCAACGCGCTGGTCATGGCGCTGGTTTCAGGCATCGCGGCGACGGTGTTCCCGTTCGCCTATGAGAGCGTCAGATCCGAAATAGACGAACGCCAGACGCCGTTCTTCTACGCGATGATGCTGATCTGCCTGACGGGCCTGCTCGGCGTCGCGATCACCGGCGACGCGTTCAACGTCTTCGTGTTTCTCGAAATTTCCTCCCTCTCGACTTACGCGCTGGTCGCGATGGGCGCGCGCGCCGACCGCCGCGCCCTCACCGCCGCCTTCAACTATCTCGTCATGGGCACGCTCGGCGCGACGTTCTTCGTCATCGGTCTCGGCCTCCTCTATCAGGCGACCGGCACGCTCAACATGGCGGATATGCACATGAAGCTTTCCGGCCACGACACTCGCGTCGTCGAGGCCGGGTTCGCGTTCATCCTTGTGGGCATGGGCCTGAAGCTCGCCATGTTCCCGATGCATGTGTGGATGCCAGGCGCCTACGGCTATGCCCCGTCCGCGGTCTCCGCCTTCATCGCGGCGACGGCGACCAAGGTCGCGGTCTACGTCCTCATCCGTTTTTTCTACTCGATCTTCGGCGCCGATTTCGGCTTCATGCGGGACGCTTTTCTTTTCGTCCTGCTGCCGCTCGGCATTATCGGCATGTTCGCCGCCTCGCTCGTCGCTGTCTTTCAGTCCGACGTGAAGCGCATGCTCGCCTATTCGTCGGTCGGCCAGATCGGCTACATGCTGCTCGGCATCTCGTTCGGGACGAAAGCCGGCCTCACCGCCTCCATCGTTCACCTCGTCAATCACGGCCTGATGAAAGGCGCGCTGTTCATGGCGGTCGCCTGCGTCGTCCTGCGCTTCGGCGATCACCATTGCTCGACCTTCACCGGCCTCGCCCGGCGCATGCCCTTTACCGCGGCGGCGTTCCTGATTTCAGGCCTGTCGCTGATCGGCGTGCCGCTGACCATCGGCTTCGTGTCGAAATGGTATCTGTTGCAGGCGAGCTTCGATGCAGGCTTCCCCTGGGCGGCGTTCCTCATCGTGCTGTCGTCTCTGATCGCGCTTCTCTATATCGGCCGCGTCATCGAGCTGATGTTCCGCGAACCCGCGAGCGATGCGCCCCCCGTGAGGGAAGCGCCGCTGTCGATGCTGATCCCGATGTGGATTCTCGTCGCGGCGAACGTTTATTTCGGCGTCCGCACCGAGTTCACCGCCGGCTTCGCCGAGCGCGCGGCGGACGCCCTGATGCAAGCGGCGGGAGCGCGCTGAGATGATTTCTCCCGGTCTCGCCATTCCCCTTTCGCTCGCGGTTCCGCTTGTCGGCTTCGTCGCCATCTGGCTCCTCGGCAAATCGCCGAACCTGCGCGAAGCGGCGACGCTGATCACTGGCGTCATCCTCGTCGCGCTCGCCATCATCGTCTTCGCCGCCGTCGGCGAGGGCGAGCGTCCCGGTTACGTCCTGTTCGAGGTCATCGGCGACCTGCCGATCGCGTTCCAGGCGGAACCGCTCGGCGCCATGTTCGCGCTCATCGCCAGCGGCCTGTGGCTGGTCAATTCGGTCTACTCGATCGGCTACATGCGCGGCCACCATGAGAAGCACCAGACGCGCTTCTATATGAGCTTCGCCATCGCCATCGCCTCCGCGATGGGCGTCGCCTACGCCGCGAACCTGTTCACGCTGTTCATCTTCTACGAAGTGCTGACGCTCTCGACCTTCCCGCTCGTCACGCACAAGGGCGACGAGGCGGCGCAGCGCGGCGGGCGCGTTTATCTCGGCGTCCTGATGGGCACCTCCATCGGCTTGCTTTTGCCGGCGATCGTGTGGACCTACGCCATCGCCGGCACCACCGACTTCACGGTCGGCGGCCTCTTGCGGACGCATGTGGAAGACGCGGCCCCCGTCGCCTGGATCCTGCTCGGCCTTTTCGCGTTCGGCATCGGCAAGGCGGCGCTGATGCCGGCGCACCCGTGGCTGCCGAACGCCATGGTCGCCCCGACGCCGGTCTCGGCCTTCCTGCATGCGGTCGCGGTCGTGAAGGCGGGCGTCTTCTGCGTGCTCAAGGTCGTCATCTATATTTTCGGCATCGATTTCCTGAAAGAAACCGGCGCGGCGACGCCTTACATGTGGATCGCCGCCGGATCGATCCTGCTCGCCTCCGCCATCGCGATGCACAAGGACAATCTGAAAGCGCGGCTCGCCTATTCGACCGTCTCGCAGCTCGCCTATGTGACGCTCGGCGCGATGCTGGCGACGCAGATGGGCGTCATGGGCGGAGCGATGCAGATCGCCGCCCACGCGCTCGGCAAGATGACGCTCTTCATGTGCGCCGGCGCCATTTATGTAGCCGCGCACAAGACGCTCGTCTCCGAAATGCGCGGGCTCGGGCGCACCATGCCGATCACGTTCGGCGCGTTCTTCCTCGGCGCCATGTCCATTGTCGGCCTGCCGCCGCTCGCCGGCTCGTGGCCGAAATTCTTCCTGATGATCGGCGCGGCGGACACGGGCCAGCTCACCATCATCGGCGTTCTCATTCTCTCGTCGATCCTCAACGTCATTTATCTCCTGTCGATTCCGGTGCAGGCCTTCTACATGGCGCCCGAAACGGACGCACGCGGGCGCGCCCGCGGCCTCAATGAGGGCGGGGAAAAGCGAACGGGCATCGACTGGGGCCACCTCCATGAAGCCCCGCTCCTGTGCGTGCTGCCGCCAGTCGTCACCGCCATCGGCGCGGTGCTGCTCTTCTTCTTTGCGGATCCGCTTTACGCGTATCTGTCGCCCCTGATGGAGACGCGATGATGAGCGCTCATGGACCTGACCATCATGGCGGAGACGACAAGGGCTGGGCGGATTCCAAAGCTTTCCGCCGTGGCTTTCTCGCCGTGCTCATTCTCGTCGCGCTGATCGCCGCGGCGCTCGGTTTCATTCCGGCGTTCCAGAAAGAGCACCCGCATTTCGACGTCGAAAAGATTCCGGTCTTTTTCGCCCTCTACGGCTTCGTGATGTTCGCGCTGATCGTCCTCATCGGTCAGCACCTGCGCAAAATCGTCGGCCGCGACGAGAGGTATTATGACGAGCGCGAGTAGTCTTATTTCAGTCCTTTTCGCCAACCCGGCGGTGATCCTCTTCGTCGGCGCCGCGCTCGCGGCGTTGTTCCCGGACTCGCGCGCCGGCCTGCGCCGTCCGCTGATGCTGGTCTTCATCTTCTTCTCAGGCTCGCAGCTTTACCGGCTCGGCCTCGGCGAGTACGGCGCGCTGTCGCTGTTCGGCGAAAGCCTCGTGACATTGCGGGTCGACCGACTGGCGCGCATCTTCGCAACCGTCTTCCACATCGCGGCGGCGCTCAACATCGTCTACGCTTGGAACGAACGCGACCGCGCCCAGACTTTCGCGAGCCTCGCCTACCCCGCCGCCGCGCTTGGCGGGGTGCTCGCCGGCGACCTCATCACGCTCTTTATCTGGTGGGAGATCGCAGCGATCACCTCGGTGTTTCTTGTCTGGGCGCCGGGCACGCGGGCGACGTTTCTCTCCGGCATGCGCTATCTGGCGATCCAGATCCTGTCGGGCGTTCTCCTTCTCGCGGGGATCGCCCTGATCTGGCGCGAGACGGGCTCGCTCGCTTTTTCCGAGATTGGGCTCCGCGATCCGTCAGGCGCGGTGAAGCTCTCCGGCCTCGTCCTGCTGCTCGCCTTCGGCATCAAGGCGGCGTTCCCGCTGCTCCATAACTGGGTGCAGGACGCTTACCCGAAGTCGACCATCTCCGGCACAATTGTGTTGTCGATCTTTACCACCAAGCTCGCCGTCTACTCGCTCGCCCGCGCCTTTCCGGGGACCGAGGAGCTTATCTATATCGGCGTCGTGATGACGTTCTTCCCGATCTTTTTCGCGCTGATCGAGAACGACCTCAGAAAGGTGCTCTGCTACTCGATCAACAACCAGGTCGGCTTTATGGTCTGCGCCATCGGCCTCGGCGCGATCAACGGCGCGGCGGGCTACGCTTTCGGCAACATCATCTTCGAGGGTCTCCTGTTCATGGCGCTGAGCGCGGTCATGTATCGCACCGGGACGTCGAAGGCGACGGAGCTCGGCGGGATCTACAAGACCATGCCGCTGACGATGATCATGTGCGTCGTCGGCGCGCTCTCCATCTCTGCCTTTCCCGGCACCCTCGGCTTCGTGACCAAGGGCCTCATCATCGACGGCGCCGCGGAGCAGCATCTCTTTTTCGTCTGGCTGGCGCTGCTGTTCGCCTCCGCCGGCGTCCTCGAACATGCGGGGATCAAGATCCCCTATTTCACCTTCTTCGCCCATGACAGCGGCAAGCGACCGAAAGAAGCGCCGTGGCACATGCAGGCGGCGATGGCCGTCTCGGCGATTTTGTGCATCGGCGTCGGCTTCTATCCGGACCCGCTTTACGCTCTGATGCCCGACCCGGCGGCGATGGCGGATTACCATCCGTACTCGCTCTATCACATCGCCGAACAGGCGCAGCTTCTCCTCTGGGCGGTGCTCGCCTTCGCGCTTCTCGTCGTTTTCAAGCTATACCCGGCGGAAGTCCCGTCGACCAATCTCGATACGGACTGGCTCTACCGCGTGCCCGGCCGCGCCATCCTTCGCTGGGCCGCGGGCGTCACGGGCGTTCTCTGGGACTATTGCTGGAAACTCTACACAGATCGCGTCGATGTTTTCCGCTCGCGGATTTACGCTGTGCATGGGCCGGAAGGCCGGCTTGCGCGCTCATGGCCCATCGGCTCGATGGCGCTGTGGACGGCGGTCGTGCTCGGCGCGGTCCTCGCCATCGCTTTCTTCGGTTAAGCGCGCCTCTCAAACAGACTCCGTAGACGAATGAACGCCGCCCGGCCGGGCGCGTTCGCGCCTTATGGTTAACAGGCAACCCTTCCTTAAGCATGAAGGGGAAACTTATCCACGCTCGCCGGCGCCGCCTTAGATTCGGCTCTCGGGACGAAACTCCCGATCGATGCCAGTCGCGTGGAGTCCGAAATGCAGAATCCGGGAGGGAACAAGGCCGTCGCCTCGGAGTTGAGCCAAAGAATAGCGCTTGAGGCGATGGAGATAACCAGCGAGGCCTGCAACGTCTCCTTGCTCGAAATGAAAACTCCCAACCGCCAGCGCGCCAAGGTCGCCTTTGCGCGGCAGCTCGCCATGTATCTCTGCCATGTCATCGGACAAATCCCGATGAGCGAAATCTCGGTCGTCTTCCAGCGCGACCGGACGACCGTCAGCTACGCCTGCCATATAATCGAGGACCGGCGCGACAGCGCATTCTTCAACGCCCAGATCGAGTTCATGGAAACGGCGATGCGCGAGCGCATCCAGATCGTTTTCGCGCAACTGCGCGCGCCGCGCGTCAACAGCCACGCCATAAAGCGCGCCCGCGCAGCGCTAGCGAAATAGAAAGGGAAGTCAGGCCCGCGCGGCGGCGATCTCGCCGACCCGCTTGATCATCGAGGCGAGCCCGTTTGAGCGCTGCGGCGTCAGATGCCCTTCGAGATCGAACGGCGCGAGCGCCGCGCGAGCGTCGGTCGCGAGGATTTCTTCAGGGCTCTTGTCCGCGTAAAGAGCGATCAGGAGCGCGACCAGCCCCTTGACGATATGGGCGTCGGAATCCCCGTAGAAGCGAATGACGCTCGCCCCGCCCTTTTCAGCGTCCTCCGCATGAAGCCAGACCTGGCTGGCGCAGCCGCGAACCTTGTGCGCGTCGTCGCGGAACGCCTCCGGATAGGGCTCCAGGGCGCGGCCGAGATCGATCAGATACTTATACCGCTCATCCCACTCGTCGAGAAAGGCGAAGTCGGCGGCGATGTCTGAAAAGGAAGGCATGGTCACGACGTAAGCGCATGAGAGGGCGGACGCAAGGCCGATCGTCAACTAGCGCCTGGCCCGCTGACTGCTTTTCAGTTCGTATACGCCTGAAATATAATATTGATTTTTAAAGGAAAATCCCGCATAGTAAAAACGTAGCGAGGAAAGGCGGGGATGACTGAGGCGATCTCTATTGCGATCCTGATCGGCGCAGGGTTGATCGTCATATCGGTTTTCACCAGCGTTCTTTCCTTCCGCATCGGCGCCCCGCTGCTTTTAGTATTTCTCGCTGTCGGGCTTGCGGCCGGCGAGGACGGGCCGGGCGGCATCCAGTTCGACGATTTTCGCGCCGCTTATTTTATCGGATCGCTGGCGCTCGCCGTCATCCTATTCGACAGCGGCGTCGGCACGCGCCTCAAACTGTTCCGCGTCGCAGGGCCTCCCGCAATAGCGCTGGCGACGCTCGGCGTGCTGCTCACCGCCGGACTTGTGGCGATCCCGGCGCGGCTTTTTCTCGGCCTCGGCTGGCTTGAGGCCCTGCTTCTCGGAGCGATTGTCGGGTCGACCGATGCGGCGGCGGTGTTCTTCCTGCTGCGCGTCGGCGGCATTCACATTCGCGAACGCGTGCGCGGCGCTCTCGAAATCGAATCCGGCTCTAACGATCCAATGGCGATCTTTTTGACCGTGACGCTCGTCGAAGTGTTGCGGGCGGGCGCGGGCGACGCCGCCGCCGTTTCGGTTAATCTCGTCGCCAGTTTCGTGTTGCAGATGGGCCTAGGGCTCGCGCTTGGCGCCGCGTCCGGCTATGCGATGGCGCGGGCGATGAACGCCATCCGGCTTGAGCCCGGCCTTTACCCCGTCGTCGTTCTCGGGCTTGCGCTGTGCGTCTTCGCGATAACCTCCCTGCTCGGCGGCAGCGGGTTTCTGGCGGTCTATATCGCTGGCCTCGTGATGGGCAACACGCCGTTTCGCGGCCAGATCGCCTACCGGCGATTTCAGGAAGGCCTCACCTGGCTCGCCCAGATCACCATGTTCCTCGTGCTCGGCCTTCTCGCGACGCCGTCCGAGTTCGCCGCCGTCGCCTGGCAAGCCGGCGCGATCGGGCTCGCGCTGATCGTCTTCGCGCGCCCGCTCGCGGTCTGGCTCTGCCTCATGCCCTTCGGATTTCGCCAGAACGAAACCATGTTCATCGCCTGGGTGGGCCTCCGCGGCGCCGTGTCGATCCTGTTGGCTATTCTGCCTGTGGCGGCGGGGCTGGACGTTGGGCGGGGACTCTTCAGCGCCGTCTTCATCATCGTCCTGACTTCGCTCCTCATCCAGGGCTGGACTATCCGCCCGATGGCGCAATGGCTCGGGCTCGTCGTGCCGCCGCAAATAGGGCCGCTGGAAAAAGTCGAACTCGAACTGCCCGGCGACGCGCATCACGAACTCATCGCCTACCGCGTCGCGCCGGGCAGTCCTGTCGCGCAAGGAGAACGGATCCCGCGCTGGGCGCGCCCCTCTCTCGTGGTGCGCGACGGCCGCTCCATGCGCCTTCACGAAGTGAACCGGCTGGAAGCGCGCGACCAGGTCTATATTTTCACCGTGCCCCGGCATGTGCCTTTGCTCGACCGGCTGTTCGCAAGCCCGGCTGAGCTTACCGAACGCGATCTCGATTATTTCGGCGAGTTCACGATCGATCCGGCGCGGCGGATCGGCGATGTGGCGAAAACCTACGGCGCCCAGATTCCGGCGGACGAGGAGGCGCTGACCATCAGCGACTATCTCGCCCGGGAGCTGACCTCGCCGCTCGGGCGCGGCGACCGGCTGTTGCTCGCGCCCGTCGAGCTCATCGTGCGCGATGTCGATGAAAAGGGGCGGCCGATGTCAGTCGGGCTCGCTCTGGAACCGAGCGAAGCATCGGCGCCGAAACTGCCGATGTTCCAGAACTTCCGCCAGATCGCGGCCGCGTTGAAAGAGCGCGTGAAGAAACCAGCGGCGGCGGCGCGCGGCGAAATCGCCGCCGCTGAGAATGTCGCGGAAAAACCGGAAGCGTCGCCCTGACTGTTTCCTATTTCGCCCGCAGCGCCTCGCGCCGTTCGATGCTTTCCGCCGGCCAGCGCTCCCTGAAGTCGTAATACTCCGCCATGACAGGAACGTCCGCCGGCAAAATCACCCATGGCTGCTTGGACGAGGTGAAAATGTGAATGTCAGGCGGGAGCGCGTCCGGATCATCGAGCGTGCCGACGCGGACGAAGTTCACCTTGTCGCCGGCGCCGCTGTAATTGCTCCACACGGCGACCCGGCATTGCGGACATCGCCAGATTTTCTGGCCCCTGCCGGAATTCGTCGGCGTCATGATCATTTCCGGCTCCCCGGAAAGCAGATCCACCCGGTCCGCCTCGATCATCGCATTCAACGCGAAAGCGGTCCCGGTTTCGCGCTGGCACCAGCGGCAGTGGCAGCAATGAACGAACAGCGGTTTCGATTTCATCCGGTAACGGACGGTCCGGCAGGTGCAGCCGCCTTCCATAAGCGTTCTTCCTTTTGCTCGCCGTCAGACTGTCATAAAGACCCCGCCTCGCTCAAGCGCGCGGAAGACGAGCGACAAAAAAGCCGCCCCGAAGGGCGGCTTTGATGATTGGCTTTTTGGGACGAAGCGCTCAGCTCGCGCCGGCGCCGGCGACCCAGCCGATGCATTTGGCGACGTCGTTGAGCGCATGCTCGCCGAGACAGAACGCTTCTTCATAAGGCGCGCGCGTCGCGGCGATGCACTGGCGGAGGGTCAGCGTGTTCATCGACAGACACTGATCGGCGCGGTCGTTCTTGGCGTACACGTCGACAATTTTCTCGTTGACGCCGCCGACCGCATAGCGCGCGGCGAGATTGAGGACGCGGTCGAGAACGACTTGCGCGTTCTGCTCGGGATTGGCCTTGGGGGAGCCTTCCGCGCCCCAATCGGGCGACCAGGCGCTATCGACGCTGGCGAGCATGGGCGCGGTCACGCCGCCCTTGGTCGCCGCCTGAAGAACCGGCGTCGTCGCGGCAGGGCGGGACTTGGCGTATTTCGCCGCTTCCGAAAGCCGCTCCTGGCTCGACGGAATTTTCTGCTTGCCCCAGCTCGTGCGCTGCATCGCATAGGCCTGCGTCTTGAACGCCTCGCCCAAGGTCGTGTAGCGCGCCGCATCCTGCGCGGTCATGGCGAGCACGCGCTGGACCGCATCCGTCGCGCCCGGAAGCTTGCGCGCATAGGTCGGATCGGCGGCGAGCTTGGCGAAAAAGGCGTCGCGTCCCGAAAGGCCGGTCTTGCGATCCGTTTTGGCGCTCACCTCATCCTGAAGGGCTTCGGCGAATGCGGGCGTGTCGGCGGCGACCAGCGCCGCATAGGCGACCCAGCCGCCCGAAAGGGCGGTCGAATCATGGGCGGAAAGGCGGACATGCGCCTCGCGCGTGGTCTTGGCGCTATCGAAAGGCGTCGCCTCGATGACGCTCACATCCTCGCGGAACTGCACATAATTGGCGGCGCGGCGCTCGAGCGCCGTGTCGCGCGGCTGGGCCAGCGTGTCGGCCGCGACGCCGTTGGAGGCGATCGCCGCAACGACAAAACCGGCGAACAGCGCGCGGCGGGACCTGGATCGCAGGGTGAACTCGTTCATGCCGCCGCTGTTTGCCTGAGCGGCTGGCGACTCAATACGCAACATAGAAGCCCTCTCCCGATAAGATGCGCCCGTCTGCATGGGCCGTTCCGAACGCTATCCCAACCCTGCTAAAAACAGTTTCGCCATACTAACGGCATTCGAAACAAATTCGAGGCGTCGATTCGCTTAAGCGCGGTCAAAATCATCCCGCCCGGCGCCGGCAACCGCCTGTTTTTCAAGGGCTGGCGGCGGCCTCGGCGGACATTCAAGATTTGTTAACGATGCCCGGCCGAAAGTAAGGCGTTCGTTAAGGTTCGTCGACGCCGGGTTAATGAAGTCATGATAAAACGAGCGATTTTAGGGCTCCTGGAGCGGGCCGGGCTTGGCCCGGCGCCGCGCTGGAGCGGCGCGGCCGGCGCCTGCGTCCTCGTCGTCGATCATGACGGCCGCATCGGCCGGTTCTCGCCGGGCGCGGCGTCGATCCTCGGGCTGGCGCCCGTTCGCCTCCACTATCGCCGGTTCGCCGACCTGTTTGTTCTCGCGGACCGGAGCGCGGCGGCGCGGTCGATCTCGCTCGGCGCAGCAGCCGGCCGGGTCGTGTTGACGACCGACCCGTCCCTCGGCGCGTCGCGCCGCCTCGACATCGCCGTCAACACCCGCCCCGACGGGCGCGCAGAAGTCCTCGTCATGCCCGCCGCCAGCGAACAGGCGCAAATCGCGTCCCTGCGCGCGGAAGCCGAGGAGGCCAAGCGCGAGGCGAAGGAGACCGCCGACCTTCTCGCCGATCTCAGCCACGAAATGCGCACGCCGCTCAACGCCGTCATCGGATTCGCAGGCGCCATGCGCGCCGAAATGTTCGGCCCGCTCGGGCACGAAAAATACGACGAATACGCTGAACATATTCACGCGTCGGGCGAGCACCTGCTCGATCTCGTCTCGTCGATCCTCGATCTTGCGAAAATCGAGGCCGACCGTTTTTCGCTGAAACGCGAGGCGGTGAACGCGGGCGCGCTCGCGGAGGAGTGCGCCGGCATCGTGCGCCTCTCCGCCGAAGCCGCAGGTCTCACGCTGACGACGCGCATCGCCCCGTCCATTCCGGACAGTTTCCTCGATGCGCGCGCGGTGCGCCAGATCATCATCAATCTTCTCTCCAACGCCGTGAAATTCACCAGCGACGGCGAAATCACGCTCTCGGTCGAGGCTGAAGACGGCGAGATCGTCCTTACCGTGACGGATACGGGCGTCGGCATGAGCGAGGCGGAGCTCGCCAAGCTCGGCGCGCGCTTCACCGCCGCCCATGGCGACGGCGTCCGGGGCGCGAAGGGCGCAGGACTCGGCCTTGCGCTGGCGTTCGCGTTCGCCGAGCTCCATGGCGGATCGATGAAGCTTTCAAGCGCGCCGGGCGAAGGGCTGACGGCGCGGGTCGCCCTCCCGGTCGTCGCGCCGGCTTCGCCGAGCCGCCGCCGCCGCGAGGCTGTGTCGATGCAGAACCCCGCCCTGCTCACCCAGCTTGACCGTATTGAAGCGTACCGCCGCGAGCGGGCGAGCGCGGCGTAAGGGCCGTCGCTTATTCGGCCGCTTTCGTGCTGCAGGCGTCGCCCGCCGCTTTCAAACACCTGCAATCGTCGAGGCGCTCGACTTCGTGCGCGTCGAGATAGGCCTCCACAGCGTCGATGATGATGTCCTGGCTCGACCGCTCCAGCTCCGCGGAGCCGAGCTTCAGCCGCAAAAAATCGTGTACGGACATTCTGAACGTCACCGCCGCCCGCTTCGGGCTCGTGGCGATGCGCTCGCGCGGGCAGTTCTCGGCGAAGAGCTTTTCCTCGACCGCGCGCGGCATCGGCTTCAGGCGAGCGACATCGTCGGGCGCGGAGACGCGCTCCGCCGGCCGCGGCGCGCGCGCATCGCTCTTGCGGTCGAGCGCGTGGCGTTCGCCCGGTCCCATCTGCCGCGCCGAAGTTCCCGCGACGCGCGCATGGGCGAAGGGTTCGAGCGCCGGCTCCGCCTCGCCCTTGCGCGCCAGAAGTCCGGCGGTCAGCGAGGCGAACTTGCTGTCGGAGCCCTTGCTTTCAAAAGGCGCAGGGGCGCCGACATCGCTCGGCGACGGGTTTGGCTCATAGCTCATTGCGCCGCCCGCCTCCCGAAGACGCGGGACTGGCCGCCCGGGATCGCGTGCAGGCCGTTCTCGGCCGAGCGAAAGCCGCCTTCCGAACGCTGCAACCTTTCTTGCAAATATTTCCATAGCGCGGAAATCTCCTGCGCCGAACGACAGACCGGATCGATCTCCATCACCGTCCGGCCGTCGATCATCGAGGCCGCAAAATCGACCCGGTGATGCACGGTGACTGGCGCGACCGTGCCGTGCTGGGACAGAGCAATCGCCGCTTCCGACGTGATCCGCGCTTTCGGCGTCGCCGCATTGACGACGAAGACGAGCGGCTTGCCGCGCGCTTCGGCGATATCGACCGTCGGTCCGACGGCGCGAAGGTCGTGCGGACTCGGGCGCGTCGGCGCAATGACGAGATCGGCGAACGAGACCACTTCGGAAATCGCCCGGGTCACCGCGGGCGGCGTATCGACGATGACAAGGCGGATGCCTTCATCGCGCGCCCGGTCAAGATCCTGAAACAGGTTCGAGAAAACCGACTGGATGAACGCCGGCTGCGGCTCCTTGCGGACGTTCCACCATTTCGCCAGCGACCCTTGAGGGTCGGTGTCGATCAGCGCGACTGGTCCCGCGCCCTGTCTGTGCGCCTCGACAGCGATATGGCCGGACAAGGTCGTCTTGCCCGAGCCCCCCTTCTGCGAAGCGAAGACAATTACCCGCATCGACGCCAGCATGCGCCCTCCGAACAAAACCATCAGGCTTGCCGCCCGAGCGGAGTTTCGGACAAGGCCTGTTAAATTCTAGACAGAGGCGAAGCGCGCATTTTCATCGAATTGTAACGACCGTTAACGTCGATCGTTGAAAACCGGCCCGCAAAAAAGATGCGCCGGAAGCGACCTAGATACGCAAGGCCGCGACCGACGCCTGGCCGTTATAGACACGAGCTTTTAAGGCGGGCTTAAAAAGACGGCGGCTTAAAAAAATTTATCGGCTGCTTCAGGGGGCATACGGAATGCTCGCTACACGTCCTCGGGCAGCGTTTCTTCAAGACCCATCAGGCGCAAGATACGCGCGATGCGCGGGTTGCCGTCCCAGTCCCAGTAACGCAGGACCGCGCGCGAAAAGTCTCGCGACATCGAATCAAAGACGCCGAGCAGTTCTTCAGCGCGCGCCGGCGTGATCGAGCCTTCGATCTCGGGATCGTCGCCGGACAGGAAGCCGAAGAAATCGTTGCGCGGCACGCCGAGGCTTTTGCACATCACCGCATAAGGCTCGCCGCCGAGATCGCGCAGGATGCGCGAGGCGAGTTCGCGCGAAATGCCGGCGATCATGCTGACCGCGTGCACGATTTCGGGCGCCGGGTAATTGCGCGAGGCGGCGAGCGTTTTCTTGACCACATCCATCGAGACCGGTTCGCCATTGACGCCGCGCGGGCGATGGCGCCGGTCGAGCATGACGAGGATTTCCTTGACGAACGGGTCGGGATCTTCGGTCTGGAAAATCTTGGCGTAAATATCGTGCAGCGCATCCTGAAGGATCGCCCGATCGAGCGCGAAACGTTGGAGGATGCGGCGGCGGCGTTCGCCGTCGACCCACCAGAACATCATGAACCCGTGGGCCGGCTCCAGCTCCCGGCGGCGCAGAAGCAGCGCCTGTAGGTCGCGGTCGGCGGTGGAGCGCGCCACCAGAATGTCGATGGCGCCCGGCGACAGCGCATAGTCTTCCCGCCGCAGCAGCAATCGCGAAACTTCCGGCTCGTTGAATTCGATAAGAATGTCCGCCACGGCCGGCGTCAGGTCGAGCCGCCGCGCGATCATCTCGCGATGCGCCGTCTGCCCGTGCCGCGCCGCATCGATGAGCAGCGCCTGAGGGAGCGATTCCGCGCCGCGGATGATCTGGCCAGCGACCGACGGTTCATCGAGCAGCAACATTCTGAGAAGGGCCGGCGGGGCTTCGAGAACGCGGGCGAGCCGGCGGGCGATGTCGACCCTGAGTTCGACTTCGACCTTGTCGACCACATGCATCAAAATGTCGGCGGTGAGCGAGCGTTCATTGGCGGAGATGCGCGCGGCCGGAAGCACCACGATATCGGTGAGCTTGCGCACCATGAGGGCGCGCGGTCCGGCGCTATGGGCGTGGACATCGTCCTCCGGCGTCGCCGGCGCGGTTTCGACATCCGCCGCTACTGTCTCAAAGGTCGCCATCAAGCCTCTCGTGGCGCAAGCCCTCGCCCCGAGGACCGGCGCGGTTGCCGGACGGCCGTGACCCGTTTTCCGGCGGTTACGCCCGCCAGTGTTGTAGCCGCAACACCGTTAACGGGGGATTGCGCTCTTTGGCGGGTTTGAAGGGGCTTCCGCTCGCCTTTTCTCAAGACCGGGGCGAAGGGCTTTGCTAAGGTCCCGCCCGGCGGGCGGCGCGTGGGGCGCAACCTCAGCCGGAAAGCGGTTTCTGACCGCCCGCATTGTTGTGAAAGAAGGGGTATTTTCGTGAAGCACCCGCGCCCGGCCCTCGCCGCCAATCTTCTTGCGGCAGGCGGTTTCGCCGCGCTCGCCGCCTGCGCCAGCAACGAAACGCTCGCGCTCGCCGAGGAGCCGACCTTTCAACAGGGCTATGGCGACGGCTGCGTCACCTCCACCGAGGAAGACAAGAGCTTCTCCACCAAGCGCGAGCGTGACGAATACATGTTCGCCAATGACCGCGCCTATCGCGCCGGCTGGCGGCAAGGCTACGTCCAGTGCGGCGGACGCGACTCCGATCCGAGCGACGGCGGACTCATTCTCGGCCAGCAAAACGAATACTGAGCGAACGCCGCGCGAGATAGCGGCGGCGCTCCACCTCGCTACTGAGCATTATTTCCCACCACTGCGGCATTGGCGTGTCGCCGCGCACGAACTCGGCGAGCGCCGGATAGATCAGGTTTTCTTCGGCTATCTGAAGAACCGTATAAGCGAAGGCCGCCTTGGTCAGCGAAGCGCCACACATGATCATGCGGCTTCGACCGACAGCTCCAGCTCGACACTGCGCTCGGCGCAGGCGCCTTCCAAAAGCGCTATTGAACGGCAGAGCCCTGTCGTAATACAGCCATACGCCCTCCCTTACAGTGGCTAGCATCTACCCGCTTACAGATGGGCGCACCAATAGTTGTTTCGAAGCCCTTCACTGCGTGAGCGGATCGGCTCTCCGCAAAGAAGGGTCAGCCCGCGAACGCCTTTTCGACCACATAGGCGCCAGGCGCGTGGTTTGAGCCTTCTGGGAGGCCGGCGGCCTCGGCGAGACGGCGCGTATCCGCAATCATCTCCATCGACCCGCAGATCATGACGCGGTCCGTAGACGGATCGAAGGCGGGCAGGTCGAGATCGGCGAAAAATTTTCCCGATTCGATCAGCGCCGTGATGCGGCCCGTGCGCGGCGAGACTTCGCGCGTCGTCGTCGCATAGTAGCGCAGTTTCCCCGCCATGTCGCCGACTAGCGGATCGTCGCCGAGCGCGGCGACGAGCTCTCGCCCATAGGCGAGATCTGCTTCGTTGCGGCAGGTGTGAGTGAGAATGATCTCGTCGAATTTCTCGTAGGTCTCCGGCTCGCGCATCAGCGAGGCGAACGGCGCGAGGCCCGTTCCGGTCGACAGCATGTAGAGCCGCTTGCCGGGCAGGAGCGCGTCGAGCACCAGCGTGCCCGTCGGTTTCTTGCCGAGCAGCACCATGTCGCCCTCGCGCAGATGCTGAAGGCGCGAGGTTAGCGGGCCGTCGGGAACCTTGATCGAATAGAAATCGAGCCCGTCGTCCCAGGCGGGGCTGGCCAGCGAATAGGCCCTGAGCAGCGGCTTGCCGTCGCCGGGAAGGCCGAGCATGACGAATTCGCCGGAGCGGAAGCGGAAGCTCGCGGGACGGCTGAGCCGGAAGGAGAAGAGTTCCGGCGTCCAGTGACGCACGGCGAGGAGCGTCTCGGCGGTGACGCTTTTCGGAAGTTCAATCGTATCGAAGCCCACGGGGACGCTCGCTCCTGCTTACTCGACGCACGGTCATACCGCAGGTGCGAAATGCTACAAGCGAGAATAATTCGCAAGGGAGGAAGCAAAGCTAAAGCAGAAAAATGCGTCAGGACGCGGGGAATCTGGCGGCGAACGGTTCAAGCGGCAGCCTTAGCGCGTTCGTGAGGTAGGAGACGGTTCGATAGAATCCGGCGAGCAATAGTAATTCTAACAAAGCTTCATCCGAAAAGGCGGCGGATAAGCCCGCCCAAAGCCCATCATCCACATCGCATTCCGCGTGCAACGCGTCGCAAAACCGGATGAGCAGGCGCTCCGTTTCATCTTCCCAGCAGGTGTCGCACGCCTCTCCCAGCACCAGCGAACGGCGTTGCGCCGGCGTCAGCCCGGCCCGCTCGCCGAAAAAGGCGATATGCACCCCCCATTCATACTCGGAGCCGCATTGCGCCGTGACCCGGTCGATAACGATTTCGCGATGGCGCAGGGAGAGGCGGCCCTTGTCGAGAAGCCCGCCGCCCATGAACCGCTCAAACAGGCGCTCGTCCCGCGCCAGCGTCGTGAAAAGGACAAGCGGAGCGACGCCCGGGGGCATGAGTTTGCTGAGCCGTTCCTCGATGGCCGGCGCGAATGGCCGGCGTTGCGGGTCGATGCGGGCGGACATGGCGCGCTCCTTGCTACGAAAAACATAGCAATCTATTGCTATTAAAAAGATAGCACGTCAAGTCGCGCCGCCGCCTTTCCTAATGGCACTTTTTCAGGTCGCGGCTGAGCAGCCACCAGTTCACAGGCCAAGCGGCGAGAAATCCGGCCGGTATCGCCGCCGCGAGGCCGTACCAGAAAACCGGCGCGAAGATGTGCGCGGCGTTCATGCCGCCCATCGCATAATCGGCGGCGTTCATGGCGATCTCCATAACGCCGATCGAAACCGCCTCGCCGATCCAGATCAGCTTGAGCGCTTCCATGAACGTCTTGTTCTGGCGGCGCATGACCGGAAGCAGGCCGAGCGTAAAGCCGGATATGTAGGCGAGCGTCGTCGCCAGCATGATGGTCGGCCAGACGCCAAGGCCGAGCGTGACGCCGATGGCGAGGCCGGCGACCTCGCCGATGACGCACCCCGTCAGGCAATGCAGCGTCGCCTGCGCCGAGGTGACGAGTGCGCCGCCCGATCCATGACCATGATGAGCGCCGTGCCCGCGCTGCTTCGCATTCGTCTCTTTCTTTTCGCAGTCCGCGCAATGTTGTTCGGCAACCGTCATATCATTCTCCGTCAAAACCACAGTCGCACGCCGGCGACGAGAGAGACCGCTGCCGGGTTCTCGCCGGCAGCGCGCGCAAAATCAGCCGAGCCGCCGACATCGCGCGACCAAGAAACGCCCACATAAGGCGCGAACTCGCGTTTGATTTCATACCGCAGCCGCGCACCCACATTGGCGGCTGAGAGCCCGGCGCCGACGCCAAGCTCTGCGATTTCCTGCGCGGCGAATTCAAGCTCGGCGCGCGGCTGCAGGATCAGCCGTTGCGTCAGCAGCAATTCATATTCGATCTCGACGCGCGCCGTCACGTCGCCATGCCCGCTGACGAACACCGCCGCATCGATCTCGAACAGATAAGGCGCAAGCCCCTGCACGCCGATGACAGCGTGCGTCCGCGACATGCCTTTCCCGAAATCCCGTCGGACGCCGCCTTGCAAATCGAAATAACCGCCTATGGCGCGGCTGTAGAGCGCCTGCGCCTCGCCATGCTCCAGTCCGCCATCGAACAGCGCTTCTCCTTCGCTCTTCAGCCAGAGCTTGTCGCGGTCGGTTCCATACCAGCCCTGCGCATCCCAGAGAAAAAGCGGATCGCCATCGCCAGACTGATATTCGAGGCGTTCGGCTTCGAGAAAATATGTCGTCCCGCCGCCATGGTGCATACGGAGCATATGGCGGGCTTTCGCCATTTCGGCGGGATCGTAGTACGCATCGGCGGCGGTCTGGGCGCGCGCGGCGGACGCCGCAACGGATGATGCGGCGGCCGCGAGAAAACAAAGGACCCCTTTCATCGCCCGCCTCCCATGCCGTGATGGCCGGCGTGCGGGTCTGCGGCGGGCTCAGGCGTTTTCTCCTCATGCATATCATGGCCGTCATGGCCGGGCGCCGCGCCTTCGGGGGCGCCGTGCGCCATCACGCTCACGGTCTGCATCATGCCGGCGACCATGTGATAGAGAAGATGGCAATGAAACGCCCAGTCGCCCGGCGCGTCCGCCGTGACGTCGATCGACAGCTTCTCGCCGGGCTTGACGATAATCGTGTGCTTGCGCGGCTTGCGGGCGTCGTCGCGATTGACGACCTCGAAGAACATGCCGTGCAGGTGGATCGGATGCGCCATCATCGTGTCGTTGACGAGCGTCAGCCGCAGCCGCTCGCCCTGATGGAACTGTATCGGCGCATCCACCTCGGAAAACTTCACCCCGTCGAACGACCACATGTAACGATGCATGTTGCCGGTGAGGTGCAATTCCAGCGTGCGCCCCGGCGCGCGCGCGTCCGGGTTCGGGCGAAGGCTTTTGAGATCGGCGTAGGTCAGGACCCGGTGGCCCGCGTCTTCAAGCCCGAGGCCCGGCTCGCCGAGCCGGTTCGTCGGCGCCATGGCGACCATGTCGACGCCGGCGCCTTTCGGGTGGTCATGGGTCTGCGCGCCGTGGTCCATGGCTCCATGATCCATCGAACCGTGGTCCATTGAGTCGGATGACATGCCGCCATGATCCATCGCCATGTCATTCATGGTGAGGACAGGCCGCGCGCGGAGAGGCGGAACCGGCGCGCTCATGCCGAGACGCGGCGCAAGAGTCGCGCGCGCGTAGCCGCTGCGGTCGATCGTCTCCGCCATCACCGTGTAGGCGCGCGCCGCGTCGGGGCGAACGATCACGTCATAGGTTTCGGCGACTCCAATCTGAAACTCGTCGGTTTCGATCGGCGCCACATCCTGCCCGTCCGCCTGCACGACGCTCATGACGAGCCCGGGAATGCGCAGGTTGAAAATCGTCATCGCCGACGCGTTGATGACCCGGAGCCGCACGCGTTCGCCGGCGGCGAACAAGCCCGTCCAGTTGTCGTCCGGCCCATGCCCGTTGATGAGATAGGCGTAGGTATGGCCGCCCACATCGGCGATGTCGGCGGGGTTCATGCGCATGCCGCCCCACATCGCCCGCTCGGCGAAAACGGCGCCGAATCCTTCCGTTTTCGCGTCTTTCACGAAATCGCCGACGGTGCGTTTTTGAAAATTCAACGCCTCGCCGTTTTTCTTGAGCTTTGCGAACAAGCGCTCAGGATCCATGAACGTCCAGTCGGAGAGCACAAGCACATGCTCGCGGTCGTACGCGACTGGGTCCGCGCCTTTCGGATCGATGATGATCGGCCCGTAATGGCCGGACTGCTCCTGCAACCCGGAATGGCTGTGATACCAGTAAGTCCCCGCCTGCTTCACCGGAAAGCGGTAGGTGAAGGTCTCGCCCGGTCTGATTCCCGGAAACGAAATGCCCGGCACGCCGTCCATATGAAACGGCAGCAAAATCCCGTGCCAGTGGATCGAGGTATCAACATCGAGATCGTTGCGAACGTTGAGCGTGACCTCCTCGCCTTCGCGCCAGCGCAGCAACGGCGCCGGCAACTGGCCGTTGACAAGGATCGCGTTTGACGCGCGGCCGTCGATTGTCGCGGTCGCCCGGCTGACGGCGAGATCGAACCTGTTTCCTTCAAGCGCCGCGGGGCGAACAGACACCGAGGCGCTGCGCGCCCATGGCGCGACAAAATTTTGCGCCAAAGCGAAGCCGCCCATGGTCGCCGCTTGCCGCAGCAATCGCCGTCTTGTCTGCATCGGGTTTACATCCGTTTAGAACCAGCCTATATACCATATACCCCTATAAGGTATAAGTCAATGCCCCATCACGACCGAACCGACGCCATCAAACGCCTCAACCGAATCGCCGGCCAGGTGACCGGCGTCTCGCGCATGCTTGAAGAGGACCGCTACTGCATCGACGTGCTGACGCAGATGCAGGCGATCAAGGCGGCGCTATCGAAGGTTGAGGATCTGATCCTGAAGGATCATGCAGCGACCTGCGTCGAGGACGCGGTGCGCGCCGGCGACAAGGACGCGCAGCGCAAGAAGTTCGAGGAGCTCGTCGTCCTGTTCGGCAAGTTCAAGCGCTGAGACGCCTACTCCGCGGCCAGCCTCAGCCGCTGCCGGTCGAAGACTCTCAACACCTGCGCGAGATCGTGACCGCGCTTCACGATCGCGCCGGTCATCGACACCACCACCCACGCGCCCTGTTTGGCGGCGAGCTTCGGGCGCTTTTCGATGCGGTAGAGCGGGACTTCCGACGCGCGCCGGAACACGCTGAACACGGCGGCGTCTTTCAGATGGTCGATGGCGTAATCGCGCCACTCCCCTGTCGCGACGAACTGGCCGTACAGCGACAGGATGCGGGCGAGCTCGGTTCTTGAGAATGTGGTTATCGGCCCGCGCCCCGGCGGGCGCGGCTGACTATCGGAGGCGTCCTGCGATGCCAGCATCGGAAGAAGGATGCCAGCGCCGCTCGCTTGCTGGCAAGCCCTAAATTGCGCCTTGGGCGCACTTCGCATGTCGTGATCGCACGCCGCATTCGCGCCGCATTTGAACCGTGCGCGCGCCGTAATCGGAAGCGATATTCCCTCTGTCGGGCAGGGGCGGCGGACACCGAGATTCCGGTTTTTCATCGCCCCCAGCCCCCGGGAAATCAGGCACGGCGCTCCCTGTCCGACACTTCATCAAAACCATCGCCGGTTCACGCGGCGCGATAGCGGTCGAGCCAGTGCGCGTAAGGCGCGGGCAAGGTCCATGCTGGGCGTGCTTTTTCAAGAGCGCGCGCGGCGGCATAGGGCCAGTGCGGGTTTTCAAGCAATGGACGCCCGAGCATGACAAGGTCGACCGCGCCGTCGCGCACCAGCCCGTCCGCCGCTTTCGGATCGCTGACGAACCAGGATGTCGTTGTCGGGATCTGCGCGTCGCGGCGCACCCTCTCCGCAAACGGCGCCATAAAGTTCGGTCCCCACGGAATTTTCGCATCGGGCGCCGTAAAGCCGATGCTGACGTCGGCGAGATCGAGGCCGCGCGCCTTCAGCATACGGATGAGCGAGACCGCCTCGGCCAGCCGCTCTTCGTCTCGCCCGTCGAACTCGACGACGCCGAATCGCATCGTCAGCGGCTTATGCGCCGGCCATGCCCCGCGCACCGCGTCGAATGTTTCAAGAATGAAGCGCGAGCGGTTTTCGAAGCTCCCCCCATAGGCGTCGTCGCGCCGGTTCGCGTAAGGCGAAAAGAAACTCTGGGCGAGATAGCCATGGGCGAAATGCAGCTCCAGCCATTCGAAGCCCGCCTCGTCCGCCCGCCGCACAGCGGCGGCGAAATCGCTCTGCACGCGAAGGATATCGTCCTTCGTCATCGCTCGGGGAACGCGCCGCAAGCCGCCCCCTTGCGCGACAGCAGACGGACCGATCGTCTCCCACGCGCCGGATTCGTTTTCAGGAATGTGATCGTCGCCTTCCCAGGGCCGGCGCGCGCTCGCCTTGCGGCCCGCATGGGCGATCTGGATGCCGGGAACAGCGCCCGCCGCCTTGATCGCCTGCACGGCGGGACGCCAGGCTTCGGCGTGAGCGTCCGACCACAGACCGGCGCAGCCGGGAGTGATGCGCCCTTCCGGCGAAACGGCGGTCGCTTCGGCGACGACTAGTCCGGCGCCGCCGCGCGCCAGACCGGCGAGATGCGCATAGTGCCAGTCGTTGATAAACCCGTCTTCGGCCGAATACTGGCACATGGGCGACACGGCGATGCGGTTGCGCAGCGTCGTCTGCTTGAGCGTGATGGGGTCGAAGAGTCCTGTCATGGAAAAACCCTGGCGTTAGGCGCGCAACCGCGATCGTCAAAGGCCGGGCCCTTGACGCGACGCTTGAGAAGCGCGATATGAATTTAATCGTTTCGCTTGTTCGATTACTATCGAACAAGCGAAACATAAGCCACCCGACCCCATTGTCAAGCCATGCGCACTTACAAGCACCCGAAGACCGAAGAGATCGACCTGACGCGCGTTCTTTACGCGCTGAGCGATCCGATCCGCATCGAGATCGTCTCGACGCTGGCGAAACAGCGCACGGCCACATGCGCCGAACTCGATGCGGGCCGCCCGAAATCGAGCATGTCGCACCATTTCCGCGCGCTGCGCGAGGCCGGCCTGATCCGCACCACGCCCGACGGCACGTCCCATATCAACGAGCTGCGACGCGCGGACATAGACGCGCGCTTCCCGGGATGGCTGAAATCGATTCTCAAAGCCGCGACGGAGAATTGAGAAGATATTAACGCCGCATCGGCGATAATTTTCCTACCGCGCCGCTAGTGCGGCCGGAACGGAGCCCGCCATGTCCGCCCCTATGAAATGGCTTGTCTTCAGCGTCACGATCGTCATTGCGCTCGCCGCTATTCTTGTCGTGTGGACGGGCGAAGTGACGCAAGAGCTGATCAAAGCCATCGCGTCTTTCGCTATTCTCGCCGCCGCCGCATTCGCACTTAACGCCGCGGGCCGCAAGGGCGGCGCCGAATAAGACAGGCGTCAGAATTCGACGATCGACTTGAAGCCGCCCCAGAACATGCGCTTGCCGTCGAAGGGCATGCCGGCGGGATCCATTTTCAGGTTCGGATCGGCCATGACTTTTTTCATCACCTGATCGCGGTGTCTGCGCGATTTATAGACGGCGTAAGCGAAGACCACAGTCTCGCCTTCCTTGCGCTTTACGGCGCGGTAGAAGTCCGTGGTTTTTCCCTCCGGCACATCGTCCGCAACAGCTTCCATATAGGCGAGCGCGCCGTGCTGCATCCATATCTTGCCCGCCTTGCGCGACAGCTTTTTGTAGGCGTCGATATTGCCTTCGGGAATCGGCAGGATGAATCCGTCAACATACGTCATATAGCTTCCTTTCCTCTTTTGTTGTGTCGCGCAATTTCGGCTGCGTGATTTCTCGTCGCCTCTACTCCTCAAGCGGCGGTCCGACCAGTTCCGTTTCGATGATGATCTCGACACCGTCGCCGACGCCGATTGGAAACTCCGGCGTCGGCAGGCCGACGACGAGACCATAATCGGACCGCTTCAGTTTTCCGCGCGCCGAGAAGCCGATGCGCGCCTGCGGATCATAAGGCGCAAAACCTTTGTAACCGCCATTAAATTTTGCATCGAGAACGAGCGGCCTGGTGACGCCGCGAAGCGTGAAGTCGCCTGTTATCTTCGCCGTATCGGCGCCGGTCATCTCTATCGCCGTCGATTTGAATGACATTTGCGGGTTGGCTTCCGCATCGAGCCATTCAGGACCGCGCAACATGGCGTTGAAGTCGGCCAGATCGGAAGAGC
>JAVJPA010000254.1:0-12585 GCA_040216495.1 Amphiplicatus sp. | reverse complement strand
CGCGGAGCGGCCGAGGTTGAAGGTCGCGATGTTGACGCCCGCCTCGCCGAGCGCCTGCCCGAGGGCGCCGATGAAGCCCGGCTTGTCCTCGTTGGTGACGTACAGCATGTTCGGCGAGAACCCCGCCTCCATCTCGACGCCCTTGATCTCGACGATGCGCGGCGTCGCGCCGAACAGCGCGCCGACGACGGCGCGGTCCTGCCGCTCGGTGACGATCCGTAAGCGGATGACACTCTCGAAACTGTCGGCGTCGTCGCGATAGGTTTCAGCGATGACGACGCCGCGCTCCTTCGCCACCATCGGTGCGTTGACGATGTTCACTTCCGCGAGCATCGGCTTTAAGACGCCCGCGACGGCGGCGGCGGTCAGCGGCTTCGTATTGAGCTTGGAGACCCCGCCCGCATAGACGATCTCGATGGCCTTGACGCTGGTCTCGGTGAGCTGGCCGGCGAAAGCGCCGAGATTTTCCGCGAGCTTGATGAAAGGGCGAAGGCGCGGGGCTTCCTCCGCCGTGATCGACGGCATGTTCAGCGCGTTGGTGACGGCGCCGCGGAGGAGATAGTCCGCCATCTGCTCGGCGATCTGGATCGCCACATTTTCCTGCGCCTCGCGGGTCGAGGCGCCGAGATGGGGCGTCGCGACGACCTTCTCATGGCCGAACAAGGGGTGCGCCGTCGCGGGCTCCACCGCGAACACGTCGACGCCGACGCCGCCTACATGGCCCGCATCGAGCGCGTCTTTCAGGGCTTCCTCGTCCACCAGACCGCCGCGCGCGCAGTTGACGATGTAAACGCCTTTCTTGGTCTTCGCGATATTGTCGCGGGAGAGCACGTTCTTCGTTTGATCCGTGAGCGGCGTATGCAGCGTGATGATGTCGGCGCGGGCGAGAAGGTCGGGAAGATCGACCTTCTCGACGCCGAGCTCCACCGCGCGCGCGTCGGTGAGGAAGGGATCGTAGGCGATGACGCGCATTTTGAGGCCGACGGCGCGGTCGGCGACGATGGAGCCGATATTGCCGCAGCCGATGACGCCCAGCGTCTTGGCGAACAGTTCGACGCCCATGAAGCGGTTCTTCTCCCACTTGCCGGCGTGGGTGGAGGCGTTGGCGACCGGCAATTGCCGCGCCAGCGCGAACATCATGGCGATAGCGTGCTCGGCGGTGGTGATGGCGTTGCCGTAGGGCGTGTTCATGACGACGACGCCCTGCGCGGTCGCCGCCGGAATATCCACATTGTCGACGCCGATGCCGGCGCGGCCGATGACCTTGAGGTTGGTCCCCGCCTTGATGACGGGCGCCGTCGCCTTGGTCGCGGAACGCACCGCGAGTCCGTCATACCGGCCGATGATCGACAGGAGTTTTTCCTTGTCCTTGCCGAGATCGGGCATGTAGTCGACATCGACGCCGCGGTCGCGGAAGATGTTGACGGCGGTGTCGGAGAGCGCGTCGGAGATGAGAACTTTGGGCATGGGAGAGGTCCGTATTTGAGATGAATGTTGGAGTGCGTAGTGCGTAGTGCGTAGCGAGTAGTGCGCAGGAGAAGAACCGGCCCTTCTACGCACTAAGCACTACGAACCACGCACTTCTCGAAAGGCCCAGTCGAGCCACGGCAGCAGCGCTTCGATGTCGCTCTGCTCGACCGTCGCGCCGCACCAGATCCTGAGGCCCGGCGGCGCGTCGCGGTAGCCGCCAATATCGTAGGCGGCTTCTTCCGCCTCGAGGAGCTGCTCCATCTTCTTCACGAAGGCGCGCTGCCTGTCCTCATCGAAAGCGGCGAAGGCCGGATCGACGATCTTGAGGCAGACCGACGTGTTGGAGCGCGCGGCGCGGTCGGCGCAGAGAAAGTCCGCCCACGGCGTTTCGTCGACGAACTCCTCGACGAGCGCGAGATTGGCGTCGGCGCGGGCGCACAGGCCCGCGAGTCCGCCCGCCGAGACGCCCCATTTCAGCGCGTCGATATAGTCCTCGACGCAGAGCATGGACGGCGTGTTGATGGTCGCGCCCTCAAAAATGTCGGCGATGAGCTTGCCGCCCTTCGTCAGGCGGAAGATTTTCGGCAGCGGCCAGTCGGGCTTGTAGCTTTCAAGGCGCGCGACAGCGCGCGGCGAAAGGACGAGAACCCCGTGCGCGGCTTCCCCGCCGAGCGCCTTCTGCCAAGAGAAGGTGACCGCATCGAGCTTCGCCCAGTCGAGCTTTTGCGCGAACGCCGCCGAGGTCGCGTCGCAGATGACGACGCCTTCGCGATCCGCTGCGATGAAATCGGCGTTCGGCACGCGCACGCCGGAGGTGGTGCCGTTCCAGGTGAACACCACGTCGCGCTTCGGATCGACCTGGGCGAGATCCGGCAACTCGCCGTATCCGGCTTTCAAAATGCGCGCGTCGAGCTTCAGCTGCTTGACGACGTCCGTCACCCAGCCCTCGCCGAAGCTCTCCCACGCGAGCATGTCGACGGGCCGCGCGCCGAGCATCGACCACATCGCCATTTCGACAGCGCCGGTATCGGAGGCCGGCACAATGCCTATGAGGTAATCGTCCGGCACTTCGAGCAGCGCCCGCGTGCGGTCGATCGCTTCCTTGAGGCGCGTCTTGCCGATCTTGGCGCGGTGCGAGCGGCCGAGCGTCGGGGCGTTCAGGTTTTCAGGGGACCAGCCGGGGCGCTTGGCGCAGGGGCCGGAAGAAAAGAAAGGACGCGCGGGGCGCGTCGCGGGTTTCGTCGAGGTCATGTTTTACTCCCATCCTCTCAGATGAGTCGCCTCTCGTTGGGGAGAGGTGGCCCGCGCGGAGCTACACCGGAAATTTCGCACGCCGTCAATCGCTCTCCCCGCGTCCTCACGAAAAAGCGACAATCTCCCGGCTTGGCCGAATATGCTCTCACGCTTTCGCGAGGCGTCAGGGCGACGCGCGAAACGATTCCTGTACGCACGATCTTGCTGCGCGCTTCGCGCCGCGCATTTACCGATAGAATTCGTGATGGACCTGTCAGAAAGGCGCGCTTGACCGGACCGTGGGACAGGCATAGCTCGCGAATGGAGAGCCTTGTTTCGCCGCGACTATCTCCTCCGAAAGGCGAAGACGAATGGACGACGCCCGCGAACCCGCGACCAACCAGGCCCCCGCCCAGCCGGCGGCGTTCGACTGGCTGCTGCTCGCCATGCTGGTCTGTCTCGGCTCCTCGTCCTTCTCGATGATCCGCACCGCGGTCGAAACCGTTCCGCCGGCGATCGTCTCCGCGGGCCGGCTCTGGGTCGGCGCGGGCCTCATGTACGCGATCATGCGGCTCGCGGGCCGGCGATTTCCGCCGCTTGTCGAGCGTCATGCGGGGCGGCTCCGTCTCACGCGAGACTGGACGTTCATGCTGGCGGTCAGTTTCATCGGCTACGCCGTGCCGTTTTTCATCTTCCCTTGGGCGCAGCAGTTCATCGCCTCGGGCCTCGCCGGCGTTTACATGGCGTTCATGCCGATCTGGACGCTCGGCCTCGCCTACGCCTTCGCCAATGAAAGCCTGACCCGCGGCAAGCTCATCGGATTCGCGCTCGGCTTCATGGGCGTGATGGTGCTGCTCGGCGGCGACGTTATCGCGGGCGCGGCGCGCTCAGGCATCCTCGCGCAGGGAGCGCTCCTCTTTGCGACGCTTTGTTACGCGGCGTCCGCCGTGATCTCGCGCCGCGCGCCGTCGATCCGCCCGCGCGTCTTCGCCGCCGGCACGGTGCTCGGCGCGGCGATTTTTTCGACGCCGCTGTTGCTGTTTTCGGAATGGCGCCCCGAGGCGTGGTCGCTCGCCAGCATCGCCAGCATCATCGGGCTCGGCGCCGGACCGACAGGCGTCGCCGGACTCATCATCATCATCGTCATCAAGCGCGCCGGCGCCGGGTTCATGGCGCTCGCCAACTATATCGTGCCGGTGATGGCGGTGTTCGTCGGCGCGGCGCTGTTCGGCGAACCCTTGAGCCTGCGCATTTTTGCGGCGCTCGCCATCATTCTCGCCGGCGTCGCCGTGAGCCAGAGCCGCAGGCGCGCGCCAGTCGCCGCGACGGCGGGCGGGCTCGCGCCGGTGACGATCGCGAGCGTGAAACGCGAGGAAGAGCGCGAGACGGTCTAAACCGTAATCTCGCCCGTCGACACCGGGACCGCCGCGCCGCCGATGCGCACGGCTTTGACCGCGCCGCCTGACGCTTCAACCTCGACCTCGATGCGGCTCGGGCGGCCCATTTCGAAGCCCTGCTCGACGACCCACTGATGAGCGCCGTCCGCCAGTTTTTCAGAAAGCGCGATCTGGCCGGGGAGCGCGGCGGCGGCCCCGCCCGTCGCCGGGTCTTCCGGCACGCCCGCGTCTGGCGCAAACATCCGCACATGATAGGAGGCGTCCGCGTTCTCGCCGCCTTCCGCATACAGAAGAACGCCGATCATGCCTTTCATGTCGATCCGCTCCCAGGCGGCGCTGTTGACCTTCGCGCGGCGCACCGCGTCCAGCGGCGCCTTGAAATAATAGAAGTTGACGCCGGCCCCGACGCGGCGGGGCTTGTGCGCGCCGCGGTCCACAGAACCTTCGGGGAGAGACAGGGCGGCTTCGAGGAGCGCCGCATCCGGCGCCGGCCCGCGCTCGGCCGGCAGGTTCGGGTTTTCAAACTGCGCGGTCGGGACAGTCTTGTCCGCGTCGATCCTTACCGGGAAGATTCCGGCGTTGAGTTCGAGCCGGATCAGGCCGGAGAGCTTGCGCGAGCGGGCGATGGAGAGCGACGCGCCGACGGTAGGGTGGCCGGCGAAGGGCATTTCGTAGGACGGCGTGAAAATCCTCAGCCGCGCCGTGTTCTCGGGATTCTTTGGCGGCAGGACGAACACCGTCTCGGCGAGATTGAACTCACGGGTGACGGTCTGCATCTCCTCGTCCGACAGGCCGCGCGCGTCGGTGACGACGGCGAGCGGATTGCCCTCGAAGCGGGTCTTCGTGAACACATCCCAGGTCTCGAAGGCGTAAGTTTTCATCGTTCCGCTCTCTTTTTCCGGGCGTCTGAAAAAAACGCGCGAAATTTATTTCAAATTTTATCGGCCTCGCCGGTTTGCGTTCACCATGAAGGCGCCGGCGCGGCGCGCGCAAACCAGTATTTCTGCGTTCATAAATCAGCGCCGTTCAAGGCGCGCGAGGGTTAGCAGAGATTAACGATAAGCGCCTGTTTCTGCGCGATTTCACGCAACATGGCTAACGCGAAAGCGACAATTTGAACTAATTTAGCTTCAAATCCGAAATAGCGGCCGGGCCATTCTCGTCTCAACGATTTCTACGACGGTGGTTCTACGACGGTGGCGATTGTGTCGGTCTCGGTTCGGCGTTCGGTCTTTCTGGCGGCCTCCTCCCCCCGCTTCCTCCTCCTTCCGCTCCTGGTAGCGGAGGAAGCGGCGGGCCGCCCCCGATCGCCGAACCGGCGACACGAACGCAAGGGATCATAATTCTGACGGTGGCGACGTTGGGGGACGGGGCGCGGCGGCGCCGGCGGAATGACGCCGGCGCCGCCGCCATCCGCTTTAAGGCGACGTCAGCGCAGCTCGCCCAAGGCGGCGCGGATCGCCTGCTCCACCGGAGAATAATCGCCGTCCTCGCGATTCAATGACAATTCCTGCTTCAGCAGCAGCGGCGGCTGCGCCATGAAGCGGGGCCGCGCTCCCCTATGGGGCTGCGCGGAATGAACGAGGAACGGATGGCAGAGATAAACCGTCCCCGCTTCGCCTGTCGCCAGCGCCTCGGTTCGATGCGCCGATTCGGAAAAACCGTTCGCCGCGAGTTCGCGCAACGTCAGCCCTTCCTCTCCCGCGGGCGCCAGCATCCGGGCGATGTCGATATGCGATCCCGCCCGGATGCGCGTCGGCGCGTCGTCCTCGCCGACATCGGAGAACAGGAACAGCATCAGCAGCGCGCGTCCTTTTGAGCTGATATTGGCGCGCCAGTTCATGAAATCCGGATCGTCGTGGCCGAAGCTCACATCGATATGCCAGCCCGCGTCGCCCGGATCGTCCTTGTGCGGAAATCTTACCGGAAACGTCCCCATGCTCATGCACGGCGCCCAGCGCCCCTTCCCGGCAAGCCGGTCATAGGCGGCGCGCAGCGCCGGCGCGTTCGCCGCCTCGACGAACGGCTTTTGCGCATACATGCCGAGGCGGATCACCGGCTTCGTCCATGTGGCGGGATCGTCCGGGTCGCAGCCCGTATCCTTCCAGAGAATCGCCCGCGCCTCATCGGCGAGCGCGCGCGGGAAAGCGCCCTCGATTTTCACATAGCCGTCTCCGACGAAATGCTCGACTTGCTCGTTTGACAAGAAAGCCTCAGTCATCGACGTCCTCTCTCGCCTGCGCATGACCAAGCGGGCCGCAGCCCTTGCCGAAACCGGGCGCCGCGCGCATCGCCGCGCGCACGAAAGCGATGGCGCGCTCAACGGCCTTCTCCAGCGGCATCCCTTGCGCGATTCCCGTTGCAACCGCCGAGGCGAGCGTGCAGCCCGTGCCGTGCGTAGAGCGTGTGTGGATGCGCGGGTTGCGGAAGAAGCGGACGCCAGCGCCTGTCTCCAGCGCATCGCTGACGGTCTCGCCTTTGAGATGCCCGCCTTTGACCAGCGCCGCTTTCGCGCCGGCCTTCACGAGCAGCGTGCCGGCGGCGGCGAGATCGTCCTCGCTGCGCATCGCAAGACCGGTGAGCGCGGCCGCCTCGTCGGCGTTCGGCGTGACGAGCGCGGCGAGCGGGAGCAGCCGGTTCATCAGGACGGGAACCATCTCCGGCGCGGCGAGCGCCCCGCCCGAGGTCGCCGCCAGCACCGGATCGAGAATGACGGGAACGCCGCGCGCATGCGCTTCAAGCGTTTCGGCGATGGCTTCGGCGGCTTCTTTCTCGCCGATCATGCCGATCTTGATCGCGTCGGCGCCGATATCCTCGAGCACGGCCTCGATCTGCGCGCGGATCACGGCGGGCGCGACGGGGTGGACGCTTTTGACGCCGAGCGTGTTCTGCACGGTGAGCGAGGTGATCGCCGCCGCGGCGTAGCCGCCGAGCATCGTCACGGTCTTGATGTCCGCCTGAATCCCGGCGCCCCCCGACGGGTCGGAGCCGGCGATGATGAGCACGCGCCCTTTCAATGCCGCATCCTCTCCCTGATCGCGCCGGATTTGACGCTCATACCGCCCACTGACGGATCGGCGAGGGAGAGCGTCATGGGCTTTGCGAAACTGTTATGGGTGGGCTTGTTCTGTTGCATCGGCGCGTTGCTGGTCAAACTCTTCCCCGCCGCATCGTTCGAACTCGGCGTCGACGTGGCGAGCGCCTGGCTCCTGTTCGGCTTCGGCGTGTTCCTGATTGTAACCGCGATGCTGGTCGCGATGAAAGGCGAAGGAAGACGGCAGAGCGATTGACTTCCCGTCCGCCCGCGCCTATCTCCGCTGCCGGGTCGAAGGCCCCCGCCGCTCGCGAGCGCAAGCTTTGGTGAAGTCCTTCGGTTGATTTTCATCGGTTCGGCCCTTTCGGGCGCATGCGGACAGATGGCAGTGCGAGCCCCATCCCATTCACCGCATGCGGCCCATAAGGAGCATGACGATGAGACCCGATATTCCTCTCCCCGGCCTCGATGCGCTGAAACGGCAGGCGCGGCGCCTGCGCGACGGGCTCGAAGCCGACGGCGACTTCATCAGCCACAGCGAAAGCCTTGAACTGATCGCGAAGCAGTACGGCTATCGCGACTGGAACACCTTGCACGCCGCTTGCGGCAACCGGCCGGCGCCGGCGCCGCTCGCGCTCGGCGCGCGCGTCGAGGGGCGTTATCTCGGCCAGCCCTTCACCGCACGGGTCATCGGCTTGGAGACGCAGAGCCAGGGGCGCATGCGCCTGTCGCTCGATCTCGACGAGCCGGTGGACGTGGTGACGTTCGAGAGTTTTTCGGCGTTCCGCCGCCGCATCACCGGCGTCGTGAACGAGGACGGGCGCACGAGCGAGCGGACGTCCAACGGCGAGCCGCATCTTGTCATCGAGCGGTAGGGCGCGGCGCGCGCCCTACCCTTTCGCCTTCTCGACGGCCGCGCAGATCTCGCGGACGACGGCGTTCACGAGGCGCTCGTCCTCGCCTTCGGCCATCACGCGGATGAGGGGCTCGGTGCCGGACTTCCTGATAACGAGGCGGCCGGCCGCGCCGAGCTTTTCCTCGCCGGCGCGGATCGCCGCCTTCACCGTCTCGCTCGCCAGCGGATCGCCGCCGGAGAACCGGACGTTTTTCAGAAGCTGCGGATACGGCTTGAAATTGCGGCAGACGTCGCTGGCGGCGCGCTTCTCGTCGGCCATCACTTCGAGCACCTGCAGCGCCGTCACGAGCCCGTCGCCGGTGGTCGAATGGTCGCTCAACACGACGTGGCCGGACGGTTCGCCGCCGACATTCATGCCCCGCGCGCGCATGGCTTCGACCACATAGCGGTCGCCGACCTTGGTGCGCTCAAGCGCGAGCCCTTCGCCGGCTAGAAACTTCTCGAACCCGAGGTTCGACATCACGGTCGAGACGACGCCGCCGCCCTTGAGGCGGCCCTTGCCCGCCCATGACTTGGCGATCAGCGCGAGGATCTGGTCGCCGTCGACGATCTCGCCCTTTTCGTCGCAGATGATGACGCGGTCGGCGTCGCCGTCGAGGGCGATGCCGATGTCGGCGCGGTACTTAAGCACCGCCGTCTGCATCGCGGCGGGCTCGGTCGAGCCGCAGTCGCGGTTGATGTTGAAGCCGTTCGGATCGTCGCCGATCTCGATCTTTTCAGCGCCGAGCTCCCAAAGCACCGTCGGCGCGACCTTGTAGGCGGCGCCGTTGGCGCAATCGATAACGACGCGCAAGCCCTCAAGCGAGAGGCGCCGCGGAAACGTGTTCTTGGCGAATTCGATATAGCGCGCGCCGGCGTCGTCGATGCGCTTGACGCGGCCGAGATCGCCGGGACCGGCGAGCCCCGCCGTCGGCCCGTCCTGCATCAGCCGCTCGATTTCAAGCTCGGTCTCGTCGGAGAGCTTGTAACCGTCGGGGCCGAAGAACTTGACGCCATTGTCCTGATACGGATTATGCGACGCGGAGATCATCACCCCGAGATCGGCCCTGAGCGAGCGCGTCAGCATCGCCATCGCCGGGGTCGGCAGCGGGCCAAGCAGAAACACGTCCATGCCCGAGGCGGCGAAGCCCGCCGTCAGCGCCGGCTCGATCATGTAGCCGGACAAGCGCGTGTCCTTGCCGATGACGACCCGGTGGCGGTGCGCGCCGTTCTTGAACACGCGCCCGACCGCCATGCCGAGCTGAAGGATGCGGTCCGGGGTCATGGCTCCGGCGTTGGCGAGCCCCCTCACCCCGTCGGTGCCGAACACCTTGCGTTCCATCTGCGCCGAAGGCGCCCCCATCTGTTGCGCCGGTTTCGGCGCCTCGTCATCTCCGCGCATCGCGCGAACTCCCTTATTGGGCCGCGAGCCTATCATGGCCGCGCCGCCAAAGCCTTAATGAATGCGCTAGCGGCATAGCCGGACGGAGCCGCGTTTTCCATGGCGACAGTGTGACAAAGTCGGAGCGCTCCTGCAGTTACTGGGCGGCAGAGGTAGTCAAGTCCTTAATATTCCCCATAAAAGTGTAATGACATTGATACCCTGTAACACTACGCTGGCGCCCAGCGGCCGCACCAGCAGTCGCTAGTTTTTAATGTTCCAGTGGGGAGTCACATCTATGAAGAATCTTGTGAAAGCCGTGGCAGGCGCCGCGGCTGGTCTTAGCCTTATGATGGCGCCCAGCGCCCAGGCCGGCACTGTCGATCTCGAATTGCAACTGCTCGTCGACGTTTCCGGATCGATCAGCTCGTCCGAATTCGACCTTCAGCGCGATGGATACGCCGCCGCATTCCAAAGCGCCGCGGTGAAAAACGCGATCGCCAATGGCGCGATCGGCTCCATCGCCGTCCAGCTCGTCTACTGGTCGACCAGCGCCGCCGTTGCGGTCGACTGGTACGAGATCAGCGATGCGGCCTCGGCCGACGCCTTCGCGGCGCTCGTCGCCGCCGCGCCGCGCTCGTCGAGCGGCAGCACCGGTCCGGGTACCGCCATCAATTTCGGCGTTCCGCTGTTCGACAATAACGGCTTCGACAGCACGCGTCAGGTCATCGACGTCTCCGGCGACGGAACGGCGAACACCGGCGCCAACACCGCAGCGGCGCGCGACGCGGCGCTCGCGGCGGGGATCGATTCGATCAACGGCATCACCATCGGCGGCGGCCAGTCGCTGCAGGATTGGTACCTGGCCAATATCGTCGGCGGCGTCGGCGGCTTCCTGACTGTCGCCACCGGCTTCGATGATTTCGCGCAAGCGATTCTCGGCAAGCTGGTGAAGGAAATCAGCGGCGAAATCCCGCTTCCGGCGGCGCTTCCGTTCCTGCTGACGGGTCTTGCCGGTCTCGGCGCGATGACGCGCCGCCGCCGCAAGACGGCCTAAGCTAAGCATTTCCGTTTACGGAGCGAACGGCGGCCTTCGGGCCGCCGTTTTCTTTTATGCGCCGGTTATCGCCCTCGCGACCGCAAGAGCCTGGCGTGTCGCGGCGACATCGTGGACGCGCAGGATCGCGGCGCCGCCCGAAACCGCCGCGAGCGCCGCCGCAATCGAGCCGCCAAGCCGGTCCGACGCCTCGCCCGGCCGGTCGAGCGCGGCGATAAAGCGTTTTCTCGACGCGCCGATGAGCACAGGACAGCCCAGCGCTGCGAAGCGCGGAATATTGGCGAGCAGGGCGAGATTATGCCCCACGGTTTTGCCGAAGCCGACGCCCGGGTCGACGATCAGACGCGCGCGGCTGACGCCCGCCGCCTCAGCCGCATCGATGCGCCCGGTGAGATAAGCGCAGACCTCTCCGACCACATCGTCATAGCGCGGATCATCCTGCATGGTGCGCGGATCGCCTCGCGCGTGCATCAGCACGATGTCGCAATCGAGCGACGCGGCGACGGCGAGACTGTCCGGCGCGTAAGAGAGCGCCGTCACATCGTTCCAGACCGACGCGCCGGCGGCGACCGCGGCCCGCGCGACTTCCGGCTTTCGGGTATCGATGGAAAGCCGCGCCTGCGTCTTGCCCTTCAACCCTTCGATCACCGGAATGGTGCGGGCGAGCTCCTCGTCCTGATCGACCGGCTCGGCGCCCGGCCTCGTTGACTCGCCGCCGATGTCGAGAATGGCCGCACCTTCGTCCGCCAGTCTGAGGCCGTGCGCCACCGCATCGCGCGGGTCGAGAAATCGTCCGCCGTCGGAAAAGGAGTCCGGCGTGGCGTTGACGATGCCCATAAGAAGGGGCGGCGTTTTGATCTGGCCATTCATACGGCGCTAACGGCCCATCCTTTCAATTACTCGCCCGCCGCCGCCTGCTGCTCGGCGAGCTGTTTCTCGAAGTCCGCCGCCTGGCGTTCGATCAGCGCAGGGAACGCCTTCGGATCGACGAAAGCGAGCGGATCGCCTGCGATCTGGCGCGCGCGCTTTTCCTCCATGGCGAAAAACGACGGATGGCCGGCGAGCAGCACGTCGGGGCGCATCTCCCGCGCCTTCTCGAAGGTGCGCGCGTAGTCTTCGATGATCCCCTCATATTGCGGGCCCTTCACAGGGTCCGCGAGGCGGTTGCCGGCGACCGAAGCCGAGCAGAAGAAGAGGACTTCGTACTGCTTTTCCGCTTCTTCGACCGTCATCGACCACGACGTGCAGCCGCGCGTGTGGCCCGGAGTCAGGTTCGCCTTCATCGTCGTCGCGCCGAGCGTCACGGTCTCGCCATCGGCGACAATTTTATCCACGCCGACAGGCGGCGCGCCGTATTCGGGATTGTTCTCGGCGCCCAGATAAAACCCGCCTTCGAGCGCCGAGCGGTCCCCTTCCGACGCGATGAGTTTCGCGCCGGTCATCAGCTTCAGCGCCGCGAGCCCGCCCGAATGGTCGAAATGGGCGTGGCTGTTGATGAGAATTTTCACATCCTCGAGCCGGAACCCGAGCGCCTCCACGTTCTCGGCGATCATCGGCGCGGTCTCGGGCATGCCGCCATCGAGCAGGATGTGGCCGTTGTCCGACGTGATGAGATAGACGCCGAGGCCGGCTGTCCCAACATAATGGATGCCGCCGATGACCTGGAACGGCGCGTAAGGCTCGACCCAGTCGGGGTTGGCTTTCGCCCAGGGTGAAGGCGCGGTCAGCGCGGCGGGTGGTGATTTCGGGGCGGCGGTTTGAGCGCCGGAGGCTTGCCCTGATTCCGGCGCGCCCGCGCCGTTGCAGGCGGCGAGCGCAATCATAACGGCGGCGGCGGCGATTCGTATACTGAACAAGCTGTCTCTCCAAGAATTCGTCGGCTTTCTCCTTTACTACAAAGCAAAAACCCTCCGCCAGCGAAACCGGCGGAGGGATGCGAATTCTCTACGGCTTGAATGAAGCCGCCGCTACGCCCCTTGCGGGCTCGGGAAGCCTTCCGGCCCGCCCTTGCGTTCGCCAGTCGGCGCGCCGGCGGTCGGGACGGAGGATGGCGGCGGGGTCATTGACGTATCGCTCGGGTCCTCGCGGATGATTTTCTCGCCCCTGAGGAGCGCCGCG
>JAVJPA010000253.1:0-6765 GCA_040216495.1 Amphiplicatus sp. | reverse complement strand
ACGACGCTCTTCCGATCTCTGCCCCTTGCCGACCACGTCCTTGTTGTCGGCGGGCGGCTTCACCTGATGCATGGCGAGTTCGGCGTCGATCCAGCCGGCGTCGGGATTCTTGCTCTTCCATTGCGTCATCAGTTCGTCGGCGATCGCCTGCCCGCCTTCGCGCGTGCCGTCGGCGACGGCGGTCGTCTTGGTTTCGTTATCGCAGAGCAGGACCTCGACGAGTTCGCCTTCCGCAGGGGGCGCCGGCGTCATGTTTGCTTCAACAGGCGTCGAGGCGGGCGGCGGAGCCTCGGCGCTCGCCGTTTCAGCAGGCGGTTCGGCTGGGGCGGTCGCCGTTTCGGCTGCCTGCCGGCCGCAGGCGGCGATCATCGCCGCCGCGAGGACGGCCGGAAGCGCGAGACGGATCATCTTGGTGCGGATCATCAGTAGCTCACCAGGTTCGGTTTCGCCGGCGCGGCCGATTTGTCGCCGCGAAGATAGGACGCGGTGACCTCGACCGGGTTGCGGTTCCAGAGATTGTAGAGCTTGTCGACAAGACCGGCGGGATCGACCATGACCCGCCCGTCGCCGAGCCCGTCATGCATGTCGAACGGGTTGGGCCGGCTCATCTGCACTGTAAGCGACGGCAAGCCTTCAGGCGCATAGGGCCACGGCCACGCGGTCGAGAGCATGCCGTGGAAATCGATATTGCCGATGCGGTTGGTCAGCATCTGGTGGGTGTGGCCGTGAATGACGGTGACCTTGTTGAACCGCGCGAGGATCGCCTGCACCTCGTCGGCGTCGTCGGTCCAGAAGTTCCACGGCTTGTAATATTTGTAGAGCGGCGAATGCGAGAACACGATCACCGGCGTAGCCGCGCTGATTTTGGCGAGATCGTCAGCCAGCCATTGGCGCTGCTCCGCGCCGACTTCGAAACGGCTCTGGACGCCATTGTCGAGACCCGCGACCGTTTGCATGCGCTGTTCGGGCGTCATGTTTCGCTCGGTCCAGAAGTCTTTCTCGACGACGGAATTCAGAACGACGAAGTGCACGCCCTTATGGTCGAAGGAGTAAGTCGGCGCGCCGAAAAGGTCGCGCCACTTCTCGCCCATGTCGAGATACCAGTCATGCTCGCCGACCATCATCCGCACCGGCGCCTGCACCGCCTTGAGAATCTGCGAGCCAAGCTCAAGCTCCGCCGGCGCGCCGAGTTGCGCAAGGTCGCCGCCGTACAGCACGAAGTCAGGTTTCGGGTCGAGCCTGTTGATGTCGTCGACGGCGCGCATCAGCGAACGCACGAAGCGGTCATTGACGGTGCGCTCGTAGAGATGCGAGTCGGAAATGTAGGCGAAGGTGAAGCCCCCGGCGCCCGTGTCCTGCGCTTTCGCGACCGACACAGGCGTGAAGCTGTGAAAATTGAACGAGACGCCGTTCGCCGCCGCCGCTGCGGCGGCCGCCGCGGAGACATGCATGAACGAGCGCCGGTCGAGTCGCGGCAGAGCGCTGAAAACGGCGTCGCGCTCTTCGTAATATTTCGTCTCAACGCTCTTGTGGAACCAGCGCCGGGTCATTCGCCGCCTCCATTGTTTGATGCTTCCGTCATGCCGATCCGCGCTTCGAACGGAAAGATTTCGCGGTTTGCGAGCGCCGTATCCCGGAAGGGACGCTGCTTGCGCGCCCGCGCCGTCTGGTCGGCGAGCGCTTTTTCCGCCTCATCCTGAAACCGCACATCGGTGAGCGCAAACATGAAGGCGACGAGATCGCTGATTTCGGACTCGGTGAGCGCCAACGGTTCGATGCCGCCGTCGAGGAACGGATTAGCCTCTCCGCCCTTGTTGTAATGATCCATTACGTCCCAGAGCGTCGTCAGCGAACCGTCATGCATGTAGGGCGCGGTGACGGCGAGGTTGCGAAGCTGCGAGGTCTTGAACGCGCCGATATCGCCGCGATCCTTGGTCACCATGAAGCGGCCGAGTTCGGAGAGTTCCGTTTCAAGCGCCAGCCGGTCGACGGCTTCGAGATCGCCGCCCGCCGCTTCGAGCGCGTGCAACGCCTGCACCGCGAGCGTCTCGAAATTCTTCACCCGCGCGGCGATGCCGATATTGTGGAAACGGTTATCCGTACCGAGCGGGTTCGACGCGTTGATCATGTGGCAGGAGACGCAGCGCGCCTTGCCGTTGAACAGCGTCAGCCCGCGCCTCGCCTGTTCCGACATGGCGGTTTTATCGCCCGCTGCGTAGCGGTCGAAAGGCGCATCGAGAAAGATCAGCGTGCGCTCGAACGACGCGATGGCTTTCGCGAGGGTTTCCTCTGTGGGCGCCGACTGATACGCGGCCTCGAACATCTGCTGGTATTCCGCATCGTCCGCGATGGCTGCTATCGCGTCGTCCAGACCGCCATGCCCCATCTCTATGGGGTTGGTGATCGGAAGCTTCGCCTGTTCTTCGAGGTTCGGCGCCCGGCCGTCGAGAAACTGGGTCTGGAACAACGCCGCATTCAGCGTTGTCGGCGCGTTGCGCTGACCGAGCTGGTCGCCGATCCCTTCCGACACCATGCGCTGGTCGGTGAACCCGCGGCTGACGTCGTGGCATGTGGCGCAAGCTACTGTGCCATCGGCGGAGAGCCGCACGTCAAAGTATAATTTACGGCCAAGGGCGATGCGCTCAGGCGTCTGCGCATTGTCTTCTGGAACATAAAGATCGCGCCAGACAATCGGATCCACGCCATTTGCACCGGCGTCAGCGCCGCCCGCTAAAGCCGCAAGGCGCTCCATCTGCGCGTCCATCGCGAGCGCGCCATGCGGAGCCAAAGCGGTAGCGTTTTTTGCAGCCGCGGGCTCAGAAGATCGGGGGGCAGCGGGTTGCGCAGGTTCTGCGGAGGAGGAAGAGGACTCGGACGATTGCCGGGAAGGCGCTTGCGGCGGCGCGTCATCATCGCCGCGTCCGCACCCCGAGAGCGCCAGCGCAGCGAAGCAAACCGCTGCAGCGCGGCCGGCCAGTTGCGATCGAGTCCGCATAGCGCCTCCATCCCTGACGTATCAAGATGCGCAGTATACGGATGCGTTGACGACCGGAGCAAGAGAACCGGCCATAGATTACAACGATACGATGAATCGATGGAATAGATGGGCGACATGTTACTTTGTTCGCAAGCGTCGCGAGTCTTTATTGCGTCCCCATTTTCTTTTGCAACGCAACAAGCGAGCGTCGCCACCAGTCAGCTGCGCGAAGCTGCGTGATCTGGTCGGGAAAACCGTGACGGGCGACATGCTCGCGCGGCACGGAAGTCCAGCCGAAATGCGAAACGGTGACGCGCGTCTCTTCGCCGACGGATTCAAACTTCACTTCCACGCGCGTCGACAGATCAGGCGCGAATGTCGCCTGCCGCCAGGTGAAGCCGAGACGCTCGCCGCGGCGCCACTCGGTCACTTTCCCGATTTCATAGATCTTGCCGCTGGCGAGCCGCGTCACCAGACGCCCGCCCTCTTCGCCTTCAAACGCCAGCACGCCGTCCCCGCGCGGCGTGATCTGGAAAAGGCTGTCGGGCCGCCACCATTCGCCGATCTCCTGCGTGAAGACGTCGAAGGCGATGTCAGGATCCGCTTTGACGCGCAACGCGACGAGCACGGACGAGCTCACCGCCGTTTCTCCACATGCGCCTTGAAGGCGGAAAGCTGCGACGTCCACATCGTCTCGGTGCGATCGACCCAGGTCTTCAGCGCCGACAGGCCCTCGCGTTTCAACGCATAGACGCGCACGCGCGCATCGAAGTCGGGATGCGCCTCCTCGACGAGCCCGCTTTGCTTCAGCGCCTTGAGATGCCGGCTCATCGCCGGCGCGGAGAGGCCGAGCGCTTCGGCGAGTTCGCCCGCCCTGTGCGGGCGGGCGCCGAGCAATTCGACCACGCGCCGGCGCGACGGATCGGCCAGCGCGGCGAGCGTCGCGTCGAGAGAGCGGCGCGCGCTCATGCCGGACGATGCTCCGTCCCCGGTCCATAAGTGACCGCGAGCAGGCGCCCCGGCGCGCGAACCAGCGCGCGATGCCACGCGCCGGCAGGCACGATCAGCGTCGTTCCTGCGGCCATCGGCGCGACGCGCTGCGCGCCGTCCTCCTCCAGCAGCATGTCGAGTTCGCCGTCGATCAGCACCAGTATTTCCGCCCCTTCTGGATGCATTTCCCAATGCGGCCAGTCGCTCTCAACCGGATAGACGCCGATCATCGACCGGGACGCCGCCGGCGAATTGTCGATGGTCGCCCAGAACTCCGGCGTCACCGGCATAGGGATAACCTCGCCCTTGCCGTTTAGCGCCAGATAGGTCGTCTCAAGATCGAACGGCGCGGCCTCGCTTGCGGCTTCTCGCGTTCTTGTCTTCATGGAAAGACCTTCACGGTGAAGCCCGTGCCTTTGCCCATATCCTCGACGCTCATCTGGCGGACCGTCTGCCCGAACGTCCAGATATGCCCTTCCGGATCGCGCGCGCGGTAGGTGCGGTCGCCATAAAACTGGTCCGACGGCTCCTGAACAATAACCGCGCCGGCCTTGCGGGCGCGCTCGCAATGCTTGTCGATATCCTCTTTAAGATGAACGTGAACGCCCTGCGTGTTCGCGCCGTCCAGCGACGCGGGGCTCCGCGCCTTCTCGTGCCACTCATTGCCGATCATCACGAGACTGTCGCCGAAACGCATTTCCGTATGGCCGATCTCGCCCTTGTCGTCGGTGACGAGCATCGAGAGTTCGAAGCCGAAAGCCTTATCAAGCCAGTCGATCGCCGCCTTCACATCGCGGTATATGATCGCCGACGTGAGGCTGTTGCGGGAAAATTCTGACATCGGACTCCCTTTCTATATCCCGCAATATTTAACGCATATAGAAAGTATTTTTGCAAGAGGGCGCCGCCGCCGCTTTGGCCCGGTTTTTACCGGATGATTACGTCGCGCGAGGCTTTGGTGAGCCGTTCGCAGCCGTTCTCGGTGACGACGACCGTATCGGAGAGGAAATAGTCGCCCCTGCCGGTCCTGAGCAGCCACGACATCAGGTGGAACACCATGCCGGTGCGCAGCTCCATTTTGGATCCGGCGCGCAAACCCAGCGGCACGCCGCCGCCGGACCAGCTCGGCGGAAAGCCGATGCCCACCGCATAGCCGCAATGGTGGCGGCGGTAGCCTTCGAGTCCGGCCCTGTCGATGACGCCTTGCCATGCGGCGTAAACATCCTCCGCCGCGACGCCGGGCTTGATGCGCGACGCCGCCGCTTCAATGGACTCCTCGCAGACGCGCTGCATCTCATAGGCCGACTTCGCCGCGCCGCCGATAAAGCAAAGACGCCCGGCCGGCGCGTGGTAGCGCTCGATGCAGCCGCTCATTTCAAGGAAGAGAATGTCCTTCTTGCCGAGGCGCTGATCCTCCCATGAGCCGTGTTCGTGCTCGAGCGTGTGGGTGGTGCGCACCAGCGGCACGAAACCGGGATAGGTGCCGCGGCGATGGAACATGGTCTGATAGATCGCCGCCATGACATCGGGTTGCGGCACGCCGGCGCCCGCGGCGGCGATGCCGGCGAGGATCATGGAGTCCGTGACCTCCGCCGCCTTGCGCGTAAACTTCAACTCGCTTGGCGACTGGATGAGGCGAACGTCCGTAACAAGATTGGACGCATGTTCGAACGTCGCTTTCGGCAAGGCGCCGATAATGGCGCTGCCGATGCCGTACGGGAAAAGAGAACTCGAACTTTCGATGCCGATTTTCGCTTCGGCGAGGCCGCTCTCCTCGATGGCGTCGACGGTCGCGCGCGCCGGCTCCTCGAACATCGCGGCGCCGGGGCCTGCATTACGGATGGCGACGCCGAGACTGGTCGACCACGGACGAATGCCGCCTTCGTCGGCCAGGGCGATGTCGCCCCCCTCTTCCCTGGCGGGCGGCAGCGGCGCGACCCCGTCCGAATATTTGACATGGCGCACATTCGGCACCTTGTCGCGGATCGTCGCGTGCTCCATCGCGCGGGTGATGAGCGACGGCTCGCCCTCCAGCGGCACGACGAGGATCTGGTAGGCGAAATAGCCGAGATAGGAGAGGCCCGTGAGATAGTAGATATTCTCCGGGCTCGAGATCAGCATCCCGTCGAGCCCGCGCGCCGCGATGGATTTCCTGACGCGCTCAAGCCGCGCGGCGTACTCCTCAGGCGCAAAAGGGCGCGCAGCGCGCTGCTTGCGAACGGTTTTCTCTGATTTTGCTGTCATGCCGGCAGCATAAGCATATCGCCGCATTGGGCAAGGCCGGATGCGGCCTTGGATCTTCCGCAATCGCTCCCTACACAGAATATTGACGCGCCGCGCGGCAGATGCGAGGTTTCCGGATTATCAAGAGATTCCTCGCCTGCCCGCGGACAGGCGATATGGCGACTGGCGTTCCTTGAGGACGCCCAATGTTACGCCACATTCTTGCACAAAGGAGCATAGTCATAGCACGATCAGCCACCCTGCCCCGCACGCACCAAGGCGTCGTTGATGTTCGTCAGACGAAAATTCTCATCGGCGACACATTCCGGAACAGCGCTTCGGGAAAAACCTTCAAGAGCATCGATCCATCGACGGAAGAAACGATCGCCGAAATAGCCGAAGGCGGCGCCGAAGATGTCGATCGCGCCGTTAAAGCGGCGCGCAAAGCGCTGGAGGATGGCCCGTGGGCGACCATGGATGCGCGCGAGCGCGGCAGACTGATGATGAAATGGGCGGACCTGATCGATGCGCATGCGGAGGAGCTTGCAAGGCTCGAAGTGCTCGACAACGGCAAG
>JAVJPA010000252.1:0-3654 GCA_040216495.1 Amphiplicatus sp. | reverse complement strand
TCCGGCTTGCGCTCGCTCGCCACGGCGACACCCAGCCCTCCCCATGCAGCGGGTTCGCCGGGTCGCAGGCGGGCAAGGTCGGATCGAGGGGCCATCGCCGGCCATCGACCGTAAGCCCGCCGGCCAGTCGCCCGAAATAGGGAACGCAGGGAAAGCACGCGCCGTTGCGCGGATCGGCGGCGACGGCGTTCGCTGAAATCGCGGATCTCAGAATATCCGCGCCAGCCCGTCGCAGGAATAAAAGCGACCCGCCGAAGGCAGGCGCGACAGCGGCTTCCCAGTTTCCCGCAGACAGGCGAATAACGTCAGGCACGGCGGTCTCCGTTCTTCGGCCTTTTGGCCAGCTTGACCGGCGCGCCCGCGTGGCCAACCATTCGCGTCCGGGTTGGGAGGAAAGAATGATCGCCGGACTGATGCAATCGTCGCCGTTGCAGATCGTCGATATAGCGAGATTCGCCGCGACCGCGCATCCGCGCCGGGAGATCGTCTCGCGCCTCGTAGACGAGCCGTTCTGGCGCTACGATTATGCGCGAATGTACGCGCGCGCCGGGCGCTGCGCCAACGCGTTGGCGCGGCTCGGGGTCAAATCCGGCGACCGCGTCGCGACCCTCGCCTGGAACACCCATCGCCACCTTGAGCTTTTCTTCGCCGCGCCGGGGCTCGGCGCCGTGCTGCACACCGTCAATCCGCGCCTCTCCGACGAGCAGATCGTCTACACGATCAACCACGCGGAAAGCGGCGTGTTGTTCTTTGACCGGAGCTTCCTGCCGCTGGTGACGCGCCTCGCGCCGCAACTTTCGTCGATCAAGACCTATGTGATGCTCGCGGACGAGGAACGCAGCGAGCCCGGCGCCGTAGAGGCATTGTGCTACGAAACGCTGATCGCAAGAGAAGCGTCCGAGATCGACTGGCCGACGGTCGATGAAAACGCCGGCGCCTTTCTCTGCTACACGTCGGGCACGACCGGCGATCCGAAAGGCGTGCTCTACAGCCACCGCGCGGTGGTGCTGCACGCGCTGGCGGCGGGGCTCAATGGCGCGTTCGGGTTCAGCGCGCTCGATGTCGTCATGCCGTGTTCGTCGATGTATCACGCCACCGCGTGGGGCCTGCCGTTCTCGGCGCCGATCAACGGGACGAAACTGGTTCTTCCCTGCGACCGCATGGACGGGGCCTCTCTTCAGGAGTTGATCGCGGCGGAAGGCGTCACCTTTTCCTGCGGCGTGCCGACCATATGGACCATGTATCTCGCGCATCTCGCCGAGACGGGCGATACGACGGGCGCGCTCGACCGCGTGGTCATCGGCGGCTCCGCCGTGCCGCGGGCCATGGCGGAGACGTTCAAGAACCGTTACGGCGTTCGCGTTCTGCAAATCTGGGGCATGACCGAGACGTGCCCGCTCGGCGTCGTCGCGACGCCGACGCCGGAGCTCGTCGCCGAGGGCGAGGACGCGGTCAACGAAGCGATCTGGACGCGGCAGGGGCGCCTGCAATTCGGCATCGAGCTCAAGATCGTCGGCGAGGACGGGAAAGACCTGCCGTTTGACGGGGAAAGCGCCGGCGCCTTGAAGGTGCGCGGACCGTGGACGATCCAGCGCTATTACAGGGCGGAGGAGGACGCGGCCGACGCGCAGGCGTGGTTCGACACCGGCGATATCGGGACTATCGACCGCTTCGGCTTCCTGCGCCTCACCGACCGCAAGAAAGACGTCATCAAGTCGGGCGGCGAATGGATTTCGTCGATCGACCTTGAAAACATCGCCGTCGCCTGCCCCGGCGTGAAGATCGCCGCCGTGATCGGCGCCGCGCATCCGAAATGGGAGGAGCGCCCGGTCCTGATCATCGAGACGCATCCGGGCGCAAGCCTGAGCGAGGAGGCGGTGCGCGACTTTCTCCGCTCGCGCATCGTCAAATGGTGGATGCCGGACGCTATCTATTTCGACGCGGCCCCGCTGACGGCGACCGGAAAGATCGACAAGAAGGTGCTGCGCGAGAAGTACAAGAACGCGTTTGCGGAGTGAGGGGCGCCCCTTACCCTGCGTCTTTCGCCATTGCTTTCGCCAACGCCGGACGCTTGCCGCAGCGGTCGAGATAGGCGTCGACTACTGGGCCCGCGGGAAGGAATTCTCGCGCCCACTGGCCGATGCTGGCGTAGATAATGTCCGCCGCGGTGAACTTGTCGCCGGCGATATAGTCATGAGCGTTCAGCGCTTCGCCGATGCGCGCGTCCATCTCGGCGCGGCCGCGGAAAGCGCGCTTCAGGCCTTCATGATCGCCGAGGCCCAGAAAATTGAAATTGATTACGGGCTCGACGACGCCGGCGTAGTAGGCGAGCCATGAGACATAGGCGCCGCGTCCCTTTTCGCCGGGACGGGGAGCGAGGTGCGCATTGGGAAACAGGTCGGCGACGTAAAGCGCGATCGCCGCAGATTCCCAGATCATCTCGCCTTCATTCTTGAGCAGCGGAACTTTTTTATCCGGGTGCGGATTTTTAGGATCCGGCCCGCCGGTTCCGTCCATGCGCGGGATGGTGACATACTTGATTTCGTATTCCGCATCGGCCTCTTCGAGCAGCCAGATGATGCGGGAGGACCGGGTTTGCGGGGAATGATAGAGCGTGAGCATGGATTATTTCCCTTTGCCGAAGCGGCGACCTTAAAGGAGCGGGCGCCGGCGAACAATGCTCTCCCGGATGCGACTGCGCCAGACGTTCGCCATGCGAGCGGTCAGCGTTTATAAACCTGGCTGCACGCGGAGGAGGGAAGCTTACATGAGAATAAGGTTCGTACTGTTCGCGCTGGCGGGCCTGTTCCTCGCCGGCGGTCCCGCGGCGGCGCTGACCTCGACCAGCGACCCGACCTTCTTCCTGCGCTGGGGCGCCGACCAGAAGAAGGCCCATCACATCGCCGGTCCGGTCTACAAGGCGACGGGCTGGAGCAATACCATCCTTGTCGAAACGGACGAGGGCAACGTCATCATCGACACGTCGCTCGGCATGAACGCCGCGCGCCACAAGAAAATCCTCGGCGCGGTAAACGGCAAGCCGGTCACTCATGTCATCATCACGCACGGGCATGGCGACCATATCGGCGGACTCGGCGCATGGCTCGAGGGCGGCGCGAAATTTGTCGCGCAGGAGAACATTGTCGAGTTTTTGCATTATCAGCAACGGCTCAAGGGCTTTTTCACAAGGCGCAACGCGGCGCAGTTTTCCTTTCCCCTGAACGAAGCGAACGCCGGCGCGAACCCGGGCAATTACGCGGCGAAAATTCCTGAGGGGGAGTTTTTCGCCGACGCCTATTCGTTCGAACAGGGCGGGCTGACGTTCGAGCTTCTGCACACGCCGTCGGAAACTTACGACGCGCTCACCGTGTGGGTTCCCGAGCTCGAAGCGGCATTTACGGGCGATCTTTATTACGAATCTTTCCCCAATATCTACACGCTGCGCGGCACGCAGCCGCGCTGGGCGCTGGACTATGTGAAATCGCTCGACCGCGTCATCGCGCTGGAGCCGAAGCTGCTGGTGCCGAGCCACGGCGAACCCATCAAGGGCAAGGAGAAGATCAGGAAAGTCCTGACCCGGTATCGGGACGCGATTCTTTATGTGCACGACGCGGTCGTCGCCGGCATGAATGAAGGAAAGAGCGTCGAGATGCT
>JAVJPA010000251.1:0-4668 GCA_040216495.1 Amphiplicatus sp. | reverse complement strand
CGGCCACCTCCCCCGTAAACGGGGGAGGAAGGAGTCCGTTTCAGGCTGAGGCGCTGCCGCGATGAAGAACCATCCCGACCCCTCTCAAAAGTTCGGCGATGTCGCGGCGCGCTACGCCGAGCTGCGCCCCGCCTATCCGCCGGAGATATTCTCCTTTCTCCTGGACCGCCTTGAGGGACCGCGCGCGCGCGCCGTCGATCTCGGGGCCGGGTCGGGGCAGGCGAGCGCGGCGCTGGTCCGGCATTTCGCGCACGTCTCGGCCGTCGAGCCCGATGCGCGCATGCTCGCGCATCTCAGCGTCGACGGCGCCGAGAAAATCAATCTGCCGGCGGAGGAAGCGGACTTCGCCGCGGGCTCCATCGACGCCGTCATCGCTGCGACCTCGTTTCACTGGATGGAACAGGAGGAAATCTGCGCAAGCGTCGCGCGCTGGCTGCGGCCGGGCGGGGTCTTTTTTCCGTTTCTCTACGGCCCGTTCATCGTTCACGGGCCGGCGCGCGCGGTATACGAGGCGCACTGGCGCTTATGGGCGCCGTTCATGGACAAGCGGCTCGGCGCCAAGGCGGATTATTCGCGGTCCATCGGCGCATCGGGCGAGTTTGAAAAAATCGAGACGTTCAACGGCAAAACCCATACGCGGCTGAACCCGGCCGACACGGCTGCGCTGTTCGGCACCACGTCCTATGCGCGCTCCTACGCCGCCCATCGCGGCGACGAAGAAGGCTATTTGCAAAGCCTGACGGACGAAATCGCCGCCGTCGCCGAGGAAGTCCAAGTCGAGTTTCCGCTCGGCGGGGTTCTGGCGGTGAGGAGGTCAGATTGATTTCGTTTTTGTCGCCAGCCAGTCTGCAACGTCTTTCGGCAGCAACGGGGTCAAGGTCTGCCGGACGCGCGCGTGATACTTGTTGAGCCAATGGCGTTCGGTTTCCGAGAGCAGGGCGGGGACGACGAGGTCGAGTTCGATCGGCGCGAGCGTGATCGTCTCGAAGCCCATCATCGGCCGTTCGCCGCCATCGAGAGGCTCAGGCGGCGTGACGATAATGAGGTTTTCGATGCGTATGCCGAATTCTCCGGTCTTGTAGTAACCGGGCTCGTTGGAAAGGATCATGCCGGGTTTCAGCGCCTGGCTGTTCGGCATTTTGGCGATGCGCTGCGGGCCTTCATGCACGCCGAGGAAGCTGCCGACGCCGTGCCCGGTGCCGTGATCGTAGTCGAGGCCGACGTCCCAGAGCGGTTTGCGGGCCAGCGCGTCGAGCTGGTGGCCCGTCGTGCCGGCGGGAAAGCGCGCGGTCGCGAGCGCGATATGGCCCTTCAGCACGCGGGTGAAACGGTCGCGCATTTCGGCTGTCGGTTTGCCGATGGTCGCGACGCGGGTGATGTCGGTCGTGCCGTCCGGGTACTGACCGCCGGAGTCGATGAGGAAAAGCTGGCCCGGCTCGAGCTTGCGGTTGGTGGCGGTGTCGACCTTGTAATGGACGACGGCGCCGTTCGGACCGGCGCCGGAGATGGAATCGAAACTGACATCGACCAGTTTGCCGGTCGAAGCGCGGAATTCTTCGAGCTTCGTCGCGGCGGCGATCTCGTCGACGTTGCCGTCCTGCGCGCGCGTCGCGATCCAGTGCAGGAACTGCGTCACCGCGGCGCCGTCGCGCACATGCGCCGAGCGCGTCCCCTCAAGCTCGGCGGCGTTCTTGGTGGCGCGGGGGAGGGCGCAGGGGTCCGTCATTTCGACGACGCCCGCGCCGGCGGCTTTCAGCTCTCGCACGTAACGCGACGGGGCCATCGCCGGGTCGACCGCGACTTTCTTCCCGGCTTCGCCAAGTTTCGCGAGCGCGGCGACGACATCGCTTTCCGCGCGGATGTCTACATCGGATCCCAAATGCCCCGCGAGATCGTTGCCGACCTTTTCCGGCGCGACGAAGAGCGTCGCGCGCCCGTCCGCATCTACAATCGCGCGCCCGAGCGGCAGGGGCGTTCTCGGCACGTCGCCGCCGCGAATGTTAAAGAGCCACGCGATCGACGGCGGCGCCGTGATCAACACGGCGTCGGCGCCCGCGTCTTTCAGCGCTGCGGCGATTTCGGCCCGTTTGTCTGCGGAGGCCTTGCCGGCGAATTCGATCGGGTGCGGCCTGACCTTCGCGGCCGGGAACGCAGGCTGGTCCGTCCACGCCGCATCGACGGGATTGTCCTCGACGGCCACAAGCTCGAAGCCCGCCTTCTTAGCCGCCGCTTCAAGACGCGCGACGTTTGCGGGGGCGTGCAGCATCGGATCGTAACCGATGCGCTGGCCTTTTTTCGCATTCGCCGCGAGCCACGCCTCGGGCGAAGACTCCGGTATGCCTTCATACTCGAAGAAGGCATCATCGGCCTGCGCGCGGACTTGCAGCGTGTAGCGCCCGTCGGCGAACACGACGGCGCGGTCCTGCATGATGATCGCGGCGCCGGCGGAGCCGGAAAAGCCCGACACCCACATCAGCCGTTCGGCGTAATCGGGAATATATTCGTTCTGATATTCGTCATCATGCGGAACGATAAACCCGTCGAGGCCGCGCTTGGCCATCTCGGCGCGCAGGGGCGGCAAGTGCTTGCCGGCGTAGGAACGGTCGGAAACGGGATCGAAGGTCTGGAACATAGAGGGGTCAGGTTTTCGGTTTTAGGGGTTAGGGCGGCCAAGCCGCGCCGCCGCGCTAATCCCTATAACCTAACGCCTGAAACCTCAAACCCGAACGAACAAGAGCACCGGCCAGGTCGCATGATCGAGCCGGTTGAGGCGGCGGAAGCCGGCGGCCTCGTAAGCGGCGGTGACGCCCGCTTCCTGTTCGGCCATCAGCCCGGCGAGCATGATGCGGCCCGCCTTCGCCGTGTGCTCGGCCATCGCAGGCGCGAATTCGGTGAGCGGCCCCGCAAGGATGTTGGCGAAGATGAAATCGAACGGACCGGCCTGATTGATGCGTTCGTCCTCGAACCCGTCGGCGACGATCGCGTCAACGAGACCGTCCGCGCCGTTCAGCGCCGCGTTCTCGCGGGCGATCTCGACCGACTTCGCGTCGATGTCGGTCGCAAGCACGGCGCGGTCCCAGAGTTTCGCCGCGGCGACGGCGAGCACGGCGGAGCCGGTTCCCAGATCGAGAATGCGCTCAGGCGGATTGCCGGCGAAACGGTCCAGCAAGGTGAGGCAGCCCGCCGTCGTCGGGTGATGGCCGGTGCCGAACGCCTGGTTGGCGTCGATGCGGATTGGAATGTCGCCGTCCTCGTTCGGCAATTTGTCGGCGTCGTGCACGCCGTAGAGCACGAAGCGTCCGCAGCGGACGACGCCGAGCCCGGCGAGCGAATGGGCGACCCAGTCGATGTCGGGAAGCTCTTCGCTCTCGCCGGCGCCGAGCCCGGTTCCGTCAAGCGCCGCGGCGAGCGCGGCCGCGTCGGGGCGCTCTTCGAAATAGGCTTCGAGCCGCCAGCCCGTTTGCTCATCCGGTTTGGTGTCGTCGTCTTTGGTGAGACTGATCGCGCCCGCCGGCGGCCACAGGACTTCGCTCAGCGCCATTTCGGCCGCTTCAAGAATGAATTTCGTCCCGGTCCAGACGATTTTGCAGGCTGGCATTATTTATCGTTCCGTTCGATCAGGAATAAATCAGTTCGCCGCGCCTTGCGCCACCGCGTCCAGAAAATCCCCGAACCGCCGGTGCGCGCGGGCGGCGACGCTTTCGTCATAGACGAATTTCGATGTCGCCGTCTGGTCGCTTTCGTCGAAGGCGTGGGTCACTCCTCTAAACATCTCGATGTCCAGAGTCACCCCGCTTTTGTATATGTTGAAGAAGGCTTTCGAGCAGCTTTCAGGGCTCGATACGGTGTCGCCTTCGACTACGACGATGCTGGCGACCGGCGCTTTCGCCCATCGGCGCTTGTTGGTGCGCGAGCCGAAGCCGCAATAGGGATAGGTGAGATAGACGCCGTCGACGGCGGCGAGCGCATCGCGCGGCGGATCGGCGAGGCCCGGCGGTCCTTTCGCCTCCATGTCGAACGTCATGACGTCCATGACGGCCCAGCCGCCATGGCTCCAGCCCGCGATCACATAGCCGTCCGTCAATGCGCCCGGGAGCGCGCGGGCGTGTTCGATGGCGGCGACGATGTCGCCCGCTCTTTGTCCGCCGCGCAACGTCAGCCCTGCGCAGACGAGTTTTCTCGCCTTGTCGAAACCGATGCTGCGCGGCGTGAAACTGTCGACCACGAGCGCGATGTATCCGCGCGTCGCGGCCTCGCGCGCATAGTCGCGCATGATCTCCTTCGGCCCCTCGTCGCCGAACAGGCCGCCGCAGCCGGGAACGAGAATGGCGACGGGGAAGGGGCCGTCGCCCTCCGGTTCGAATATCTGGTATGCGGGCGCGAGAAGCGCGTTGCGCTCGGCGACGGTCTGCCTTTCGCCGCAGGCGGCGAGCGCGAGCGTCAAGGCGACGGCGAGGAACCAATGCTTGCTCGGGCGAGGCGGCGTCATAGAGCGTCAGCAATCCCCCTTGAACGACAGCCTTGGATGTGGTGGGCCCGGAGGGACTCGAACCCCCAACCTAGCGGTTATGAGCCGCCAGCTCTGACCATTGAGCTACAGGCCCGGCGCGGGACCTGGAAAGGCCGCAGCGAGGGGTCCCGCATAGCAGAAAGCGCCGGAGGATTGAA
>JAVJPA010000250.1:0-4310 GCA_040216495.1 Amphiplicatus sp. | reverse complement strand
ACATCGCCTACTTCAACGACGGCCTGCGCGTGCACGGGTCCGACTTCATGCTCGGCGACATGATGCATGTCGAGAGCGACAATGCGTCCCTCGACTCCCGCGACCGCGCACACGGCGGCAAACGCCGCGTCGATCGGGCCGCCGCCTTCTTCAGTCAGGGTGCGCATCGTTCCATCGAGATGCTCCATGGTGACTCGCGCCTTCGGCCGGGTGTCGTCCTCGAAATCAACATGAAGCTCGACGCGTCGGACGCGCCACGGGCCGGCCCGGCCATCGCGGGTTTCTCCCGTCACCAATCGCACCACATCCGCATCCGTCACCTCGCGGGTCGCGTCAGCGAGATTCTTGAACTCGACAAAAATCTCATTGAGACGATTGTCGCCGATATCGAAGCCTAACGTTTCGATGCGAGCTGCCAGCGCATGTTTGCCAGAATGCTTGCCGAGGACGATGGAGTTCGACGGCATGCCGACCGCTTCGGCGTCCATAATCTCATAAGTGCGTTTGTTGGCGAGCACGCCGTGCTGGTGAATGCCCGCTTCGTGCGCAAACGCATTCTTGCCGACAATCGCCTTGTTGCGCGGGATCGGATTGTGGGTGACGCGCGCCAGCGCCTGGCTGGCCGGGTAGAGCTTCGTCGTCTCGATCTGCGTAGCAAGGCCAAAATAGTCGCGGCGGGTCGCCAGCGCCATCACCGCTTCCTCCAGCGAGCAGTTGCCGGCGCGTTCGCCGATGCCGTTGATCGCACATTCTATTTGACGTGCGCCGCCCCTGACCGCCGCCAGAGAATTCGCGACAGCCATGCCAAGATCGTCATGACAGTGCGTCGAGAAGGTCACTTTGCCGGCTCCCGGTACAGTTCGCTTGAGAAATGAGAACAGCTCGTAAATTTCATCCGGTGTTGTGTAGCCGACCGTATCGGGAATATTCAGCGTCGTAGCGCCGGCTTCAATAGCCGCCGTCAATGCCTCGACGAGGTACTCGCGCTCGGTCCGGATGGCGTCTTCCGGAGAGAACTCTATATCCGCGCAGCCCGAGCGCGCATGCCGGACCAGTCGGTGAATCCGTTCGATGATCTCATCCTTGGTCAATTTCAGCTTCGCCTCGCGGTGCAACGGACTCGTGCCGATGAACACGTGAACGCGCTTGCGCTTCGCCGGCGTCAGGGCTTTTAGCGCAGCATCAATATCAGGCTCGGCGAGACGCGCGAGCGAACAGATGACCGGCCCTTCGATTTCCTGAGCTACAGCGGAAACAGCGGCGGAATCGCCAGGCGACGCGGCCGCGAAGCCTGCTTCAATAATATCGACGTTGAGATCGCGCAGCGCGCGCGCCACGACGAGCTTGGCGTCGACCGCCATGGAAAAGCCCGGCGCTTGTTCGCCATCACGGAGCGTCGTGTCGAAGATCTTTACGTGCGTGTCGGAATTGTCAGCGGGAGGCGTCATGTCGGTTCCTTCGAATTCGTACGGGGACAGGGGCGGGCGCGCCGGTCAAAAGCAGCGCGGCGCCGCTAAGTCGCTCGTAGAGGCTCGAAAGAAAGATTCGGAGTTTGCTCAGCATATGAAATCTCCTGGGCATGGCGCACAATTCAATCCGTACTCGGTCCGCGGCGGATAGACAGGACCCCGGTCCGCGACACTTCGACGAGACCTAAAGGCCGCATCAGGTCGATAAAAGCGTTTATCTTCTCGCGCGCGCCCGTGATTTCGAACACGAACGAGGTATGCGTCGTGTCTAGCGCCTTGGCGCGGAAGATGTCCGCGAGACGCATCGCTTCAACACGCTGCTCGCCCTTGCCGGCGATCTTGACCAAGGCAAGTTCGCGTTCGATGGCGTCACTTTCGGCGGTGACGTCTATAACGCGGCGCACTGGCACGAGCCGGCCGAGTTGCGCTTTGATCTGGTCGATTTTAGACGGCGTGCCGCGGGTCACGACTGTGATGCGCGAACGATGCTTCTCCACATCGGTTTCGGCGACAGTGAGGCTTTCAATGTTGTAACCGCGCGCCGAGATCAGTCCGACGACGCGAGCTAGCACGCCGGGCTCGTTATCGACGATGACGGCCAAGATGCATTCCCGGTTCGCCTCTTCAGGCGCTGACACCGGGTAAACTGACAGGGACGGTTGGTCGCTCACACCAATGTCCTCCCCTCGGCGCTGACGGAGTCGGCCTTGACCGAGCCCAACAGCATTTCATTATGCGCCGCTCCTGACGGGATCATCGGAAAGACGTTTTCTTCCTGCGACACGACGCAGTCGAACAGAACCGGTCGGTCGCAGTCGATCATCTCAATGATCTTCGCGTCCAGCTCCGCCGGCGTTTCGGCTCGGATGCCGACGCCGCCATAGGCTTCCGCAAGCTTCACGAAATCGGGCAGCGAGTCCGAATAGGAATGGGAGTACCGTCCGCCATGCAGCAGCTCCTGCCACTGGCGGACCATGCCGAGATAGGCGTTGTTGAGGATGAAGATTTTTATCGGCAGCCGGTGCTGCACCGCTGTCGACATTTCCTGCATGGTCATCTGCACGGAAGCGTCGCCGGCGATGTCGATCACAAGCGCCTCGGGGTGCGCCGCCTGAACGCCGAGCGCGGCGGGCAGGCCATAGCCCATGGTGCCGAGCCCGCCCGAGGTCATCCAGCGGTTTGGTTTGTCGAAATGAAAGAACTGCGCCGCCCACATTTGGTGCTGGCCGACTTCGGTCGTCACATACACGTCGCGACCGCGCGTCAATGCATAGAGACGCTCAATCGCATGCTGCGGCTTGATGACATTCGCCGCTACTTCATAGGAAAAACATTTTTTCGCGCGCCATTGATCGATTTGCGCGCGCCATAACGCGAGACGCCCCTGATCCACCGAGCTTTCAGCGGCGCGAGTACGCCACTCGGCGAGCAACGCAGCCGTCACCTCGCCGGCGTCCCCGACAATGGCCAGATCGACCGGCACGTTCTTATTGATGGATGACGGGTCGATATCCACATGGATCTTGCGCGAGCCCGGCGAGAAAGCATCCAGCCTGCCAGTGACGCGGTCGTCAAAGCGCGCGCCGAGACAGATCATCAGGTCGCAATCGTGCATCGCCGAGTTGGCCTCGACGCTGCCGTGCATCCCGAGCATGCCGAGCCATTGCGGATTGTCGGCGGGAAAAGCGCCGAGACCCATCAGGGTCGAGGTGACGGGAAACCCCGTTTCGCGGGCCAGCGCACGCAAGGCTTCGCTGGCGATAGGTCCTGCATTAATGACGCCGCCGCCAGTATAGAACACGGGGCGCCGCGCCCGGCGCATCAGATCGACAGCTTGCGCGATCTTGGCCTGATCCACCGGCGGCGTCGTCACGCAGTCGCGCTTCTGCGCGGCAGCTCGCGCGATGTAGGCCGCCTCCTCGAACTGCACGTCTTTTGGAATATCGATCAGCACCGGCCCAGGACGCCCGTTCGTGGCGACATGGAAAGCCTCGTGCACAATGGTCGAGAGTTTTTCCGCAGAAGTCACAAGGTAGTTATGCTTGGTGCAGGCGCGCGTGATGCCGATCGTATCGCATTCCTGAAAGGCGTCAGTACCGATCAGTTTGCGCGCGACCTGCCCTGTAAGACAGATGACGGGGATTGAATCGAGCAAGGCGTCGGCGAGGCCGGTCACGGCGTTGGTCGCGCCGGGGCCGGAGGTGACGAGCACGACGCCGGGCTTGCCGGTCGAGCGCGCATAACCCTCGGCTGCGTGCACGGCGCCTTGCTCGTGACGGACCATGATGTGGCGGATCGTGTCACGCTTGAACAGCGCGTCATAGATCGGCAGCACCGCGCCGCCCGGATAGCCGAAGATCACTTCGACGCCCTGCTCCTCGAGCGCATCGAGAAGAAGCTCCGCGCCCGGTTTGTTGAGCGCGGGCGCCGGCGCAGCGTCGATTGTCTTTGCTTTCGGATTCTGGGTCGGCGCGGTCATGAACTGCCTCAATCGTCCTTGGTGTTGGCGCCAGGTTTCAACCACGCCATACGCTCACGCAATTCTCTGCCCGTCGTCTCAATCGGGTGGGCGAGATCGGCGTCCAGCAGCTTCTGGTACTGAACCTTGCCGGCCTGGTTCTCGACGATCCAGTTATGGGCGAAGGTTCCGGTCTGTATGTCTTTCAGCACTTCGCGCATCCGTTGCCGCGTTTCGTCGTTGATAACGCGCGGCCCGGAGACGAGATCGCCGTATTTCGCCGTTTCGGAAATGAACTCGTGCATCTTGGCGATGCCGCCCTCGTACAGAAGATCGACGATCAGCTTCAGTTCATGAAGGCATTCGTAATAGGCGATCTCCGG
>JAVJPA010000249.1:0-5790 GCA_040216495.1 Amphiplicatus sp. | reverse complement strand
TGGAAGATTTCCATCAAGGAAGAGGGCGAAGAGCCTGGACCAAAAGGGTCCGGGCGCGACAGCGCCAGGATGCGAGGGTTTCTCTCTCGCCGCTTTGTCGTTCCAATTTGTGAACCGCCGCCGCCCGAAGCGCTCGGGCCGCCGCGACAGAACGCCTTGCGCGAGCGATGCTCCGCAGGCTGAAGGATTTTGTTTTGACCACAGTAACCGAGGCGCCGCGCGCCGAAAACCAGCAGCGCCGCAAAAACCCGCGCCGCAACGACAACCGCAACCGCCCGAATGGCGGCGGCTTCCACGGCAAGCCCAATGGCGGCCGGGACCATAATCGCGGGCCGCGCCGTCCGTATGGCGACGCGCCGCGCGCCGAAACGACAATTCACGCCGAAGAGCAGCGCGCCAGCGAGCAGTTGGCCGCTCAGGAGGCCGGCGAAAAGCTCCGCAACGGCTTTTCCGAGCTCGGCCTGTCGCCGGCGTTGGTCTATGCGCTCTCGCGCGCCGGCCTGACCGAGCCGAAGCCCATCCAGAACATGGCTATTCCCGCCCAGCTCGAGGGCGCCGACATTCTCGGCATCGCCCAGACAGGCTCCGGCAAGACCGCCGCGTTCGGCCTGCCGATCATTCAGGGCATCTCCGCCCTGCGCTCGCGCCCGATGCCGAAGACCGCGCGCGCGCTCATTCTCGCGCCGACCCGCGAACTCGCCGCTCAGATCGAGGATAACCTTCTCAAATTCGCAGCCGGCTCGCGGCTTTCGACCGCCCTCATTCTCGGCGGCGCCTCGCGCGGCGCGCAGATTTCGAAACTGCGCCGCGGCGCCGACATCGTCATCGCGACGCCGGGCCGCCTGCTCGATCTCATCGAGGAAGGCCACTTGACGCTCGACGAGACCCGCTGGTTCGTGCTCGACGAGGCCGACCGCATGCTCGACATGGGCTTCATCGAGCCGGTGCGCGAAATCGCGCGCATGCTTCCCGTGAAACACCAGACGGCGTTTTTCTCGGCCACCATGCCGAAGGCCGTCGAAGGGCTGGCGTCTAGCCTCCTCAACGATCCCATCACCGTCGAAGCCGACCGCAAGGGTTCGCAGCCCGCGGTCATCGCGCAGTCTGTGCTGATCGTGCCGACGTCGCAAAAGCGCGCCAAGCTCTCCGAGCTGCTGCGCCAGCCCGACGTCACGCGCACGCTCGTCTTCGCCCGAACGAAACACGGCGCCGACCGCGTCGTCAAAGACCTTGAGCGAGACGGATTCCGCGCCGAAGCGATCCACGGCAACAAGAACCAGAACGCGCGCCAGCGCGCGTTGCAAGGCTTCCGCGACGGCAAGCTGACAATCCTCGTCGCCACCGACATCGCCGCGCGCGGCATCGACGTGCCGGGCATATCGCATGTCGTCAATTTCGACTTGCCGGACGAGCCGGAAAACTATGTCCACCGTATCGGCCGCACAGGCCGCAACGGCGAAACCGGCGTCGCCATCACGCTCTGCGATCACGCCGAACGCGGCAAGCTCCGCGCCATCGAGCGCGCGGCGCGCATCACCTTCCGGCTTGAAGGCGCGTTCGACGAAAACGTGCCGCTGATGGAGCGCGGCAAGAACCGCGGCAAGGGCCATAACAGCGGCGGCGGCGGCAGAGGCCGCGCCGGCGCCAACGCCGGCGACGCGCGCCCGCCGCGCCGGAAGAAACCCTCGACCCATCGCAAAGGCCCGTCGCCCGCGGCGGCCAAAGCGCATGGAAAGCGTCGCGACAACCGCCGCGACGCTTAAACTTTCAGGAACTCATCGGGCGCCGGCGCGTTGGTGTTGACGCGCCGCGCCCGGCAGACCTGCTCGTCGCGGCGCAAGCGATGAGCAGCGCGATGAGTCACGATGATTATCCGATTGGCGTCCAGACGGAGCATCTGCGACCCTCGCCCATGCGCCGCCCCATGAACGTTGCGGCGGTCCTGATCCTCGCAGGCTTTCTCGGCGCAGCGCTGACGGGCGCTTTCGGCGGCGGGGCCCAGAGGCGCTCCGAAACCGAAAGCGCGGCCGCACGCTTCGCAGTTGAAGCGCCGGCCATTCACCGCAACGGCAAGTTTTTTGAAACCCGGTTCATTGTCGAGGCGCGCGCCGACATCGGCGAGGCCGTCATAGCGGTCGATGAGACGCTGTGGCGCGACATGACGCTCAATACGTTGACCCCCGCGCCCGAAAAGGAATCGTTCGCTGACGGCGCATTCCGCTTTTCCTTCGGTCCCCTGAAGACGGGCGACACGCTCGTCTTCAAGACCGATCTCCAGATCAACCCGTCGCTTGCGGGAGAAAATTCGGGGTCGGTAGCGCTTTATGACGGCAACCGCCGGCTCGCTTCCCTCGATCTTGCCATGCAGGCGAGGCCGTAATGGACATCGTCGCGCGCGCCACGATCATGTTCTTTCTCCTGTTCGCCATGCTGCGCTTTCTCGGCCGGCGCGAACTCGCGGAAATCACCCCGTTCGAGATGATCTTGATGATCGTGCTCGGCGATCTCATCCAGCAGGCCGTGACGCAGGACGATTTCAGCATCACCGGCGCGGCGCTCGCCATCGCGACCATCGCCTTCTGGGCGCTGGCGCTGTCATGGATCACCTTCCTTTCGCCGAAAGCGGAAGAGATTCTCGAAGGCAGGCCGCTCGTCATCATCCGCGACGGCGAGCTCATAACCGAGAACCTGTCCGCTCACAGACTGTCTAGGCTGGAGCTCGATTCTGAGATGCGTCTCGCCGGCATCGCTTCGCTCGGACAGGTCGCATGGGGCATTCTCGAACCGCAAGGCAAGATCAGTTTCATCCGCAAAAATAACGCCGGCGATACGCGCTGAGTCTGTCACGCGCCCGTAGAAAAACCGTCACGATCCTGACACGTCCGCCGCGCAATGGTGCGGCGCACACAGTCGAGGGGTCTTCCAATGCGTTCAGGTTTTCTGGCGCGCGCCAGCGCGCTCGCGCTTTCGTGCGCGCTTTTTCCCGCCGTTTCTTTCGCAGACGATGCGGCGCCAGTTGACGACACGATCGTCGTCACCGCGCAGTTCCGCGAGCAGAACATTCTCGAAGTCCCGCTCGCCGTCACCGCTTACACAGGCGAATTTCTCGAAAAGATCGGCGTCGACGAATTCGAGCAGCTTTCGGCCTATGTCCCCGGTTTCATCGTGCAGGAGCAGTCAGTCAACAATCCGGGCTTCGTCCTCAGGGGCATCACCTCGGACGACGGCGCCTCGACCATCGAGCCGCGCGTCTCGGTGTTCCAGAACGGCGTCTCCATCGCCCGCTCGCGCGGGTCGATCGTCAAGCTCCACGACATCGAGCGCGTCGAAGTGCTGAAAGGCCCGCAGGGAACGCTGTTCGGCCGTTCCGCGCAGATCGGCGCCGTGCATGTCATCACCAACAAGCCGACCTATGAATTCGGCGGCGCGTTCGGCGCCGAGTTCGGCAATTTCGGCCAGCAGGCTTATAACGGGTTTCTCAATATTCCGCTCGTCGAGGACAAGCTCGCGGTGCGCGCCGCGGCCTCGTATGAAAAGCGCGACGGCTTCATCGACAATCCGCTGGACGGGGAAGCGCTGAACGGAACCGACACGCTCGCCATTCGCGGCAGCGTCCGCGCCGAGCCGTTCGAGAATTTCCGCATCGACATCATCGGCAACTATTCGAAAGACGAGCCTCCGGGCACCTCGTTCAAGTCGGGCGTCGTCCCGGCGCTCGGCGGGACGGCGCGCCCGAACGAGTTCGCGACGCTCAACACGTTCGGAAACTTCCTCGGCGGCGCCGAACTCGGCGTCGACCGCACGGTGAAGGACCTCACCGGCATTTTCACATGGAAGCTTTCCGACACGTGGAGCCTCGTCTCCACGTCGGCGTGGCGCGAGTTTGACTCGCTCGAAGTCTTCGACCCGGACGGAACCGCGCTCAACCTCTTCATCTTCGCCGAGGATGCGCGCGGAGAGCAATGGTCGTCCGACATGCGCTTTTCCTACGACAATGGCGGCAGGCTCACCGGCTTTTTCGGCGGCGGTGCCTTCTCCGAAAAGGGGAGCCAAAGCGTGCCGCTCGGCTTCGACGTCGGAACCGTCGCCGGCCTCTTCGGGGGGCTCGCAGCCGTCACCGATGTGGCCGGCCAGCAAACGCTTGTCGGCAGCGCGTTTCTCGCCAACGCCTATCTCTCCGGCGATCCGGCGGTCGTCAACGCGGCGCTCGGCCTCGCGGGCATCCCTGTCGGAGTCTACCAGAGCGAGACCTTCACCAACTACGCTGACAATTTCTCGTTCGACCTCTTCGGCGAAGTCTCCTACGCGCTGACGGATCGCCTGACTTTCACAGCGGGCGGACGCTGGACGCGCGACAGGAAAGAAACGCTGTTCTCCTCCGAAATCACCGAACTGAATCCCATCACCCCGTTCATCATCGGAACTCCTGCCGTGCTGGTCGGCGACAGCGGCGGACAGGTTTCGTCGGACGGATTCCCCGGGATCGAGAACAAATTCAGCGGCTTCTCCTGGCGCGCGGTTCTCAACTACGAATTCGCCGACGGCAAATACGTCTACGCCAACTACTCGCGCGGACGGCGCCCGGAAGTCATCGAGGACGATTTCGCCACGACCCCATCGGGCGGCGCGACGCCAAGCTTCAACGTCATCCCGGCCGAGACCGTCTCAAGCTACGAGATCGGGCTCAAGGGCGCGTTTTTCGATGGCCTCGCGACGCTTGAAAGCGCCGCCTATTACTACACCTACGACAATTTCCAGACCGGCGTGACGCAGGACGCAGGGCCCGGCATGCCGCCGCTCTTCGTGACGGTGAACGCCGGCACGGCGCAGACCTACGGCGCGGAGATGGGCCTCAACATCCATCCGAGCGACGGCCTGGACTTCTTCTTCACCTATGGCTGGAACCACTCGCGTTTCGACGACGAGGACGCCGACGGCAATCCCCAGATCTTCGCCGGCAACCGCTTCCGCCTGTCGCCCGACCATTCGCTGTCGGCGGGCTTCAACTGGCGCAAAGAGACCTCGTTCGGCGCGCTGTTCCTGACGCCGACCTACACGTGGAAATCGTCCGTGTACTTTGAAGACGAAAACAGCGACGGCTACGACGTCGTGCTGCCGGGTGGCGGACCGGTTCTTTTCTCCGTTCCCGCCGTGTCGCAGGACGCGTTCGGACTCCTCAACATCCGCGCCGGTCTCGACGTGATGGACGGCGCCGTGACGTTCGAAGCCTACGCCGAAAACCTGCTCGACAAGGAATACATCATCGACGCCGGCAACACCGGCGGCGCGTTCGGCATTCCGACCTACATCGCCGGCGCGCCGCGGTTTTACGGCGGCGGCGTCAAGGTTCGTTTCTAACCCCCTCGCAGGGAAGAGGCGCGGGCGCGGCTTTTGGAACGCCCCTCCGGTTTCCAAAGGCCGCCGCCGCGAGCGCTTGCGCACCGTCTTCCCTAACTCGGCCGCCGCCGGAGCCCCTCTCCGCGGCGGCCTTTTTCTTTGAGGAACCAAAACCGGGGACGCAGCGTTCAGCGACAGGGGGCTCATGCGAAGGAGCCAGTCATGCCCGCAAAATCCAAAGCCCAGCAGCAGGCCGCCGGCGCGGCGCTCGCCGCCAAGCGCGGCGAAAAATCGAAATCGTCGCTCCGCGGCGCGTCTAAAGACATGTACGAGTCGATGAGCAAGAAGGAGCTCAAGGACTTCGCCGAAACCAAGCGCAAGGGACTGCCGGAGAAAAAGAAAAGCTAGGCCGGTCGCTCATCGCTCGCGGGCGCCAGATCGGAAGAGCGTCGT
>JAVJPA010000248.1:0-31850 GCA_040216495.1 Amphiplicatus sp. | reverse complement strand
AACATCAATAAATTCGCCGCCCCACTGCAAAAACCATGCAGGCTTTATGGCGTGGAAAATCTCAAAGGAAGGCAACAGGCCGATTTCCGTGAAAGCGAACACGTCGGACGCGTGCAGGGCGCCGACATTCGCTTTGGCTGTTTCATAGATCGGTCCGCCCCTGTCCCTCGAATAAAGGTCGGCGCCGGTAAAATCGACAAAGGCGTCGCCAGGATAGTATCGGGCGACGTCGACCGACTCCTTGTCGGACGACCATACCCAGACCATTTCCCGGAGCCCGTGCTTCTCTGTCAGCCGCGTACGCAGAGCCCGCCACAAATCGACGTAGCGCTGCTTCTGGCCCCACCAGAACCAGCCGCCGTTCATTTCATGATAGGGGCGGAAGATGACGGCGACGCCGGTCGCTTCGAGTTCTTTCAGCACATCCGCTATGGCGTCGACGTCTTCAGCCCAAAGAGCATGCTCACGCGTCGACGGATCTAGAAGCCGCGTCAGCGCCGCGTCCGTCATAGGATGCTGGGAGCACTTGTAATATTCCCCGCGCGGACAGACCTCCAGCGGATTGCGGGCGTGCCAGGTCAGCGTGACGAGCCCGCCGCGCGCAGCATGTTCCTTCGCACGCTTCATGAAGAAATCTCGGTAGGCCGGGTTCTCAATAATGAACATCAGCTCCAGCCCGAGAATCGCCGGCCATTTTCCGGTCAGTTCGTAAGTGCGCTCCAGCGACGTACACTGAATGAATACTTCATACTCATTGACTTGTACGCCGGAGAGCGATCGGCTTTCTCCCGCCGTTCTTTCGATAAGATCGAGCACGGCTTCACGGGTCTGGCCGAAACCGCGCGCCGTACCCGCGCTTTGCGCGTCCCTGCGCGTACAGGAAAGCGCCAGTATCGCCAGAGCGATCATGCCGGTCGCTCGATAAAAGCTCATGTCTGCGCCTCCTTCACGCTGGCGACGCGCAGCGACCGCGCGCTTTTTGGAGCTTCATCGGGATAATCTTTCAGATGGTCGTACCATGTGAACTTCAAAACGACCGTACCGGCGAGCGCCAGCGCGACGCACGTCCACATCATCGTCCGGTCGCCAATAACGAGATAGATCGGCGCGGCGACGAGCGCGGTCTGCCACACGATGCCGATCACGACATTGGCCATGTCCCGCGCAAAGTCCCGGTTAGGCGCAACAGCCTCGCCATTTTCCTCAAGGGCGCGCAGCACCGGCCCCCAGAAGCCCCATGGCCGCGTCTGCTTATAGAAAGCCATGAGCACGGGCATCTCTGTCGGCTTTGTCGCCAGCGCGCCGATGACGCTCGCAAAAACTGTAAAGGCGAACATCGCAGGGAAAGCGCTGAGCGGAGAAATGTCGGTGAGGGCCAGCGGCAAGGCGGCGGCGATGCCTGCGGCCATGCCCCAGAAATAGCCATGGCCGTTGAACCGCCACCAATACCATTTGAGCATGTTCGCCGCCGTGTAGCCGCCGTAAAGCGCGCTGACGAGCCACAGGATCAGCTTGTTGAGCGAAGGAACGAACAACCCGATCGCCGTACCGGCGACAATGAACAACGCCGAGACAATAATGCTGGCGCGCACATAGGCTTTTTCTTCGAGGTTCGGGTTGATGTAACGGCGATAGATGTCGTTCACCACATAGGCCGGGGCCGCGTTGACGCTCGCCGCGAAGGACGACATGAACGCGGCGAGAAGCCCTGCGATCAGGATGCCTAGCAGTCCCGCCGGGACGAAGTTCTTGAGCGCGAAAGGCAGGATGAGCTCGAAATCAACATCCGGCCCCATGGCGCGGAGCTGCGGCGTGAAATAGACGAGCGCGAGCACCGTCAGTCCCGCAATTAGAAGATAGCGCCCCGGATTGAGGACAAGACTGACTAGACCGCTCATCATGGCGGCTTCTCTAGGCGTGCGCGCGGAAAGGATGCGCTGCATGTCGTAGGTGGGCGCCGGGCCGGCGAAGCTTTGCATCACGCCTTTGAAGAGCATCAGCATGAAGAAGATCGAAAACAGGGACCAGCCGTCGTCGATGATCTTGGCGTTCGCAGCTTCCAGGAGACCGCTCCAGTCAAGGTCGAGCCGCCATCCGAAAAACGCGTCGCCCCACCCTTCCGGCGTCGCCGCCGCGATCATCTCCGGCGACACTTTGTTCATGGCGATGACGCCGACCACGACGCACGCCACAAGCATGATGAAAAACTGCAAGACCTCAGTGGCGACAACGCTGAGCATGCCGCCCTTGACCACATAGATCGACGTGACGCCGACGATGATCAGCCCGTAGAGAATTTCATTCATGCGCGGGTCGGTCGCAAGCTCAAACGGCAGGAACGTCGCCGCGAACTTTCCGATGCCGACAAAACCATAGGCGAGGTAGCTCAGCACGGTGACGAGCGCGAAGATGACTACGATCAGATGCGACAGCCGCGCGCCCACCCCATCGCCGAACCGGAACACGATCCACTCCGCACCGGTCATGGCGTTGGAGCGCCGCAGCCATGTCGACAAGAACACCATCAGAAAAATCTGGTTGAAGACAGGCCACAGCCAGGGCACCCAGATGCTCTTGAGTCCGTACACGAACAGCAGATAGACGAGCCACATCGTGCCGCTGATGTCGAACATGCCTGACGCATTGGAGACGCCGAGCGCATACCAGGGCAGTTTATTGCCGCCGAGGAAATAGTTCTTGGTGTTTTTCGACGCGATGCTGGAGACCCAGTAGCCGAGGCCGACTGAAACAACGAGATAGGCGAGGATGATCGCCAGATCGATGGTTTGAACGCCCACTGCGTATTCCTTCCCGGTCGGCGGCCTAGCTTTGGGCCGTTCTTCTTATGTGTCAGCGCGCTTCTTTAAGTCGCGCGGCATGATCGCTCATAATCTCAAGCGTCGATACGTCCGTATCGAACACCGAATTGCGTCCCTGCGGCTCCTGCGGCGGGTCGCCCGTGTACGCCGTATCGCCGGCCCGCCATTCGAAATCCTCATGGGCTGCGCGCCCGGCGCCGCCCCACGACCAGACATTCGTTCCGGCGAAAGGACCGTCCACCGCCATATCCGCTTCCATAGCCGCATAGACGCCCCGCAGAAACCTGTCGCGGAAGCGCGCCGGCGCATCGGGCGATAACGCTTCGCCATCCCGGTCGAGCCCGAACTCCTCGAGCACGATGGGTTTGTTCAACGCCTTGGCGTCGGCGATATGCCGTTCGATATACGAAGCGGTTTTGTTCGCAGCCTCCTTGAATGTCCGATCCGGATGCGCCGCATCATGCCAGCTCCAGTTTCTCGGCCAGATATGAAACGTCAGATAGTCGATGGCCGGGGAGCGGTGCGCGGCCTGAAAGCAATTGTCGATCTCGTTGCAGCCCATGAACCCTTCATTGCCGGAGGAGACAAGATGGTTCGGATCGAGCGACTTGATGAAGCGCGCCGTCTCGTCGATCCAGCCGACGAACGCGTCGAACCGATCATCTCCTTCTCTCGCGTTGAAAGCCGGCCGCGGTTCGTTGGCGAGCTGCCACGCCATGATCGTCGGATCGTCCCTGTACGCCCCGCCGGTGACGGTATTGGTCCGGGAGACGAGCGCTGTCACATAGCGGCGGTAGAGCGCGTTGGCTTCGCCGCTCTCATAAAACCCGGCAGTGAAGTTCGGAAACGCCGGCCAGGGATGGGCGGGATCGCCAAGATCGATGAAGCTCCCGCCATTGGTCCAGTAGAGGTATGTCCCCATCCCGCCGGACCATTCCCAGAAATTGTTGAGATAGATGACCGCGCGCATGTCGCGCTTGCGCATTTCCGCAAGCAAAAAGTCCAGCCCCTCTAAAAGCGCTTCATTATACTCATCGCCTTTGGTCCTGAACGTATGCTCCAGCGATCGCTTGAAAGGCGACGCCTCCGATGCGCCGAGTATCCTCAGATTGTCGACGCCGATCTCTTTCAACTGATCGAGCTCCGCGACGAGACGCGCGCGGTCGCCGAAGGACGCGTTCGATCCGAGATAGGCGCCGTACCAGAGATTGACGCCGACAAAGTGATAGGGGCGCCCGTCAATGACAAATTCATCGCCATCGACCGTGACGAACCCGTCGGTTCCATCGACAGCCCATGAGGGCGACAGGGCCATGAACGCCGAGGCGGCGGCGACAATAACGGAGCTGATAGTCCTTGAAAGGACGGGCCTGTCAAAGAAAGTAGAAACGTCCGCCGCCGCTCTTCCGGGAGGAATGAAAGAGCAAGCGGCGGACGCGATCGGGGTGCTCCCGATTTCTGCGGTTGTTCGATAGAAACGCATGAAACGCGTCGTAAGGCTGTTTCGCATCATCGCTCTCACCGCGATTTCGCGACGACGGCGTTAAAGGCGGACGGTTCAGACGCTTTCGCCGCCGGCCACAGCCGCGCCGCGCCGCGAACGCCTGACGAATCTCCCCACCGCGCCGGCGCGATGCGACTGTTCCATTCTTCGGAGAAAATGTAGCTGGCGACGATCGAAGGAACGCGCTCGTATATCGCAGCGACGTTTGAAAGCCCCCCGCCCAGCACAATGACAGCGGGATCGACAATATTGCAGACGACCGCGAGCGCCCGGCCGAGACGGTCGATGTAACGCTCTAGCGCCGCCGAGGCTTCGGCGCTGTTTCCCGCAGCCGCAGCCGCGACAATGCTTTGCGCCGACTGCCGCAGGCCCGTCGCCGCTTCAAAGTCTCGCGAGAGGCCGCTGCCGGATATCCATGTCTCGAGACATCCGCGCTTGCCGCACCAACATTCCGGGCCCTCAATCTCGTCGCCTTTCGCCCAGGGAAGCGGCGTATGCCCCCATTCTCCGCCGATGCCGTTCGCACCTTCGATCAGACGGCCGTTGACGGTCAAACCGCCGCCGCACCCGGTTCCGAGTATGACCGCGAACGCGACAGCGGCGTCGCGCGTCGCGCCATCGCTCGCTTCGGACAGCGCGAGGCAGTTCGCATCGTTGGCCATGCGTATATCGCGGCCCAGCGCGGCGGCGAGGTCGTCGCGAAAACGCCGGCCATTGAGCCAGATCGAATTGGCGTTTCGAATCGTGTCGGAACTCAGCGACATCGATCCCGGCGTGCCGACCCCGACTGTGCCGCGCGCGCCTATGTCATTCTCAATCGCTTCAACCAGCGCGCGCACCGCCTCGATAGCCGCATCGTAAATTCCCGGATTGCCGACGCGCCGGCGCGCGAGAAAACGGCCGTCCGGCGCGAGCGCCGCCGCTTCGATTTTTGTCCCGCCAAAATCAACGCCGATCTGCATGTTCAGCCCTTCGCGCGAATTTCGCGCGCCGCCAGCGCGCGCTCATTCATATCAACTCTTGCGCAAAGAAAAGCGAAGAAAGAGATTGCGCAATAAGCCGCTAGAGGAATCAGAAACGATGCGGACAGGCCTGCTCTGTCAGCCGCCACTCCGGTCAGTAGGGGAATAATCGCGCCGCCGACGATCGCCATGCACAAAAGTCCGGAAACCGCAGATGTCGGCGCATCGGAACGCTGAAGCGTCAATGTAAAAATGGTCGGAAACATAATGGCGTTGAAGAGACCGATCGCTAAAGCCGCAACCGCGGCCATCACTCCTCCGGAAACGAAAACGGTGAAGCATAAGAGCGTAGCGCCAACGCCGGCGGCGCAAAGAATCAAAGCCGCCGGCGCTTTTGTCAGCGCGGCGCTGCCGATAAAGCGGCCGATCATGGCGCCGCCCCAATACAGGCTCAGCAGCCTGCCGGCGGTTTCCTCCGAAGCGCCCAGAATTTCGGGATCGGCGAGAAGATTGATCATGATGCTGCCGATCGACACTTCGGCGCCTACGTAAAGGAATATGGCCGCCGCGCCGGCGAGCGCCCATGGCGACGAAAAGGCGCGCAAGGGTGAAACTGCGCCTGCGCAGATATGCGCCGACGCTTTCGAGATGCGCGCCTTCGCCCGCCACATCGCAGCGGCGAGCACGGCCACAAATCCGGCGATCAGAGAGAAAGAAAGCGCAACGCTGGATAAAGTCTCGCCTCGACTGACGCTATGGTCAGCCCCTTCTGCGAAAACTCCGCCGCGTAAAAGCAGGATCGCGCCAAGTAAAGGCGCCGCGACGGTGCCAAGCGAGTTAAACGCTTGCGACAGCGTCAACCGAAAATGCGAACGCTTCGGATCGCCAAGCGCTGCAGCAAGCGGATTAGCCGCAACCTGCAGCAACGTAATGCCCGAAGCAATGACAAAAAGCGCGACGAGAACGATCTCATAGCTGTCCGCCGCCGTTGCAACGGGCATCAAAAGACAGCCTGCGATCATCGCAGCAAGCGCGAAGAGCGTCGAGTTCGCATATCCCGCGCGGCTCACAAACAGCGCGGCCGGCAGCGAGACAAGTCCGTAAGCCATAAAGAAAGCGAATTGAGTCAGCATCGACTCCGCATAGCTGAGACTGAAAACCGACCGCACGACCGGGATCAAGGGATCGATCGCGGCTGTAATGAAGCCCCAGGCGAAAAACAGCATTGTGACATTGGCGAATGCATTAGCTTGCGGGAACCCCGCGCCGCCTTTGCTCGCCTCGACTATCGTCACGCTCTTCTCCAAACCTAGCGGTTCCGCAGACGGACAAACGCGCCCAAATCCGCCGCCTTCTTCCCGAGTTTCCCTAATGCCAGAAGGAGTTGCAATTAAAAAAAACAAAAAAATATAATAATTCGACGTAGCCAATTAGGCTGGGATGGCCGTCTTAAGGAGGGCCGACCGGGTCGGGAAAAGTTGAGCGCTGAAGGGCAAAATCGCCGCGCCGACGGCCGGCGCATCCTCTGCGATGGCGGCCCGCTCGACTACGCATGTCGCCGGAAGCTCGTCCGCCCGTTTCGCCAGCGCGTTATTGAGCTTGTCTGCGAGCGCGTCGGAAACAAACGACGGCAACCGACCGCCGATCAGCACCGCATGCGGATTGATTAGGCAGATCACCGATATGATCGGCTCTATGAGATGACGCGCTGCGGCGCCGATCCATTCATTCAGCGCGGCCTGCCCTGGCTCATCGAGCTTTTCGAGCGCGTGCGGCGTCGAAACCTCATACCCGCTCGCCGCCAGATGTTCGTAGAGGGCGGAAAGCGAGACGACATCCTGTAACGTACGCGCGTCCTTCTTTGCTCGCAAAGGAAGGAAGCCTATTTCACCGCTTCGCCCGGAGGCGCCGCGTATATAGGCGCCGTCGATGACAAGGCCGCCGCCGAGGCCGGACGTCAGCAACATGTAAAAGAAACTCGGCCGTTTAAGGCCGTGACCGAATTGCATTTCTCCGACCGCAGCGGCGGTCGCGTCGTTTTCAACATAAACTGGCAGCGGCAGTATATCGGAAAAGAGAGACGCGACATTGACATCGTTCCACGCGGCATAATTCGCCGGCCGATGGGGCAGCGCGACCCGGCCGAGATCGTCCGGCACGGCGACGCCGACGCCGATGACTTTTGAACGGGGGATGCCGCCCTTGCCGAAAAACGAGTCGATTTCTTTCTTGAAGAACTTTCCGACAGCGGACGGCAGCGCGTAATCGATCTCGCGCGTCGCACGCGCGCGGACGCGGCCGACAAGATCAAGCGCCACCATGGTGATATGGTCGCGGTCGATATTCACCCCGATCGAAAAGCAACCGTCCGCATTGATCGCCAGCATTTTTGCGGGTTGGCCTCGCCCTCCCCTGACGCGGCCGACCTCGGCGATAAGGTCTTCTTCAAGAAGGCGTTTGGTGATGTTGGCGATTGCGGGAGCGGTCAAGCCGGTCATCTCCGCAAGATCGACCCTCGTGATCGGGCTTTTGACGCGGATCGCCTGCAAGGTCACCCGCTGATTATGGCCGCCCGCCAGTTCCAGGTTAGTCCCGGAAAATGAGCCTTCCGCAGGGCTTGAGCGCCCCGCGCCAGACAGATGATGGGCGTCCTGCTTCATTCTACCGTCAATCACTCCGCTAGGCTCCGATCCATATCAGGCGCAGCTCATCCAATCCGACCCGACGCCATGTCGTGGTTAAGGTCAAGCGACGCCCCTGACCCGCAGGCGGATTTCCTCGATCCGCCAGACCTGACAAGAAGGCCGAGAAAAGCTTAGGCATAGGCGCCGACCTGCAAAATTCGCCGGCTGATAAAGTCTTCATGAGTCGCCATTCCGCTCGCCGCTTGCCGGACTTCGTCCCGGATTGCGGACAGCCGCTCTCGTACCGATGCGGGTTCATGAATATCGACCAGCGGATCGTACGAGCGCGGAACGATGCCTTGCCCGAGCAGCACGGCGATCCAGCTCGTGTGCGTGAAAAAATCTTGCGGCGCGAGACGGGCGAGCCGCGCGTGAGTTCTGAAAAGACCGATCTTGCGTTCCAGCGTCGTCGGGATATCCATGGCGCGGCAGTAATCCCAAAGCGGCGCATCGTTTCGCTCTGTCGCGTGATAGTGCAGCACGATGAAATCCCGCACCGATTCAAACTCCGCAATTGCGTGGCGGTTATACTCGTCGATATCGCCTTGCTCGAAGCCGCGGGCGGGAAAGAAGTCCAGAAGCTTGGTGATCCCCGTCTGGATCAGATGAATGCTGGTGGATTCCAGCGGCTCAAGGAACCCGCTTGAAAGCCCGATCGCGACGCAATTCTTTCGCCAGAACTGTTTGCGATGGCCAGTTGAGAACCGCAGCGTTTTAGGTTCGCGCAAGGTCGCGCCGTCGATATTGGCGAGCAAGGTCGCAGTCGCCTCATCGTCGCTGACGAACTCGCTGCAATAGACATAGCCGGAGCCGATGCGATGCTGGAGCGGGATTCGCCACTGCCAGCCGGCCTCGCGGGCCGTGGACTGCGTATACGGAGGTATTTTCCCGCTGGCATTCTCGTACTGCACGGCGACGGCGCGGTCGCATGGCAGCCAGTGCGTCCAGTCGACATAGCCGGTTTTAAGCGCCTGTTCGATCAACAGCCCGCGAAAACCCGAGCAATCGACGAAGAAGTCGGCCTCCACAACATGACCGCCTTCAAGCGCGACCGATTCGATAAAGCCGTCCTCTCCCCGCAGCTTTACATCGACCACCCGACCTTCAATCCGCATCGTTCCGCGCCGTTCCGCGTAATTGCGCAGATAGGCGGCGTAGAGGGACGCGTCGAAATGATAGGCGGACGTCATCGTCGAAAGAATTGACCGCGCATCGGGCGAGGCGGCGGCGAACTTGCCGGCGCGCGCCGCCACCGTGCATAGCGAGTACTCCTCGATCGAGGTCGGGTCGCCAAGCGCGCGCAGCTTCAACCAGTATTGATGCAGATACCCAGAATCCATCCGGCCATGCACGCCGAACGGATGGAAGTAGACATGCCCGAGGCGGGTCCAGTCCCGAAACTCGATGCCGAGTTTGAACGTGCCTTTCGTCGCGCGCAGGAAATCGCTTTCGTCGATCCCAAGAAGACTGTTGAAATTGCGAATCGGCGGCACCGTCGCCTCGCCGACGCCTATCGTTCCGATCTCGGCCGATTCGATGAGGGTGATGGAGCAACGCCCGGCCAGCATGCGGGACAACGCCGCCGCAGCCATCCATCCGGCCGTGCCTCCGCCGACGATCGCAATGCTGCGCGGCAGAATCGATTCCATGTGTTGGCGCTCTCGTCAGCCTGAAACGCCGCAAAACGTCGGCGCGTACTCACACTTTGCTGGCGGCGCGGCCGCGCCGCAACCGCGCTTGGCCAAAAAAGCGGCCGACCGCGGCCGGCCGCTTTCCCGGAAGGACGGACGCGGCGGCAACCGGCCCGCCGCGCCCGAATCGCCCCGCCCGCCGCTAGAACCGGAACCGGGCGCCAAGCAGGATCCGGCGCGCGCCGGAGGTGGCCCTGAAAGGCAGATTTTCGAACTGGAGATACTCGCTCTGTTCGTTCTTCAGCAGGTTCACGACTTCAGCCGTCAGGTCGAAGTTCTCGGTGAGATGCACGACCGCCTGCGCGTCAAGCTGGCCGTAGCTGCGGGCGTAGCGGCCCAACGTCAACGTTCCGTCCGGGTCCGAACTATCGGCGAACCCGAAATTGTTGTTGAAGTACTTGCCGCGCCATGAGTAGGACACGCGCGCTTCGAACAGCTCGTTGTCATAATAAACTTGAGCGTTGTAAGCGTGCTTGGCGACGCCCGGGATCGGCAAGCCGGTGTCGAAATCGTTGACGATCGGCGATGTCGAGTCCGAGAAAGTGTAGTTGGCGTTGAAACCCCCGCCCCAGTCGAACGCGTATTGGGCCGCGACTTCAAAGCCGCGGATACGCCCGCCTTCGCCGTTCACTGGCCGCGTGACGGATCCGATGCTGGAGCCGTCGATGGTCTGGTCCGCGACTAGTTCAGGCGTGGTTTCGCTGGTGATGAAAGAGTCGACCTCTTTCCAGTAAGCGGTCACGGCGAACAGGCCCTGGCTGCCGAAATAGTATTCCCAGCTTATATCGAACTGGTTGGCGCGGAACGGATCGAGATTCGGATTGCCCCCGCTGCCATTCGTGAACTGGAAGCGGTTGAAGTCCGGGCTCAGCGGATCTTCGACGCGCGTGAAGTCAAGCTGCAGACCGCGGCCGAGGTCAAACAATGGTTGCCGAGCAACGACGCGCGAAGCGGAGAAGCGAACTTTCTGCTGCTCGGTGATGTCCAACACGACGTTGGCGCTCGGCAGAATATCCGTATAGCTGCGTTCGCTTACGACCGTATCCGAATCCCGCAGCACGCCGTTCCATGAGTCGGTGCCCCAATAGGTCGGGTTGGCGGGCGCCGCGCCTTGAGACACTCTCAGGTTGGTGTGAACGAGACGGACGCCGGCGTTGATATGGAACCGGTCGTCCTGATCCCCGAAATCGGTCATCAGGTAACCCGCCGTGGTTTTCTCGTTGACCGAGAACGTGTTCAGCGGATCGTTGAAGAACGAAAACGGCGTATCCGGATAAAGCGCCTGAATCCAGGCGGCCGGGTCGGCGCCGATCTGCTTCGGATCCTGGGTCAGGATTTCCGAGAACTCTTCTTCGTTGTCGCCCGATCCGAAGAAATCGCTGATCGAGACAAGACGGCCCGACGCGTCGGCGAACGTCTGGAACGGCGTGATCAGCGGCGGCGAGTTGCCGAACCGGTTATCGCACCCGTTCGGCGCCGTGCCAGGTCCGCGCCCCGGCGTGGCGGGCGGCAATTCGCAGGACTTGAAGCCGATGGCGCCGTCCTGGAAGTAACCGTAAGGCGTCCAGTTCTGACCGAAGTCGAGACCGTTAAGCTCGCCCTTTCCGGAATAATCGGCGAGATAAAGGCTGCGCTGGAACTCCACGTCGCGGTCCGAATAACGGAACCCGCCGCTGATCACCAGGTTAGCCGAGTCGATGAACTCCGGCCTGTACTGAACATCGCCCCGCGCGGCCCAGTTCTGGAACTCCGCGCTGTTGTTGAACACCCAGTGCGACTTGAAGAAGCCGTTCGCCGGATTCGTATAGAGATCCGACGAAGCCCCGGGCAGGCCGAACGACGGCATGATTCCGTCGCCATTGTCGTAAGTGAAGGCGAAGCCCGCGGGCGCCGACGGATTGGCCGGCTGATGGCTGTACCCGGTCGGGCTTCCCGCGTCAGCGGTCGGCACGTTGTAGCGCGTGAAGCGCACGTCGGCGTGCCCTTGAACTTTCTCCTGCTCGGCTTCGGAATAAGAGAATCGCAGGCTGCCGGTGAGCGGTCCGCCATTGTCGAATTCGAAACTCGCCTGATAATTGTCCGACTTGTTGCTGGCGTTGGCGCCGATGGAGATGACCTCGGCGGATGTCGCCGCGATCGTGCCTGACGTAAGAACGCCGTCCGCGTCGATCGTATAAGGTTGCAGTGTGTCGAGCACGCCTTCGGATCCAGCCGTGAAAGGCAGTTTCACGCCGACTTCATTGGTTTCGATGTCGAGCTCGGAGTGGAACCATTCCGCTTTGAACGTCAGGGCTTCGGAAACGGCGAACTCAAGCGCTAGCGAGCCGCCCCAGCGGACCCGTTCCTGATCGCGATCGGTCAAATAGCGGAATTCGGGCGCGTAGAAAGACTGGCCGGAACCGTTGTCCGCAAACCGCCAGTTGCCGCGGTTATCGCCGCCGAGAACATCGGTGTGAATGCTTTGCCGGTCGTAAGACAGCGTGCCGATGATGCCGATCCGGTCGTTCATGTTGTAGGCGAAGACGCCGGCGCCGACCGGATCCCAGCCGCTGATGTCCGAGCCGTTCCCCATGCGGAAGTTGCCCGCCGCCGTAAAGCCTTCTTCAAATTTCAGCGGACTGCGCGTCTTCAAGTCGACAAGACCGCCCATGCCGCCTTCGACTAGCGATGCATTCGGCGATTTATAGACGTCCACGCCGCCGAGAAGCTCCGACGGAATGCTCTCAAGCGAATCGGTGAAACGATCCGAGCCCTCTCCGAGGGTGAACGCTTCAAGACCTGTCAGGAAGGTTTCGCCGTTCAGGACGATGGCGTTCTGGTCAAGGCCGCGAATACGGACCTTTGTGCCTTGCCCGTTTTCGCGGTCGATCTGAATCCCGGGAAGGCGCTGCAGGGATTCTGCAATATTTTGATCCGGAAACTTGCCGATATCCTCTGCCGTGATCGATTCAATGATAAGGTTCGAGTTACGCTTGTTTGCGAGCGCGTCTGCGAGCGACTGCCGGAATCCGGTGACGACGATTTCGTCGTCGCCGACTGGCTCCTCCTGCGCGAGCGCTGGTTGAACGCTGGCGATAGCGCCAATAGAAGCGGCGGCCATGAAGATATGGCGCTGCGGGCGACTTTTTAGGCGTGTAAACTGGCTCAAGGGTTCCCTCCCTGTTCGATGGTCCGATGCTAAAGTCGCATCGCATCGAGCAACCTCCGCAAATCACCGGGGCAACAGCTCACATCGGGCGGGGCCATCGGCCATTCGCCCGCTCTGCCGCCCGTCGGCTTTTGGCCGGCGGTCGCTCAAGGCGCGTCCTCCCGCTTCGCCGCCGGACAGTTGTTCCGAATACGTCCGATCAACGCAGCGACGTCATAAAACCCGGCCTTTGGCCCTCCTGTCAATGATTAAATATTTTTGGTTTTGTTTTTCTGGAGGCGTTGCGAAGCCGCCACAGGGGGAGAATGCCCGGCCCTTGAGCCGGCGCCGCAGCGCACAAAAGCTTGGGACGCACAGTGCGGTAGTTAACTCATTGCTTTCAGCGCAACCGCCAACGCATCCACGTCCGATGCGCTGTTGTAAAGCGAAGGGGTTACGCGCACGCACGCGCCCGCCGCAACGCCGGTGCGATGCACCGTAAAAATGCGATGCTTGTCGAGCAATTCTTCAACAATGGCGACGTTATCTTCGATGCTCGTCATGCCGCGCATGCGAAATGACGTGATACCGGCATGCAGGCGCGAATCCTCAGCGGTCAAAATCTCGATGCTATCAAGCGACTTCACCTGGCTGACCCAGCGATTGCGAAGGTATTCTAGCCGGGCTTCTTTCGCGGCCGAGCCGACGCGCTCATGAAAGTCGAGCGCATCGTCAACTGCAAGCATCGCCGCGAAATTAGAGGTCCCTGTATGGACGCGCCCTTCGATGCGCCCCCTCTCCCATTCGCTAGCGGAAATATTTGGCTCAATCCGGTCAAGCCGGTCCCGCTTGATATAAAGCACGCCCACGCCGATCGGCGCGCCGATCCATTTGTGGAGATTGAAGCCGACAAAATCCGCGCCGAGATCAGGCGCTTTAAAATCGAGCTGTCCCCATGAGTGCGCCGCATCGACAACCACATCGACGCCGCGCACCCTCACCGCTTCCGCTATGGCGCGAACCGGAATGCAAAGACCAGTGCGATGACTGATGTGCGTCAGAAGAAGCAATTTCGTCTGCGGATGCTTCTCCAGCGCGGCGAGATAGAAATCTATGAGCCCATCGTGATCGGCAGGCTCTGGGATGGAAAGCCGAACAAGCTCTGCGCCTTCGCGAGCCGCTTTCGCCTCCATCGCCGACTGGATCGAATCATAATCGAGATCTGCGATCATCACCTTGTCGCCGGGCTTGAGCCCCCGATAACCGCCGATCAGATTCTGCAACGCTTCCGTCGCGCCGCGCGTGAAGGCGATTTCATCTTCGCCGACGCCGAGCGCCAAAGCGACTCGCGTGCGGATGCGCCGGAAGTCCTCGCCAAAACCACGGCGCGCATAAAATGAATTTTCGCGATTCACCCGCTCGGTATGAGCCTGATACGCCGCAAGCACGGGTCTCGCCATCAAACCCCAGTTGCCGTTTTCAAGGTTGATGATCTCCGGCGCGACGTCGTACTCGGCGGCGACCGCCGCCCACCCGGCTTCATCATCGGCGCGCGCGGAAAGAGCGCCCGAGGGTTTGGCCTCCGCCAAAGATTTGACCGCCACGCACGCCGCCGAAACGCCGGCGACCCCTGAAATCAGTCCGCGTCGAGAAATCATCTTTGTCTCTCTGCCCTCTTTCCAAAAGCGAGACGGCGCAGATCGCTCTGCGCCGCCGGCAGCTCATTCGCCAAGCCGAACGATCAGAATTCGATATCGGCCCGAATGTAATAGAAACCGCCATCCGTGTCATACGGCGCGTTCCGCGAATAGATCAGGCCGCGGCTCGCCTGAAACTCGGCTTCGTCCGGATAAGTGTCAAAGATGTTTTCGGCCCCGGCGCGAAGCGAAAGTTTGTCGGTCGCGCGCCAGGTCGCCGCAAGATCGACAAAAACCTCTGCGCCGAAGTCCTGGAAGATGTCGCCGGTCGCGTTGAAGGAATAGTCCGTCCACGATCCGTAGTAGCGCACGCGCCCGAGCAGTTCGAACGCGCCGACACTGTAAGCGGCGGAGGCGTTCGCGGTATGCTGGGGCAGAATTTCCTCGAACCGGACGCGATTCGTTTCGTCGAGCGCCAGCGTGCCGCCGGTCACTTTCGTATCGTTGAAATTGTAGGCGCCGGTGAGCGTCAGGCCGCCTGCGCCGAGGTCCGTGCGGTATGATACGACCACATCGACGCCGCGCGTGCGCGTGTCGAAGTCGTTCTGGAAGAAATTGACCCGCGTGATCCCTTCGCCGCCGGGGACGCCCATGGCGACGAATTGTGCGCGCTCGGCGGCGGTCGGCGTGAAGGTCTGCGACGTGCCGAAGCGATCGCGGACGTTGATCTGGTAGATGTCGACCGACGCGACAAGGCCGAAGCCGCTGTTGTAGGCGAAGCCCAGCGTGTAGTTTTCGGATTCCTCCGGCGATAGCGGATTTATGTCTGCGTCGGGGCGCTGGTTGATGATCTCCGCAATCGGGCCTTCCGGGCTGAATCGGCCGGCGGTGAAGATGTCAAGCGTCACCGTATCAAGGCCCTGCGAGGTGCGCTCGCTGAAGAGCTGGCCCGGCGTCGGCGCGCGGAAACCGGTCGAGGCCGTGGCGCGAACGGCGAGCGAGGGCGTCAGTTCGAACCGGGTCGAAACTTTGCCGTCGAGATTGTCGCCGAACGAGGAGAAGGTCTCGTACCGGCCCGCGAGACCGACGGTCCAGCGCTCCGTCAACGGAATTTCCACATCCACATATCCGGCGTAGCTTCTCTGGTCGAACTCGCCAGCCTGATCCGGGCTGTATCCAGGGAACCCGTTCGACCCCGAAGGCAGGCCGTCAACAGCCGCCGGCCCGATGGCGTAAGAGGCGACATCCCCCGCCTCGATTTCATAGGTCTCTTCGCGCCGCTCCGCGCCGAACGCGATGTTGACCGGCGCAGAAAAGAAGTCGAGCGCGAGTTCGTAGACGAAGTCCGCGTTCAACGTCAGTTCGCGCTGCGACAAAATGCCAGGACGGAACGAGGTCGGGCTGTCAGATCCGAGAGATGCGTTGATCGTCTCATGCATGAAGTAATCAATTTCATTGCGGCCGTAAGCGGCGCTGAAATCGTAAGAGAATGCAGAGGCTCCGCTGCTTTTCACGCCGCCGACGATGGAAAGATCTTCGTCTTCCTGTCCGAACCGCGGAGTGAAGCCCGTCGGGAAGACATCATTCAGATCGAACCCGGGATAGGCCGCGCTCGGATTGTAGGCGCTGGTGCTGGCCGGATTACGCCAGTTGAAATCGCCGACACCCTCGCCCCAGCCATAGGTTCCGAACGCATAAGCAGTAAACAGGCCCGCGTCGATCTCGCCGTTGAGGGCGAAACGATAGGCGTCGCGGTCGGGCTGGCCCCAGCGCTGCACAGGGTCGGGCACGTCGAGATCGGGGTTCGCATTCTGGAAGGCGATGGCGTCCGCGCGCTGGCGCGAGCGCGACGTGGCGTCCGCGGTCGTCCATTCGAAAGTCCCGGTGAGAAATCCCGCCTCCCCGATTTTCGTTCCGAGCTGGGCGCCGGCGCGAAACTGATCGCCGTCGCCTTCGTAATACTGGCCGTATTGGCCGAAGGCCCGCAACCCCGGCTCGTCCTTGAGAATGATGTTGATGACCCCGGCGATAGCATCGGATCCGTACTGCGCCGACGCGCCGTCGCGCAGCACCTCAATGCGCTCGATCGCCGAGGAAGGAATCTGCGCCAGATCGGCGGCCTGCGCGCCGTTCGAACCAAGCAGCGCCGAACGGTGACGGCGCTTGCCGTTTACGAGAACGAGCGTGTGATCCGGCGACAGGCTTCGCAACGTCGCCGGGCGCACGAAGATAAGTCCGTCATTGGCCGGCAGGCGCTGCACGTTGAACGATGGCGTAAGCTGCGCGAGCGAGTCCATGATTTCATCGGACGCCGTGCGGTCCAGCGCGTTCCCCGAGATGACGTCGACCGGCGCCAGACTGTCAAAGGCTGTGCGCGGCTGGCCGCGTGTGCCGGTTACAACGACTTCGTCCCCAGAACCCTCGGACGACGACGCTGTTTGCGCCATCGCCGAAGAAACATACATTGCGGCGACGCCGCCCAAAAGAACGCTTCTAAAAATGCTCAGTCTCATTGAACGCCCCACCTGTCGTTACCCACCCGGCGGGTCGATAAGGCGCGCGTGTGTCAGCGACGTGACACAGAGACGCCCATCGTTAATTTCATCTATCTGTCATACGAAACGCCTTCGGCAGAAACGCCTTTTGTCTGTATACTTAGTATATTCAAACTGCACTCTGCGACGTACAATAAATCCGTTTGTAAAACGGATAAATTCTTCGTGTGCGGAGACTTAAGGAAATTATTCGCTGCGGTCAGAAGCTCTACAGCGCACTATTTCCTTTCAGATTGAAATAACTCTTTTACCGTTGAGATTGTTGCATGGCGGTTTGCTGTCCGCGGCTTAAGAAGATGCCTGAACAGGGCTGTTTCCGTTTCGCCTTCGACTTCATTGAGTCTTCGCCAGCGTCAAAGTCGATCCATTGAGGCTTGCGCCGGCGTGCGCCGCGCCGAGCGCGGCGGGGAGACCAAATCGCCTCCTCTCCATTCTCGCCTAAGCGCCTCAAAGTAGGCGGACGCTACCAGTAGAACGCATACAGAAAGATCAGAATCGCGCCGATGATGGCGGCGCCGATATTGAAGCCGGGGCCGGTCTTGAAGGAAACGCCGGCGAGGTCGACTGTTTTCTCGTCGGACGCCTGACGTTGCAGGTAAGAGAGGGCGACGCCGAGCGCGAGGCACAGAAGGAAGACGATCCCGACCCGGTCGATGAACGGCATGTCGGGCAGCCAGACCTTGAACGCGAGCGACAGGGCGAACGAGCCGATCACCGCGCCGATGGCGCCGGTCTCCGTGGCGCGCTTGAAGAACATGCCGAGCAGGAAGATCACGACAATGCCCGGCGTGAAGAAGCCGGTATATTCCTGAATGATCTGGAACACCTGGTCGGCGCCCGCGAGAAACGGCCGGGCGGCGATCACCGCGATAACGAGCGCGGCGAAGCTTGTGATCCGGCCGACCCCCACCAGTTGCCGCTCGGTTTTTCCTTCCCCGAACAGGGGCCGGTAAAGGTCCATGGTGAAGATAGTCGAAATCGAGTTCATCATCGAGCCGAGCGACGAGACGATGGCGGCGATGAGAGCGGCGAAGATGAGCCCCCGGACGCCAGTCGGCACCAGCTTCATCATTTCCGGATAAGCCTGATCCGGCTTGGAGAGATCGGGCGCCAGCGCCACCGCGGCGATACCCGGCAGGACGATGATGAACGGCATGATGATTTTCAGCGCGGCGGCGAACATGATGCCGGTCTGCGCTTCCTTGATGCTCTTGGCGCCGAGCGCGCGCTGGATGATGTACTGGTTGAAGCCCCAGTAGGAGAAATGCATCACCCACATGCCGCCGAGAATGACGCCGAGTCCGGGAAGGTTTTTATACTGAGGATTGTCCTTCGAAAGAATCATGTCGAAGCGCTCGGGAAATGCGCTCATCAGCTGCGTAAAGCCGCCCCAGACGCTGCCGCCCCCGACCTGCGCGAGGGTGATCTGCGTGATCAGCGCGCCGCCCAAGATCAGCAGCACCACCTGTATAATGTCGGTGAGCGCCACGGCCTTGAGCCCGCCATAGAGCGAGTAGGCGGCGGCGAACATGGCCAGCAGGATCATGCCGAGCATCATGTCGGCGCCGGTCAGCGTGTTGATCGCCGTCGCCCCGAGCCACAAAATCGTCGTCAGGTTCACGAACGTGTAAATGCCGAGCCAGAACACCGACATCACGTATTTGACGCCCGTTCCGAACCGTTGTTCGAGAAATTCCGGCATGGTGTAGATGCCGCGCTTCAGAAAAATCGGCAGGAAAAACTTGCCGACGACAATGAGCGTCACCGCGGCGAGCCATTCATAAGACGCGATGGCGAGCCCGATGGCGTAGCCCGAGCCCGACATGCCGATGATCTGCTCGGCGGAGATGTTCGCCGCGATCAGCGATGCGCCGATCGCCCACCAGGGCAGCGCCTTGCCGGCGAGAAAATAATCGGCCGTGTCTTTCTTGTGTCCCGCCTTCTCGCGCGAGACGAGCGTCGCAATGCCGATCAGCGCCAGCGCGTAGCCGACGACGATAAGAATATCGATTGTTTCGAGCGCCATTCTGGTTGTTTCCCGCTATTGTTGCGTTTCCCCGCCGGCCGGCGCTATCGTCCGGCGCAGCTATGCTGCTTCGTTTCTGGCAACGTTGTCACTACACACTATTTTTTCGACTCCCGCCATAGCCGAGACCGCAAACATGGGCAAATACATGGCTATAGCCGCCTCGGCGCTAGTAGCGGCGGGATGCGGCTCCGGGACGGAGACGCCCTCCGCCCGCGCCCGGGCAAGCTGCCTTGCGGCGGGAACGGACGCGCGCGAAGCGCTTCCGGGCGGGCGATTCCGGATGGGATCGGAGGATTTCTACGCCGAGGAAGGCCCCGTGCGCGACGCCGAGGTCGGGCCGTTCAGCATCGACGCGCACGAAGTGACGAACCGCCAGTTCAAGGCGTTCGTCGACGCGACCGGTTATATCACCGTCGCCGAGCGAAATCCCGATCCGGCGCTTCATCCGGATATCCCCGCAAGCCAGCTCGTCCCCGGCTCCGCCGTCTTTGTACTGACGGTCGCGGACCAGAACGGCGGGTTCTGGCGATTCGAGAAAGGCGCGACCTGGCGCGCGCCGAAAGGGCCGGGCTCCGCGATCGACGCGCTGATGGACTATCCCGTCGTGCATGTCGCCTATGAAGACGCCCTCGCCTATGCGCGCTGGGCCGGCGGCGATCTGCCGACGGAAGCGGAATGGGAATTCGCCGCGCGCGGCGGCCTCGACGGCGCGCCCTACGCATGGGGAAACGAAAAGCCCGACGACGCGCCCTCCCCGCGCGCGAACACATGGCAGGGCATCTTCCCCGTCATCAACAGCGCCGCCGACGGCTACGCCGGCGCCGCACCCGTCGGCTGCTATCCGCCCAACGCATACGGACTATACGACATGAGCGGCAATGTCTGGGAGTGGGTGAAAGACAGCGCGCCGGACCGGAACGAAGGCCTCATCAAGGGCGGCTCGTATCTCTGCGCCGAAAACTACTGCCAGCGCTACAGACCCGCCGCCCGCCAGCCGCAGGAGCTGGATTTTTCGACGAACCATATCGGGTTTCGGGTGGTTTATCGGGATGGGGGTTAGGCGCGCGACGCTGCGCTTAGGGCGGCTAGCGCCGCCACGAGCGATAAAAATGCGCAATGCGTTGATAATAGTTGGTGAGCCCAGCTGGATTCGAACCAGCGACCTACTGATTAAAAGTCAGTTGCTCTACCAACTGAGCTATAGGCCCACTACGCCTTGAAAGCGGCCGGAAACTACTCTGGCGACCGGCAAAAGGAAAGCGGCCGGCGCCCGGAATGAGCGTCAACCGGCTCCAAGGAGCGCGGACCATAATGGCGCCCCTCGGGACGGTCAACCGGCTTGAGGGACCAATTTTTCCGGGGTTTTTGGGCGAGTTCGCGCCGGCGGGCGAGCGGCGCAACGGTCTGTTTCGCGCTCTTCTTTCCTCCCCCGTTTACCGGGGAGGTGGCCGCGTAGCGGACGGAGGGGGCCGCCGCACGGACAACTCCTGAAGTTTTACCCCCTCCGGCCCTTCGGGCCACCTCCCCCGCTGACGCGAGGGAGGAGAAGTTCCCGTCCTGCTGTTAACAGAACCGCGCGAAGCTTGGGCTAACCAACCTCTAAACGACTGTTTCGCCGCTCTCTTCCCGGAACCGGGCGACGAAATCGTTGAACGTTCCGCCCGAGATGGCGGCGCGCATCCCGGCCATCAGCGACTGGTAGTAGGCGAGGTTGTGCCAGGAAAGGAGCATGGGGCCGAGATATTCGCCGGCTTTGAAGAGGTGGTGGAGATAGGCCTTCGAATAGTCGCGGCTCGCCGGGCAACCGAGCGCCGCGTCGAGCGGTTCCGGGTCGTCGGCGAAGCGGGCGTTCTTGATGTTGAGGGCGCCGGCGCTGGTCCATGCCTGCCCGTGCCGCCCGGCTCTGGTCGGGAGCACGCAGTCGAACATGTCGATCCCGCGCGCGACGGCGCCGACAATATCCGCCGGCTTGCCGACGCCCATCAGGTAGCGGGGCTTGGCCTTGTCCATGTGCGGCGTGGTGAAGTCGAGCACGCGGAACATCTCCTCGCGCCCCTCGCCCACCGCGAGGCCGCCGACCGAATAGCCGGGAAAGCCGATCGCCATGAGTTTCTCAAGGCTTTCGCGCCGAAGGTCTTCGTAGTTCGCGCCCTGCACGATGCCGAACAGCGCCTGTCCCGGCTTGGCGTATTCCCCGAACGCGCGCTTCGAGCGCTCGGCCCAGCGCAGCGAGAGGCGCATGGACTCCGCCGCCTTGTCGTGGGCGATGGGAATCGCCGGGCACTCGTCGAGCTGCATCTGGATGTCGGCGCCGAGGAGGCACTGGATTTCGACCGAGCGCTCGGGCGTCAGCATGTGCGCCGAGCCGTCGATATGCGACTGGAACGAGACGCCGTCCTCGGTGAGTTTGCGCAAGGTCGAGAGCGACATGACCTGATAGCCGCCGGAGTCGGTGAGGATCGGGTGCGGCCAGTTCATGAACTTGTGAAGGCCGCCGAGCGACGCGACGCGCTCTGCGCCGGGCCGCAGCATCAGATGATAAGTGTTGCCGAGCACGATATCGGCGCCGGTCGCCCGCACATGCTCGGGCAGCACCGCCTTCACCGTGCCCGCGGTTCCGACCGGCATGAAAGCGGGCGTCGCGATCTCTCCGTGCGGCGTCGCGATGACGCCGGCGCGGGCGGCGCCGTCGGTCGCGTTCAGCGTAAAAGAAAAAGCGGTCAAAACAGCTTGCCCCCGTCCGGCACGCCGTGGGTCGGTCCGATCAGCACGACGGCGCCGTCCTTGTCCGGGAAGCCCAGCACCAGCACTTCCGACATGACATCGGCGATCTGGCGCGGCGGGAAGTTCACCACAGCGGCGACCTGCCGACCGATCAGGTCTTCTTTCTTGTAGTGCACGGTGATCTGCGCGGAGGATTTCTTGACGCCGATCTCCGGGCCGAAATCGACCTGAAGCTTGAACGCGGGTTTCCTCGCCTTTGGGAAATCGTCGACGGCGACAATCGTCCCCACACGGATGTCCACTCTCTCGAAATCTTCGTACGCAATCGTCGTCACTGGTCTTTCTCCAACAGGCAGGCGTCACCGAACGAATAGAAACGGTAGCCGGAGTCAATGGCGCGCTTATAGGCGTTTTTCATGGTCTCTGTCCCGGCGAAGGCGCAGACCAACATAAACAGGGTCGAGCGCGGCAGGTGGAAGTTGGTCATCAGGAGGTCGACAGCGCGAAAGCGGTAGCCGGGCGTGATGAAAATATCCGTCTCGCGCGTGTAAGGCTGGATGCGCGCCGTATCATTCGCGGCGCTTTCGAGAAGGCGCAGCGCCGTTGTGCCAACGGCGACGATGCGCCCGCCCGCCTCGCGCGCGGCGTTGATGCGCGCCGCCTGCGCTTCGGTGATCTCGCCCCATTCGGCGTGCATCACATGTTGGCGCGTGTCTTCAACCGCGACCGGCAGGAAGGTGCCGGCGCCCACATGCAGCGTGATCGTCTCGCGGGCGACGCCTTTCGCATCGAGCGCGGCGAAGAGATCGTCCGTGAAATGAAGTCCGGCGGTCGGCGCGGCGACGGAGCCGGGCTCGTCGGCGTAGACCGTCTGGTAATCGCGCGCGTCTTCGTCGCGGGGCGCGCGCTTCCTCGCAATGTAAGGCGGCAGCGGCGGCGCGCCGGCGCGCGCGAGCGCCGCGTCGAACTCGGCGCCGGAGACGTTGAAGCGCAAGGTCGCCTCGGCCTCGCCGCGGCTTTCGACTGTCGCGGAAAGACCGGCGCCGAAATCGACCGCATCGCCTTCCTTCAGCCGTTTCGCCGGACGCACGAACGCGCGCCAGCGCGCGCCGGCGGCGTCTTCCGGCGCGAGGCGCTTGTGCAAGGTCACGTCGATCTCAACAGGATTGCCGCCGCCCCCATCGGCCCGCGCAGGACGCACTCCCCTGAGCTGCGCCGGGATGACCTTGGTGTCGTTGAGAACGAGCATGTCGCCCGCCCTTAGCAGCGACGGCAGATCTCGCACGGCGCGGTCGAACGCTCCGTCAGCCCGCACATGCAGCAGCCGCGCCGCATCGCGCGGCCGGGCCGGCGCAAGGGCGATGCGCTCTTCGGGAAGGTCGAAATCGAAATCGGAGACAAGCATGGGCGGGGTTTAAAGCGGCCGGCTGAAAAGGGGAAACCGCTTTTTATTGGGCTTGAACCGCAAGGAAAGTCCTCTTGCAGGCTACAGATCTATATGCAATAAGTTGCATATAGATCGACGGAGAGACGACCATGTCTCATATCCTTGAGGGCGCAATGACCGAAACCGCGCAGCGGTTTCTCACCGATTGGAGCGCCGTCGTTTCGAGCCGCGACTTCGCCCGCCTGCCGGACCTTCTCGCCGAAGACGTGGAACTGCGCACCCCGCTCTACTGGAAACCGCGTCAGGGGCGGGACACTGTCGCGCGCCTGATCGCCGGCGTCGGGATTTCGTTCGGCGCCGTTCATTACGAACGCCAATGGGTCTCCGTTGACGAGCTGGCGCTCGAGTTCCGCACCACGATCGACGATCTCGACGTCAAGGGCATCGATCTCATCACGCTCGATGAAACCGGGCGCATCAAGAACATCGAAGTGATGCTGCGCCCGCCGAATGCGCTCGCGGCGTTGCGCGCGAAAATGGAAGCGCTGCTCGCGGCGGGAGCGGCAGGCTGACATGCAAAACTTCATGCTGATCGTTTCGGGCGGGCTCGGCGTTTTCGCCTGCTTCGCCCACGCCTGGCTTGGCGAACGGTTTATCCTGCGCCCGCTTTATGCGGAAGGAGCCTCGACGATCCTGAAAAATCCGCGCACGCGCGATCTTGTTCGCGCCGTCTGGCATATTCCCTCGGCAGCATGGGGCATTCTCGGCGCCCTGCTGATCTATGCGAGCATGACCTCGGCGACCGCGCCTCTGCTTAGTTATGCGGCCGCTGGCGTGTTTCTCGTCTCGGGTCTCGCCAATTTCGCGGCTCTCCGGCGCGTCCATATCGGCGCGGTCGTGCTCATATCGGCGGCGGCGCTCGCCTTCGCCGGTCTCTACGCGTAACGCGCGCGATGGCCCTCGCCCATGCGATCCTGACGGCGCTCGTCGACGAGGAGCTGAGCGGCTACGATCTCGCCAAGCGCTTCGACGCTTCGCTCGGCCATTTCTGGAAAGCGAGCCACCAGCAGATCTACAAGGAGTTGTCGAAACTGGAACAGCGCGCGCTCGTCGCTGCGAGGGTCATCGAGCAACAGGCGCGCCCCGACCGGATCGTCTATTCGGTGACAGAGGCGGGCCTCGCGCATCTGCGCGACTGGGCCGGCGCGCCCGCGAAACCGGCGCCGGTGAAAGAAGACCTCCTCGTCATGTGTCACGCGCTCGGACTCGTTCCGGCGGAGACGCTGCGGACGCAAATGATGAAGCGGAACGCGTACGCGCGCGAACGGATGGAGATGCTTCAGCGGCTCGAAGCGAAACTGTTCCCGGACCCCGCCGCGCTCAAGGGACGCGCGCTCGGCCAGTATCTCAGCCTGCGCGGCGGCGTTCGCTATGAGCGCCTGTGGATCGACTGGACGGAGGAATGCTGCGCGCTGCTGGAGGCGCGCAGGAAAAGTTGAGGACTACGCCGCCGTCCTGAAGCTCACGATTTTCGTCGGGTTCCGCGGCGGCTCGCCGCGCGCGGCCTTGTCGACATTCTCCATGCCTTCGACCACCTGCCCCCACGCCGTGTACTGCGTGTCGAGGAAGGAAGCGTCGTCGAAGCAGATGAAGAACTGGCTGTCGCCGCTGTTCGGATCCTGCGCGCGGGCCATCGAGCAGACGCCGCGCTGGTGGCTCGTATCGTTGAACTCGGCCTTCAGCTTCTTGCCGGAGCCGCCCGTGCCGTTGCCTTTCGGGCAGCCCATCTGCGCCATGAAGCCTTCGATGACGCGGTGCAGGGTCAGGCCGTCATAGAAGCCTTCATCCGCGAGTTCTGCGATGCGCGCGACATGTTTCGGCGCCTTGTCTTCAAAGGTTTCGATGACCACAGGGCCAGTGTCGAGCGTGAGGATCAGTTTAGTCATATGGCGAACTCTCCATTGACGCGGCGCGGAACCTTCACCCCGCACATGTTGCGGACAAAGCCGTCGCGCACGACGCCGGCGGTCTCAAGATACTTCTGGAAAGCGTCGCTGTCGGTGCGCATCACCTGAACGTTCGGCCTGTCGGCGGCGGGAATGTCGGCGGCGATCCGTAAACGGATCATCGGCGTGGGCCGCTTCGGCGGCTCGCCGCGCGTGATGCGGCGGGTGTTGTCGAAGCCATCGACGATCCAGCCCCACACCGTATAGCGCTCGTCGAGGCTGAGGCGGGTGTCGCCGATGACGAGGAAGAACTGGCTGTTGGCGCTGTTCGGATCGGTGGCGCGCGCCATCGACATGGCGCCGGGGCAATGCAGGCCCCAGAGGTCGACCTTGCGCTCGTTAAGGAAGGAGCGCAGCGATTCCGGCTGAGCGGCGACGGCGAGACCGTCGACGAACCCGACCCGCGCGGCGATGCGATCGCGCCCGATCGCGGTGAAATCGGCAATCTCCTGCGTGTCGTGCAGGAATTCCGCCGGAATGTTCGGCAATTCCGAACCGCCCGTGCCGTCGCCTTTCGGGTCCCCGCCCTGCGCGACGAAGCCTTCGATCACCCGGTGAAACAGGAGGCCGTCGTAAAAGCCCTGGCGCACCAGAGTCTTGATCTGTTCCACATGCTTCGGCGCCATATCGGGCCGCATCTCGATCACGACCGGCCCGGACGGCAGGTCCATGATCAGCGTGTTTTCGGGATCGAGCGGGCGCCAGGCGCTTTCCGGGGCGTCTTTCAGAACCTGCCCGATGGGCGTGAGCTGGGTCTCGCCCTTTTTCTGAGCCGCCGCAGGCGCGGCGGCCAGCGCGGCGAGCGCCATGCAGGGCAACAAAAGGCTACGCATCATCATGGCTGTTCCTCTATGCGCCGGACAACGGGGCGGACCTTACGGCGCCGGATACTTTTTCTGAAGCTTGGCTGCGACTTTTTTCGGGACGAAGGAGCCGATATCGCCCCCGAGCCGGGCGATTTCCTTGACGAGCCGCGAGGCGATCGACTGGTAGCGGGCGTCGGCCATGAGAAAAACGGTCTCGATATCGTCGTTGAGGGCCTGGTTCATGCCGACCATCTGGAATTCGTACTCGAAGTCCGACACGGCGCGGAGGCCGCGGATAATGATGTCAGCCTTAACTTCCTCGGCGAAATGCATCAGCAGCGTCTCGAAGGGGGTCACGGTGATGACGACGCCGCTTTTCGCCGCGATAGGGGCCATTTCGTCGGTGACCATTTTCACCCGCTCTTCAAGGCTGAACAGCGGGCCCTTGTCGCGATTGATCGCGACGCCGATGACGAGTTCGTCGACCAGCTTCACCGCCCGGCCGATAATATCGACATGGCCGAGGGTCAGGGGATCGAAAGTGCCCGGATAAAGCCCGATGCGCTTGCCCATCGCTTATTCCTCCGCTTCGGGGTCGCCCTCGCCTTCATCCTCGTCGCCGATATCCTCGATGCGCTCGACCGACACGACCTTTTCGCCCTCGCGCGTGCGGAAGATGGTGACGCCTTGCGTATTGCGTCCCGCAACGCGGATGCCTTCGACCGGCGTGCGGATCAACTGGCCGCCGTCGGTGACGAGCATGATCTGATCATTGTCCTCGACGGGGAACGACGCGACGACCGAGCCGTTCCGCGCGCTGGTGACGATGGCGATGATGCCTTTGCCGCCGCGCCCTGACGTTCTGTATTCATAAGAAGACGAACGCTTGCCGTAGCCGTTGTCGGTGACGGTAAGAACGAACTGTTCGGCGGCGCCAAGCTCGGCGAGACGGGCTTGCGAGATCGCGACGGAGGCTTCGCCCGCCTCCTCCGCTTCTTCCTCGCCGTCGCTCTCGCCCACCGCGCGGCGCATGGCGGCGGCGTGCTTGAGGTAGGCGCGCGCTTCTTCCGAGTCCGTGTCTATGTGATGCAGGATCGCCATCGAGATGACTTCATCATCCTTGTCGAGCCTGATGCCGCGAACGCCCGTCGAAGTGCGGCCCGCGAAGACGCGCACGTCCTCCACGGGGAAGCGGATGCACATGCCCGCCGCCGTCGTCAGCAGCACGTCTTCGTCGGGCCGGCAAATAGCGACGCCGACGATGGCGTCGCCCTCTTCCGTCTTCATGGCGATCTTGCCGTTGCGGTTGACGCGCTGGAAGTCGGAAAGCTGGTTGCGCCGGACATCGCCGCTCTTGGTCGCGAACATGACATGCAGGTTCGCCCAGGAATCCTCGTCCTCGGGGAGCGGCAGGATGGTCGTGACGCGCTCGTCCTGCGCCAGCGGCAGCAGATTCACGAACGCCTTGCCGCGCGACTGCGGCAGGCCTTCGGGAATGCGCCACAGCTTCATCCTGTAGCTCATGCCCGTCGAGGTGAAGAACAGGAGCGGCGTATGCGTGTTGCCGATGAAGAGCTGGGAGACGAAGTCCTCTTCCTTCGGCTTCATGCCCGCGCGGCCCTTGCCGCCGCGCTTTTGCGCGCGGTAGGCGGAAAGCGCCGTGCGCTTGACGTAACCCGAGTGCGTGACCGTCACGACCATGTCTTCCTGGGCGATGAGGTCTTCATCCTCGACCTCGCCTTCCATGTCGACGATCTCGGTCTTGCGCGGCGTCGCGAATTCCTCGCGCACCGCGTGGAGCTCGGTCTTGATGATTTCAAGCACGCGCTCGCGGCGGCGGAGAATGTCGAGATAGTCGGCGATCTTTTCGGCGAGGCCCTTGAGCTCGTCGCCGATCTCGTCGCGGCCGAGACCTGTGAGTCTTTGCAGACGCAGATCGAGGATCGCCTTCGCCTGCTCTTCGGAGAGCTTCAGCGTATTGCCGTCGCTCATCAGGTGGCGCGGATCGGCCACGAGCAGGACCAGCGGCGCCAGATCCTTCGCCGGCCAGTCGCGCTGCATCAACTGATCTTTCGCCGTCGCGGGATCCGGCGCGCGGCGGATCAGCGCGACGATCTCGTCGATGTAGGCGACGGCGATGGCGAGACCGACCAAGATGTGCGCCCGGTCGCGCGACTTGGCGAGGTCGAACTTGGTCCGCTTGGTGACGACCTCCTCGCGGAAGTCGATGAAGCTGACGAGCACGTCGCGCAGCGACAGTTGCTGCGGACGCCCGCCGTTGAGCGCCAGCATGTTGACGGAGAACGCCTGCTGAAGCTGCGAGTGGCGGTAAAGCTGATTCAGCACCACATCCGCGGCCGCGTCGCGGCGAAGCTCGATGACGACGCGGATGCCGTGACGGTTTGACTCGTCGCGAATATCCGCGATGCCCTCGATCTTCTTCTCGCGCACGAGACCCGCGATGCGCTCGATCATCAGCGCCTTGTTCACCTGGAAGGGAATCTCGGTGACGATGATGGCGTAGCGGTCCTTGCGGATTTCCTCGATGGTCGCGCGCCCGCGCATGACGACGGATCCGCGCCCGAGCAGCAGCCCGGCGCGCGATCCGGCGCGGCCGAGAATGATGCCGCCTGTCGGAAAGTCAGGACCCGGCACGATGTCGAGCAGTTCGTTGTCGCTGATCTCAGGGTTATCGATCATCGCCAATGTCGCGTCGACGACCTCGCCGAGATTGTGCGGCGGGATGTTGGTCGCCATGCCGACGGCGATGCCCCCGGCGCCGTTGACGAGAAGATTCGGGAACTGCGCGGGAAGGACGGCCGGTTCCCTCTTGCGGCCGTCATAGTTGGCCTCGAAGTGAACCGTTTCCTTTTCGATGTCGGTCAGGAGCGCCGTCGCCGACTTCGCCATGCGGCATTCGGTGTAGCGCATCGCCGCGGGAGGATCGCCGTCGATCGAGCCGAAATTGCCCTGCCCGTCGATCAGCGGCAGGCGCATGGAGAAATCCTGCGCCATACGGACGAGCGCGTCGTAAATCGACTGGTCGCCGTGCGGGTGATAGTTGCCCATCGTCTCGCCGACGACGCCCGCCGCCTTGCGGTAGGACTTGTTCCAGACAAGCCCCATTTCGTGCATCGCCCAGAGGATGCGGCGGTGCACCGGCTTCAGTCCGTCGCGCGCATCGGGGATGGCGCGCGAGACGATGACGCTCATCGCATAGTCGAGATACGACTTGCGCATTTCGTCTTCGATCGAGACCGGGGTGATGTTTTTCGGGAGCTCCCCGCCGGGGTCCTTCGGACCGTCGCCGGCAGGCGTTTCATCGTCGTTTTCGGCCACGGAAATCCTTTGCGGAATCAGGGGAAATGGGCTGGCAAGGGCTTACCACCCGCCCCCCTCAAGCTGCAAGCGTTGCGCCCCGGCGGCAGACCCCTCCCGCCTATCCTGCGGACGGAGGCGCGGAAATGTCACGATAATGTCGCCGTTCCCCGGCTAGGAGCGACCCGGCGGTCATCCGGTCCGCGCTTTTTCCACACCGCTTGGGGGGTCTTCATGTCACGTAGTCTGCTGCTCGCTTCCGCCGCGTTTGGCGCGCTTGCGCTTCTTCCCGCCGCCGCCATGGCCCAGTGTACGCCGGACAACCCCTCCTCCGGCCAGACGGTCACCTGCGCGGCCGACGATGCGGACGGACTTTCGGACGGCAGCAACAACGTCACGGTCAACGTCAACGCGGGCGTCACCGTTTCAAGCGATCCGGGCGAGGATGCGTTCAACCTCGACGGAAACGCGAACACCGTGAACAATAGAGGAATCATCGACGGCGATGACGAGGGCGTCCAGTTCGAGGGCGCAGGCTCGGCGGTCAACAATTTTGCCGGCGCGTCGATCACCGGCGGCGACCGCGGCATCGATGCGGACGGCGTCGCCAATATCGCTATAGACAATGCCGGAAGCATCAACGGAACCGGCAGCGACGCCATCCGCGTGGGCGACGGCGCGACGATCACGAACCAGTCCACGGGGACGATCGCAGGCGGCGATGAAGCGGTTCAGGCGGGCAACAACCTCACGCTCGTCAATCACGGGGTCATGACCGCCGCCGACGAAGGGATCGAAGCGGACAACAACGCGACGCTGACCAACACCGGAACCATATCGTCCGCAGACGATGCGTTTCAGTCGAACGCCAACGCGATGATCGTCAATTCCGGCCTCATCGAATCGTCAGCCAACGACGCCATCGACATCGACAACGGAACGGTCATCAACACAGGGACGATCCGCGCGCTGATCGGCGGCGAAGACGGGATCGATTTCGATCCGGCTGTCGATACGTCCATCGTGTCCGTCGTCGATAACCGCGCGGGCGCGCTGATCGAGGGCGAGATCGGCGTCAATGTCGACCCGCTCAACGATTCCGCGCAGTCGATCATCAACCGCGGAACGATCACGGGCCGCAGCGGCGTCGCGCTGTTCCTCGAAGACGGGAACGACTCGCTCACCCTCTTCGCCAGCGGCGTCCTCAACGGCGTGTCGGATTTCGGCGCCGGCGAAGACTCGCTCATCCTCTCCGGCGATCAGGCGGCGCTGGTCGGCGGCGGTTCCCTCTTCGACGGCGGCGCCAATACGGACACGGTAATGTTCGATTTCGCATCGGCGAATGTGATTTCGCTCGTCCTCATGTCGGCGATCGCGCCGGAAGCGTTCGCGCTCAATTTCCTCAACGCCGACGGCTCGAAGAGTTCGGTGCTGCTCGCGAATTTCGAACTTTTCGCGTTCACGGACGGAACGCTCGACTTAGACGCTCTGGCCGCCGCCGTGCCACTGCCGGCTTCCGCCCTGCTTTTCGGCGGCGCGCTGGCGCTGTTCGGCGGCCTGCGCCGGAAATCTAAGCTCGCCCGCAACTAACCGTGCGCGCCGCTGTTCGAACTTTAACAGCCGGCAGGATTTTGCCGTACAGACTCAATGAGCTAGGCTCTGCGCTCAGCTTTCAGGAGGTCCCATGCCGCACGCACTCGCCCGCCCGCTTCTTGCTTTCTCCGCCGCCTTCGCTCTGGCGGCATGCGGCGACGGCGAGAAGACGAAGACCGACCCGCTGTTGACCGAGCTTGCGCCAGCGGGCTGGGCCGATGCGGCGGCGGCGATCGTCGACAGGACCGGCGATACCGTCGGGCACGTCATTTTCACCAACGGGACCGGCGGCGTGCTGATGCGCGTCGATCTCGGCGGGCTCAGCCAAGGCTGGCACGGCATCCATTTACACCAGAAAGGCGATTGCTCGGACGGCGCCGACGGGTTCAAGATCTCGGGCGGGCATATCGATCCGGACAATCACGAACACGGGCTGCTCAACGCGCAGGGGTCCGAACGGGCCGATCTTCCCAATCTCTATGCGGGCTCGGACGGGCGCGCGACCGCGGAACTCTTCCGCTGGGGCGTCTCTTTATACCCGACCGAAGCTGGCGCGGCCGAAAACGGCCCCCACCCGCTGCTCGACGATGACGGGTTCGCCGTCGTCATTCACGAGAATCCCGACGACCAGACCTCGCAACCTATAGGGGGGGCCGAAGGGAGAGTCGCCTGCGCCGCGTTAAACGGTTAAGGTGCCGCACGGTCGCCAGGGGCGGCCGTTTTCAACAATCGCGCCTTTCGCGCGAGGCCGCGGGGGCGGTCGGTCAAACAGTGGGGCTATCAAATGGGCATTGTCGTTCGCATTGTGGTTTTTCTCGTCGGTCTTCTGGGGCTTTCGCTGACCGGCCTTAACGGCGCGCAAGACTTCGGCGTCGATACGAATTCGCTTCTTACCAATCTCGGGCCGGCTGAAGGCGCGGCGACGTCGGCGCAGGACATCTGGGGCGGCCCGGTCAGCCGCGATATCAGGCCGAGCTTGAAGTGCCGGTTGACCAGCGAAACGCACAG
>JAVJPA010000247.1:0-1627 GCA_040216495.1 Amphiplicatus sp. | reverse complement strand
AACAGGGCTTGTCGGATGTCGCCAGTAGGACCTGATTCTCAATTGGGCGTCGCCCGCACCTTAAAGGCGTTGCGCGCCCGCGTCGACGGCTGGCGATCAACCGGCCTGACCGTAGGCTTTGTGCCGACAATGGGCGCGCTGCACAAGGGGCACCTTTCCCTCGTACGCCATGCGGCCAAGCTTTCCGACCGCGTGGTCGCGAGCATTTTCGTCAATCCGAGGCAATTCGCGGTCAATGAGGACCTGGCGACCTATCCCAGAAATGAGGGGGCTGACCTCGAAATGCTGGGCTCGGCGGGCTGCCATCTGGCGTGGTGTCCGACGCCCGAGGAGATGTATCCGAGCGGCTACCAGACATCGGTGTCGGTCGCCGAGGTGGCGGCCGGGCTAGAAAGCGAATCGCGGCCGCATTTTTTCGGCGGCGTCGCAACTGTCGTCTGCAAGCTGTTGAATCAGGTTCGGCCCACGGTCGCGGTGTTCGGCGAGAAGGATTACCAGCAGCTCCTCGTCATCAAGCGCATGGTCAGGGATCTGGACATGAGCGTGCAGATTGTCGGCGGCGAGACTGTACGCGAGCCGGACGGTCTCGCCATGTCGTCGCGCAACGCATACCTCACCGCAGACGAGCGCCGGATCGCCGGCAAACTCAATGGCGTGCTGTCAGATCTTGCGGGAAAACTTGAAAGAGGAGCGCCGGTCGAGAGGGCGATGGCCGAAGGCCGTGGTCTGCTTGAGGCGGCCGGGTTCGACCGGATCGACTATCTGGAGACGAGATGGGCGGCCGATCTCGGGGCGGTGGGGCTTGGATCCCTCGAGACCGGCGCGCCGGCGCGCATTCTGGCGGCGGTGGCCGTCGGGCGAACGCGCTTGATCGATAATTGGCCCGTGGAGCGGGCTTAGGCGTCGGACCCTGCAAGTTTGGCTTCGCGAACGGCGAAGGACGTCAACTCGGCCTTGGCGAGCGCGCCGTTGCGATTACGGTCGGCGGCGGCGAAGCGGGCCGCCTGCTCGCCGAGATATTCGTCAGCGGAGAGCGACGCGTCATCCCCCGCCAGCGCATAAAACTCAGCGCGGGCGACCGCTTCCACGCGCGCGCGCTCACCGCCCGAAAGGGCGGACGGCGCGGCGATCGGCAAGCTTACAATATTGGCGTTGTCGCCGCCGGTTTCGATGGCGATAAAACCGTTGAGCCGCGATAGTTCGGCTGTGACGATCGCGAGCGAGGCGTATTCGTCCGCATCGAGAGCGCCGGAGCTGTCCAGGTCGGCGCGGTCGAAAACTGTCTGAGCATGGGCTCGCGCGCCTTCTGCGCTCAGCATGCCGACAGTCTCGCCATAGGGATAGGCGGTGTCCTTCATGCCGGAAGCAAGCGCGGCGCTGACGCCTATCGCTATCAACGCGACGGCGGGAGCAGCGAAAGCGGCGGTGATATCGCGGATCATCTGAATTCTCCTCGTAACAGGAGAGATAATGGGCGCCCATCGCGGCGCCAGAAGGGGAAAATCAAGACGTTGTGAGGGCGATTTGGGCGGGATTTGGGCGCGCCGGGCTTACGGCTCGGTAACGCTCCGCAAATACGCCTCTATTGCGGCCTGCCTGCCATACTTCGCCAGCCGAGCGGAGATCG
>JAVJPA010000246.1:0-3465 GCA_040216495.1 Amphiplicatus sp. | reverse complement strand
CCGCGCGTCTCGACGATCCGTTGCGCCTGCGTGCCTTTGCCGGCGCCCGGCGGTCCGAGAAGGATAAGAATCACTTCTTGCCCCCGCGCAGTTTCGATTTCTTGATGAGGGACTCGTACTGCTGCGCGAGAAGATGCCCCTGAATCTGGCCGACCGTGTCGAGCGTCACCGATACGACGATGAGCAGCGACGTGCCGCCGAGATAGACCGGGATGGACGGGAACTGCGAACGCAGGATTTCCGGCATCAGGCAGACAAGGGTCAGGTAAAGCGCGCCGATCACGGTGAGGCGGGTCAGAACGTAGTCGAGATATTCCGCCGTGCGCGCGCCGGGGCGGTAGCCCTGGATGAAGCCGCCATACTTCTTGAGATTGTCCGACACCTGCGTCGTGTCGAACACGACCGACGTATAGATGAAGGCGAAGACGATAATGCCGGCGGCGTAGAGCGCCATATAGAGCGGCTGTCCGTGGCCGAACAGAATTTGCAGCGTCGTCAGCCATTCGGGCGAATCCTGCCCGATGGCCCCGGTCGCGGTCGCCGGCAGCAACAGCAGCGACGAAGCGAAGATCGGCGGAATGACGCCGGCGGTGTTGAGCTTCAGCGGAAGATGGGACTTTTCGCCCTGCGTCATGCGCTGGCCCACCTGCCGGCGCGGATACTGGACGAGAATGCGCCGCTGCGAGCGCTCCACAAAGACGACGAAGGTGATGAGCACCAGCGCCAGCGCGATAACCAGCACGACGACGCCGCCCGGCAGGCTCGCGCCGCCGGCGCCCGCGCCGCGGCCGAGCGCGAGGAGGCCCGCCGCCGCCCGCGGAAGCTCCGCGACGATACCGGCGAAAATGATCAGCGAAACGCCGTTGCCGATGCCGCGGGCGGTGATCTGCTCTCCGAGCCAGAGGAGGAACATGACGCCGCCGACCAGCGTCACCACTGTCGTTCCGACGAAGAACGGCCCCGGATCGGCAACGACTGGAAGCCCGCCGCCCGTATTGGACTGAAGGCTGACCGCGATGAAGTAGCCCTGCATTGTCGCAAGGAAAACAGTGAGGTAGCGCGTATACTGATTGATCTGGCGCCGGCCCTGTTCGCCTTCTTTCTTGATCGCTTCAAGCGACGGAATCACCGACGTCATCAGCTGCATGATGATCGACGCCGAGATGTAGGGCATGATGTTGAGCGCGAAGATCGCCATCCGCTCGACGGCGCCGCCGGCGAACAGGTTGAGCGTGCCGAGAAGGCCGCCCGTCTGGCTCTGGAACGCCTGCGCGAACGCTTCCGGGTTGATGCCAGGGATCGGGATGAAAGTGCCGAGCCGGTAGACGATGAGCGCGCCGAGCGTGAACAGGAGCCGCTTCTTCAGCTCCTCGGCCTTGGCGAAGTTCGCAAAGGAGAGGTTCGAGGCGAATTGTTCGGCGGCGGATGTCATGTGTTTCTCGATCGGCTCCGGATCTGGGTCTTGTCGACGCTCCGGCGAACGCATGCGGCTAACTCATGCCGACACGGGCGCCCCTGCAATGGGCTGATGTGGCGGCGGCGCGGGTCTCGCGCAACCGCCGTCCGGCCTATTTTTTCTCGGCGGCCTTCTTCTTGGCGTTCTTGCCTTTGATCGGTTTGTCGACAGCTTCCTTGGCCTCGCCGCCGATCACGGTCACCGACCCGCCGGCTTTCTCGATGGCGGCCTTGGCGCTGGCGGAGGCGTGGGCGACTTCAACGGCGATTTTCGCCTTGATCTCGCCGGAGCCGAGCAGACGCACGCCGTCATGGCCGCGGCGGACGACGCCGGCGGCGATCAGCGCCGCAACATCGACCGTCTTGCCCGCGTCGAGCGCGCCTGCGTCGATCGCCGTTTGCAGGCGGCCGAGATTGACCTCGACGAACTTCAGGCGGTTCGGCTTGTTGAAGCCGCGTTTCGGCAGGCGCATGTAAAGCGGCATCTGGCCGCCTTCGAACAGGCGGATGCCGGTGACGCCGGAACGGGCTTTCTGGCCCTTCACGCCGCGCCCGGCGGTCTTGCCCTTGCCGGAGCCGATGCCGCGGCCGACGCGCATGCGCGGTTTGCGCGCGCCTTTATTGTCGGAAATTTCGTTGAGTTTCATGTTTCACCTTCGACTTGCGACGGGGTCGCCCCCGCCTCGCCTGAATGGCTTTCCGCTCATCGGAAAAGCCAGGTTACGGATGGATCGCCTATTCTTCGACGATCTCCACCATGTGCTGCACCTTGCGGATCATGCCGCGCACGGACGGCGTATCCTCAAGCGTGCGGGTGCGGCCAATCTTGTTGAGGCCGAGGCCCACAAGGGTCGCTTGCTGGTCGAACGGACGGCGCGCCGGCGAACGGGTCTGGCGCACGGTCAGGGTCTTTTTCTTGGCGGCCATCGATAAGCTCCTTAAGCCGCGTCGGCGCCGGCCGCATCGCTCACGCCGCCGCCGGTGCGACGGGAGAGAATGTCGGCGACTTTCTTGCCGCGCTTGTTGGCGATGAGACGCGGGCTGGTTTGCGCTTTCAGCGCATCGATCGTCGCCCGCACCATGTTGTAGGGGTTCGAGGAGCCGAGCGACTTGGCGACGACATCCTGAATGCCGAGCGTTTCAAACACGGCGCGCATCGGACCGCCGGCGATGATGCCGGTGCCCGCGGGCGCCGCGCGCAGCACGACCTTGCCGGCGCCCCAGCGGCCCGCCGCGTCATGGTGCACGGTGCGGCCTTCGCGCAGCGGCACGCGCACGAGCGAGCGCTTGGCTTCCTGCGTCGCCTTGCGGATCGCTTCCGGCACTTCGCGGGCCTTGCCCTTGCCGAAACCGACGCGGCCCTTCTGGTCGCCGACGACGACGAGCGCGGCGAAACCGAAATTCTTGCCGCCCTTCACAACCTTCGCGACGCGGTTGATGGCGACGAGACGGTCGACGAACTCGTCGCGCTCCTCGCGTTCGCGCTCGCGTTCACGACCACGTCCGCGGCCGCGACCCGGCCCCCGGCCCTCGCTACGCTCACCTTCACGCGCCATCGATATTCTCCTTCAAATCTCTTTTAGAAGCTGAGGCCGGCTTCGCGAGCCGCCTCGGCCAGCGCCTTGATGCGCCCATGATACATATAGCCGCCGCGGTCGAAGACGACGTCCTTGAGGCCGGCCTTCACCGCGCGTTCGGCGATGATTTTGCCGACTTCGGCGGCGGCGTTCTTGTCGGAGCCCTTGCCGAGTTTCGAGCGGAGATCGGCCTCGAGCGAGGAAGCGGAAACCAGCGTCTTGCCTTCCTTGTCGTCGATGATCTGCGCCGAGATGTTTTTCGACGAGCGGAACACGGAAAGGCGCGGACGGCCTTTGGACACGGCGGCGATCTTGCCGCGCGTGCGGCCCGCCCGCTTGTCGTACTGAATGCGTTTTGTGTCGGCCATGGCCTGAATTCCTTCGCGTAGTCGCGCGCTTACTTCTTCTTGCCTTCCTTGCGGAAGATATACTC
>JAVJPA010000245.1:0-10776 GCA_040216495.1 Amphiplicatus sp. | reverse complement strand
CTCAATGTCGGCTGCATCCCCTCGAAAGCGCTGCTGCACGCTTCGGAACTGTTTGAGGCCGCATCGAAGGACTTTTCAAAGCTCGGCATAAAAACCGGCGCCGTCAGTCTCGATCACGGGCAGATGCTCAAACAAAAAGACGACGCTGTCGAAGGGCTGACCAAGGGCGTCGAGTTTCTGTTCAAGAAGAACAAGGTCGATCCCTATCTCGGCGCCGGCGAGATCGTCGCGCCGGGCAAGGTCCGCGTCACCGACGCCGGCGGCAAGACGACCGATCTTGAAACGAAGCACATCGTTATCGCCACAGGGTCGGAAGTGACGCCGCTCAAAGGCGTCGAGATCGACGAGAAGCAGATCGTGTCATCGACCGGCGCGCTGTCGTTTGCGTCCGCGCCGAAACATCTCGTCGTCATCGGCGCCGGGGTGATCGGGCTGGAGCTCGGCTCCGTCTGGCGCCGTCTCGGATCGCAGGTGACGGTGGTCGAGTTTCTCGATCGCGTTCTGCCGACCAATGACGGCGAGGTCTCGAAGCAGTTCCAGCGCCTGATGCAGAAGCAAGGCATGGCGTTCAAGCTCTCGTCGAAAGTGACGGGCGTCGAGAAAGCGAAATCCAAACTGAAAGTCTCAATCGAACCCGCCACCGGGGGCGACAAAGAGATCATCGACGCTGACGCGGTCCTCGTCGCCATCGGGCGCCGTCCGCATACGGCCGGTCTCGGGCTCGATCGCGTCGGCGTCAAGACGGACGAGCGCGGCTTCATACTCACCGATCATTTCCGCACCAATGTCGACGGGATCTGGGCCGTCGGCGACTGCATCCATGGCCCGATGCTGGCGCACAAGGCGGAAGACGACGCGGTCGCCTGCATCGAGCTGATCGCCGGCAAGCCGGGGCATGTGAATTACGACGCGGTGCCCGCCATCGTTTACACCTACCCGGAGGTCGCGAGCGTCGGCAAAACCGAGGAAGAACTGAAAAAAGCCGGCGTTGACTACAAGGTCGGCAAATTCCCCTTCATGGCCAACAGCCGCGCCAAGACCAATCACGAAACGGATGGTTTTGTGAAGATTCTCGCCGACGCCAAGACCGACCGCGTGCTCGGCTGCCATATCATCAGCGTCGGCGCGGGGGAGCTGATCGCCGAAGCCGTCAGCGTCATCGAGTTCGGCGGCTCCTCCGAAGACATCGCCCGCACCAGCCACGGCCACCCGACGCGTTCGGAAGCCGTCCGCCAGGCGGCGATGGGCGTCGAAGGCTGGACGATGCAGGCGTAGCGGGGCGCGCCGGAACTTCCGGTCAGCATGCAGTGTTTGTCGCTCGATGAGCGACGCGAAACCATTATCAAGCCTCTCCAAAGCCGGCGGCGATCCCGATCGCCCGCTTGAGTCGATCGTCGACGAAGCGATCGACAGGTCGGAGAACGGCAAGGTGTCGCTGCGCGCCCTCCTGAAAGCGTGGGGCGACCGCAGCTACGGGCCTTTATTCATCCTTCTCGGGTTTTTCGCGGGCACGCCGCTCGCCGTAATTCCCGGCGCAGCGGCGATCGTTGGCGTGCTGATTTCTGTCCTCGCCGTGCAGATGCTGTTCGGCATGGCGCACCCATGGCTGCCCGGCTGGGCGCTGGACCGCTCCGTCAAGCAGAAGAACCTGATCGAAGCCCGTCGCAAAGTGGAAAAGCCGCTGGCTCTCCTCGATCATCTAATTACGGAGCGTTGGCCGTGGGCGTCTGGCGAAGTGATGCGCCGGATTGCGGCCCTGGTCGTCGCTGTTCTGGGCTTCGTCATGGTGCCGTTCGACGCCGTGCCGATGGCGGTCGCCATTCCCGCATGGACCGTCGTCGTATTCGGAGTCGCGATCACCGCCCGCGACGGACTGGCGATGATCGCGGCGATGGCGTTCGCGGCCGGAGTAGCCGCGCTCGCCATGCGCATTTTTTAACGGTCAAAGAGAATTCGCGCGCGGCCCGAGTTGCAGCGCCTTGGCGAGGCGCGCGGCGAACGCTTCGGCCTCGCCCGGCGGATAGGGTTTGCCGGGACCGGCGTTCCAGACCGGATTCGGCCAGGCCGCGTCGTTCTCGTGACGGCCGATAATGTGGACATGAAGCTGGCGGACCTGATTGCCGAGCGCCGCGACGTTCATCTTCTGAGCGCCGGTCGCCTGCCGCATCGTTTCGGCCATAAGGGCGATCTCTTCGGTTAACTGCGCGCGGTCGGGACGGGTCAGTTCAAAGAGCTCGGCGACCCCCGCCCGACGCGGAACAAGGATCGCCCACGGAAACCGCGAATCGTTCATCAGGAGAACCGTACAAAGGTCGAATTCTCCAATGGAAACAGTGTCTTTTGCGAGACGCTCAGCGAGGGCGAAGTCGGTCATGGCAGAGCCTTGCTACTGGATTTCATGACAAAATCTATCCTACATTGCTCGTTCACGCCGCGGCTCTGCCGCGGTTTTCCATAAGAGCCGGAACCGATGCGTTCCGGGGCGCTGGGGGCGGCGCGTAATCAGGAGGGTACATGACCGATGCTGTAGCTACGCCGGCCGCGGGCGCCGAGCGAAAGACCTGGTTTGGACATCCGCGGGGACTGGCTGTCTGCTTCTTCACCGAAATGTGGGAGCGTTTCTCCTACTACGGCATGCGCACCATCCTGGTGCTTTACCTCACCAAATATCATTTATTCGATACGGGCAAGGCGAGCCTCATTTACGGCGCCTACGCCGGCCTCGTTTACATGATGCCGATCCTCGGCGGGTACCTAGCCGACCGCTACCTCGGACAGCGCAAAGCGGTGACCTACGGCGCGCTTCTTCTTGTCGCCGGACACAGCCTGATGGCGTTCCACGGGCCGCAGGCCTATATGGACGGCGATACGGTCGTCCGCAATGATCTGTACATCAACATATTCTTCCTGTCGCTGGCGCTGATCATCACTGGCGTCGGCTTCCTGAAAGCCAACATTTCGACCATCGTCGGCGCCCTCTACGGCGATAACGATCCGCGACGCGACGGCGGTTTCTCCATCTTCTACATGGGGATCAATCTCGGTTCGTTCATCTCGACTCTTCTTGTCGGTTATGTGGGCGAAAAGTACGGCTGGAATTACGGCTTCGGTCTCGCCGGAATCGGCATGCTGTTCGGCCTTATCGTGTTCCTGACCGGTCAGAAATTGCTCGAAGGCCATGCAGAGCCGCCAAGCGTCGAGAAGCTTAAAGAGAAGTCACTGATCGGGGTGAACAAGGAGTGGACGATCTACCTCGGCGGCTTTGCGCTTGTCGGCATTAGTTGGGTGCTGATGCAATATCAGGAGCTTGTCGGCTCGGTGCTTGGGCTTGCCGGCCTCGTGATGCTGGCGATCATCATCGGCTATGCGTTCTTCAAGTGCGACCCGGTCGCGCGCGACCGGCTGCTTGTCGCGGCGTTCCTCATCGCCATTCAGTCAGTGTTCTGGGCGCTGTTCGAACAGCAGGCCGCGAGCCTCACGCTGCTCGCTGACCAGCAGTTCAATCTCAACTTCCTCGGCATCCAGTTCACCGCGTCGCAGGTTCAGTTCATGAACCCGATGTTCATCATCATCTTCGCGCCTGTATTCGCCTGGCTCTGGGTGGCGATGGCGAAGAAGAAGTTCGAACCTTCAAGCGCCGGCAAGTTCGCTCTGGCGATGTTTCTCGTCGGCGCGGGATACATCGTCTTTTCATGGGGCATGAGTCTGGACGACAGCCCGAACAAGAGCTTCGTGTGGCTGATTCTCATCTATCTGGCGCTGACGTTGGGCGAGTTGTGCCTTTCGCCGGTCGGGCTTTCCATGGTGACGAAGCTCAGCGTGCCCTCGATTGTCGGCATGATGATGGGAACATGGTTCCTGTTCACAGCGCTTGGCAATTACGTCGCTGGCTGGATCAGCTCGCTGACCGGTTCGGAGGAAGTCGGCGCCGCAGCGGGCGCGCTCGACATTTCGAGCATTATGAGCGTCTACACGCTGATCGGCTGGATCAGCGTCGGCATCGGCGTACTCATTCTGGTGCTGACGCCGCTGCTTAATAAAGGCATGCACGGGCGTCACTGACGCCAGCTGGCTTTGAAATAAGAAGGCCCGGCGGGTAAGCTCGCCGGGCCTTTTTCGTTGGAGAGCGCCATGCCGGACCGTCTGAACCGCATCGTCACGCGCGGGGGCGACAAAGGGGAGACGTCGCTCGGCGACGGCGCGCGCGTCGCGAAAAGCGATCCGCGTATCGGGCTCCTCGGCGATGTGGACGAGCTCAATTCATGGGTCGGCGTCGCGCTGGCGCACGAGCCGGGCGCCGAAGTGCGCCCGATTCTCATCGGCGCGCAGCACGACCTTTTCGACCTAGGCGGCGGCTTGTGTTTTCCCGGCGCACCGCTTCTCAGCGAGCGCCATGTGGCGCGCATCGACGAGGCGGCGGCGACGCTCAACAAGACGTTGCCGCCGCTGAAAGAATTCGTGCTGCCGGGCGGCGCGCCGTTGGTTGCGTGGCTGCATGTGGCGCGCACGGTCTGCCGCCGGACCGAACGTGCGGCGGCGGCTTTTCTCGCAGACGAGCCCGGCCATGCGCTCGCTTATCTCAACCGGCTGTCGGATTATCTTTTCATCGCCGCCCGCGTCGAAGCGCGGCGGCTCGGCGTCGCGGAAACGTTGTGGGAGAAGGCTCACAGCGTCGCCGGAGAGGCGAACGGGAGCTAGTCGAAACTGATGGAGATCCGTCCGTTCTCGCTTGAAACGCGAACCGACACCCCGAACGCTCGTGCAATATTTTCTTCGCTCATTGCGTCGGGCGGCGCGCCATCAGCGGTGACGCGGCCGTCTTCGAGGAGGATAATCCGCGTGCAGAATCTTGCGGCAAGGGCGAGGTCGTGCAGGGCGGCCACGACGAGGCCGCCTGCTTCGGCGCGGGCGGCGAGCACGCGCATGATCGCAAGCTGGTGCTTGGGGTCGAGCGCGGCGGTCGGCTCGTCGGCGAGGAGGATCGGCGCCTCGGCGGCGAGCGCGCGGGCGAGATGCATGCGGGCGGCTTCGCCCCCGGAGAGGTTTGTCGCCGGGCGTTGGCGCAGATGGGCGATGTCGGCGGCGGCGATGGCGCGGTCGACGGCCGTCCGGTTCTCTCCTTCCAGCTCGTCCGCCGCGCCGTAGGCGAAGCGGCCGAGCGCGACGATGCGTTCGACCGTCATCGACCAGTAAACGGGCCGCGCCTGCGGCAGGTAGGAGATTGTCCGTCCGCGCTTGATCGGCGACAGCGAGGCGACGTTCTCGCCCGCCGCTTTCGCCGCGCCGGCAGCGAGCGGCTGCAAGCCGGCGAGCGCGCGCAGGAGCGTCGACTTGCCGGCGCCGTTGGGGCCGATGACGCCGATGAAATCCTTCGCCGCCGCGTTGAAAGACACATCGCGCAGAACCGCGGTTCCGCCCCGGCTGACTGAGAGGGAAACAGTTTCAAGAACCGCGCTCATTGGGCGAGCCTTTGCGTGCGCGCGGCGATCCACACGAAGCCCGGCGCGCCGATAAGCGCCGCCGCGACGCCGAGCTTCAGTTCCTGATCGAACGGCAAAAGGCGGATCGCGAAATCCGCGGCGGCGAGAATGATCCCGCCGACGAGCGCGGCCGGGATGATGGTGCGCGCCGGGTCGTGCCGCGCGACGGGGCGCGCAAGGTGCGGCGCGACGACCCCGACGAACCCGACCGCCCCGGCGATGGAGACGCTGGCGCCGACCATCAGCGCCGCGCCGATGATGACGAAGAGGCGCGTGCGGGGAAGGTTCGCGCCGAGACTGAACGCCGCTTCGTCGCCGAGCGTCAGCGCGCGCAGCCCGCCGCCTGACGCGAGAAGCAGAGCGAGACCTCCCGCTAGAAACGGCGCGGCGAGATAGAGATCCGGCGCGCTCCGGTTGGCGACGGAGCCGAACAGCCACGAAACGAGATCGGAAAGGACGAACGGGTTCGGCGCGAGATTCATCACCAGCGCGGTGAGCGCGCCGCAAAAAGAGGAAAGCCCGACGCCGATGAGAATGAGGCGCGCCGTCGAGACGCGGCCGGCGCCGAGAACGTAAAGGATCGTCGTGGCGCCGAGCGCGAAGAGGATGGAAGCGAGCGGCGTCATCCAGAAGGCGAGGGCGGCGAGATTGAAATAGACGGCGATGACCGCGCCGAGCGCCGCCGCCGCGGAAACGCCGAGCACGCCCGGATCGGCGAGGGGGTTGCGCAACAGTCCTTGCAGCGCCGCGCCGCTGGCGCCGAGCGCCGCCCCGGCGAGCCATCCGGCGAGCGCGCGCGGCAGGCGGATTTCCTGCGCGATGGTCACATAGGCCGCGTCGCCCGCGCCGAAGAGCCCGGCGAGCGCCGACGCCGCATCGATGTCGGCGGGGCCGAAAAGACAGGAGACGATGACGATCACCGCGCCGAGCCCGGCGAGCGACGCGACGCCCGCGCGCTCGCTTATCGCAGAGCTTCTAGTGCGTTCCATGCTTCGCTTTCATCCCGTCTATGCCCTCAGCGATGATTTCCGCGGCGTCGACGGAGAACCATGCCGGACAGCTGATGATGTCCGTGCGCAGATGAATGGTCGGCGTCCTGTCGAAAATCCGCCTGAACGCCGGATGGCGCGCCGCCGACCAGTGATTCGCCGCTTCGGCGGCGTCCTTGAAAAAACCCGCAACGATGATCCCGGGCGGGTTGAGAACCAATGATTCGGCGGGGAAGGGGGGCCAGTAGGAAAGGCCGGCCTCCGCCGTCGCATTGCGCACGCGCGCCGCAGAGAAAATCGCATCGATCATCGTATCCGATCCGGCGGTGACGCCGCCGGGCGTGATATAGAGCGCAGCCTCGGCATGAACCGGGCGCTTGGCGAGCGCGGCGAGGCGCGCGTCGAGATCGGCGACAAGCATCTCGCCGCGCGCCTGTTGATGGAGCGCCGCCGCCGCCCTGTGGATGTTAGCCCGCACTGTCTCGAAATCGCTGGCGTAATCGAGCGTGATGACGGTTGCGCCGTCGCGCTCCAACAGCGCGCCGAGACGCGGCGCGCCGCCCCAGAATCGTAAGACGACGCCGGGCCGCTGCGGCGCGATTTCTTCAAGGCTGGGCCGCAGGGCGCGCACCCCTGCGGCCTTCGCCCGCAAATAGGAATAGTCTTCGTCGGCGCCCGGAGAAACGGCGATGATCTGTTCTTCGTCCGCCAGCGCGAGGAGGAACTGGTCGGCGCAATAATCGAGCGAGACGGCGCGCGGCGCCGGCGTTTGCGCGCCGGCGCCGCTGGCTGCAAAGAACGCAGCGAACGCGATTATGACAAGGCGCGGCGTCAGATCCGCACCCGGACGCCGCCGAACGCGGCGACGCCGGGCTCGCCATAGAAAAGCACGTCCTGATAGTCCGCGTCGAACGCGTTCTCGATGCGCCCGAACAGCTCCAGCGATTCGGTCGCGGCGTAAGAGGCGCGTAGATCGACGCGCATCCAGTCGTCGATAGGCCCGCCGCCGTCCGCTTCCTCGCCGTTGTAGCGGAACGTCGCGCCGAGCGAGAAGCGGTCCGTGACGCGCCAGTCGCCATTGAGCGCGACGGCGTGCTTCGGCTGACGCAGGAGCGGCAGGCCCGTGATTCTGTCCGTCGCGTCGATATAGGCGTAGGAGACAGACACGTCGACGCCCGCGAGCGGGCGCAGCGCCAGTTCCGCCTCGACGCCTTTGCGCACGGTCGAGGCGATATTGACGTAGGCGCCGCTTGCGAAATCGAAGTCGATCTGGTTTTCCGTCGACTGATGGAAGTATGTCGCGCGGAAGGTCGCAATATCGCCGAGCGTTTTGTCGAAGCCCGCATCCCAGCCGTCGGAAGTTTCGGGCTGAAGATCGCGGTTCGGCGTTGTCCCGCCGCAGCAGACGAAGTTAAGCTGGAATAGGCTCGGCGCCGCAAAGCCCTCGCCCCAGCTTCCGCGCAGCACGAGGCCCGCTTGCTCCGCATAATAGGCGGCGGTCACTCGCGCGGTGGTCGCGCCCCCGAAGGTCTCGTGATCGTCATGGCGCCCGCCGGCGGTGAAGGTCAGGTTCTTGACCGGCGTCACCGCCACAAGGCCGAAGACGCTGTTCACATCCACCGCGTCCTCGATGCCGCTCGTATCGGTGTGCGTGCGCTCATGTTCTGCGCCGGCGACGAGAGAGATTTTCTCGGAGAGTTTGAACCGCGCGAGGTATTCCGCCGACAGCCGGTCGCCTTCTCCCTCGAAGGTCGTGACATCGCCCAGCACGCTTTCGCGGTCGATCCGGTGATAGCCGACAGTGACGATGTTTTCGAGCTTGCCCTCGAAAAGCGTCAGAAGCGCGCGCCCCGCCGCGAGAAATTCTTCCGAAATGTCCTCGTCATCCGTATCGGCGAGTTCGAACGCAGGCGGCGGAAAGCCGTCGAAATCCGTGCGCGTATGATTGTAGCGGAGGCTCGTCTCGAAACGCAGGTTGCTGGCCGCATCGAAGTCAAGATTGGCGCTCGCCGTATACGCGTCGATCCCGTCCGCTTCGTCGCCGCCATCGGCGCGGCTGACCCCATTGCTGGTTATGCCGCTGACGGTGACGCCGTAATCCGCCGCGCCAGCGGCGCCGGTGACGCTTGCGCCGCCGCGGAAGGTCGCGAACGAGCCGCCCTCGAGAAAGAGTTGCGCCTCCGGCGCGCCATCGCCGCGCTTGGTCGTGATCGAGACGACCCCGCCGATGGCTTCGGAGCCGTAGAGAATCGACTGCGGCCCGCGAATGATTTCGATGCGTTCGACATCTGCGGCGTCGAGATTGGCGAAATTGAATCCGCCGCCGGGCGCCGACGCGTCATTCACGACAACGCCGTCGATGATGACGAGCGTGCGTCCCGCCGCTTCGCCGCGAATCCGCAGCGCCGCCTGTCCGCCCAGCGACCCGTTGCGCGCGATGGCGAGGCCGGCCGTTTGCGACAGCGCGTCGGCGACGAATTGATACTGGCGCTGGGCGATTTCGTCCGCCTCGATGACGGAGACCGCCGAGCCGACCTGCGACAGCGGCAACGGGCTTTTCGTGGCGGAGACGACGATCGTGTCGCTATTTTGCGCATGGGCCGGGATGGCGAAGAGTAACGCCGGAAGCGCAGCGCTGCTCAGCAGCGCGTAAGTTGTGTCAGGGTGTTGCGCATTTACGCCCGCGCGAGGCTTTTCTCTCAGCATTCCGCCGCTCCATCCAGGTTTTCAAGGATGTCGTCACGACGGAAGCTCCAGCGCGCGATCGCGCGCCGTTTCCGCTTTCGCGGCTGAACCCGGCCGGGAAAGAGACGACGTCGACGGCAGGTCTCCTGGCTTGCGGGTCGCTGCGTCTTTCGCGCCTTCCCGGCGCCGGAAGCGCCAGTGGCGGTTTTCGAAGGACGCTCGCCGCTTACAGTTGCGGGCACAGCCGCGGAGTTTCACCGCGTTCCCTATTCTCTCCCTTTCGGGAGCACCGTCTGGCGCGGACCCTATGCGGAGCGCGCGCCGTTCGCAAGCGCGGTCATGCGGCTTTTTTCGAGGCGATCCATTCGTCGATGAGATCGTCGAGCACGTCGAGCGGCACGGAGCCGTTGGCGAGAACCTCATCGTGGAATTCGCGCAGATCGAAATCGTCTCTGAGCGCTTCCTCGGCGCGGGCGCGCAACTCCTTGATCTTCAGCTTGCCGATCATGTAGGCGGTCGCCTGTCCGGGAATGACGACATAGCGTTCGATCTCCTTGCGCGCCTGTTCTTCCGAGACCGGCACGGACTTCACCATGAAGTCGATCGCCTGTTCGCGCGTCCATTTCTTGGAATGGATGCCGGTGTCGACGATGAGGCGCACGGCGCGCCATGCTTCGGTGCCGAGTCGGCCGAAGTCGGCATAAGGATCGGTGTAAAGACCCATCTCCTTTGGGACCTCTTCCGAATAAAGACCCCAGCCCTCGCTATAAGCGCTGTAGCCGCCGAAACGCCGGAAGCTCGGCATGGTTTCGATTTCCTGCGCTATGGCGATCTGCATGTGATGGCCGGGCGCCCCTTCATGATAGGCGATCGCCTGCAACTGGAATTTCGGCATCGCCGCCATGTTGGCGAGATTGACGTAATAGATGCCGGGACGCGAACCGTCCGGGGCGGGACGGTTATAAAAGGCGATGCCGGCCGCCTTTTCGCGGAACGGTTCGACGCGCTTGACGACCAGATCGGCTTTCGGCTTGGCGATAAAAAGCTCGTCGAGCCGCGCCTTCACTTCGTCGATGACGCGGGTCGCTTCCGCAAGATAAGCGGCGCGGCCATCGTCCGTGTCCTGATAGAAGAACTGGGGGTCGGTCCTGAGGAAGACGAGGAATTCTTCAAGCGAGCCTTCGTAACCGACATAGGTCATGATCTTGCGCATTTCCGCATGGATGCGGTCGAGCTCGCGCAGGCCGATTTTGTGGATCTCGTCGGCGGTAAGTTCGGTGGTCGTCGCGGCGGCGACCTGATGGTCGTAGTAGGCTGCGCCGTCCGGCAGTTTCCAAACGCCGTCATCGTTCGTGGCGTTATGGGACGCCGCTTCGAAGGCGGCGATCATCCGCTCATAGGCTGGCTTCACATCGTTGTTCAGCGCGGCGGCGGCGCGCTCCTTCAGGGCCGTTTTCGCCGCGGGATCGGCGTCAAGCGCATCGATTTTACCGGTGATATCGGCGTAGAGCGCGGACGGCGCGCCCCCGTCGAAAGGCGCGCCCGTAATGATGTTGCGCGCCGTTTCGATCATTTGCGGGAAGGCCCAGGCGGGGGGCATGACGCCCTTGCCGGCGCGCTGC
>JAVJPA010000244.1:0-23669 GCA_040216495.1 Amphiplicatus sp. | reverse complement strand
CCTCCGCGCGGGCGAGCGCCGTTTGCGCATCGCCGTAGGCGAGCGTCAGCGTGACGTCGGGGGCGATAGGAAGGCTATGCGTTCCTGCGGTCGCGGGCGGCGATCTTGGCGTCGTCAGCCCCTGGCCGCGCGACGACCGCGCCTTGACGCTCTCCGAACGCATGGCGCTCCAGCAGTCTCTGAAGGACAAGGGATTCGATCCGGGACCCGTCGACGGCGTCATCGGCGCCGGCACCAAACGCGCGCTCCGGGCCTGGCAACGCAGCGAGGGTCTGCCCGAGGACGCCTACGCCTCGGCGCAGATTCTTTCTCGCCTGACCGGATCCGCGCCATAGCTGGACCGCCACCGGTGTCATGGCGAAGATTGTAATAATCCGAAATAATTCGTGATAATATACGTCTTGTTGCAGTGCACAATATCCCCTAGGTGAGCCCCAGATGTTGCGCTGCACAAAAACTCGCAGCCAGCAAAGCGAGCCCGCCGATGCGGGCGCACAAGAGATCGCAGGGAGATCTGACAATGGCCACCGCCACCAAGAAAGCCGCGCCGCGTCGCGCCGCCAAAGAAACCGTCGAAACCGCCACCGAGGCTGCTACCACCTTCTCCAACGCCGCCCGCAACCAGTTCGACACGATGCTCACCGCCTTCAATGACCAGGCTGAAACGTTCCGTGGGCAGACCGAAGAAATGCTGGAAACCGTCCGCGGCAATTTCGAAACCGCCCAGACGCGCTTCCAGTCGGTCAACGCCGACCTGTTGAATGCGGCCCGCGATGAAATGGCCGAAGCGGTCGATTTCGCCAACGAGCTGACCCGCGCCAAGACCTTCACCGACGCGCTCGAAATCCAGCGCAACTACTGGACCAACCTGTTCCAGACCCGCGTCGAGCGCACGCGCGAACTGACCAATACCGCCGTCGAAGCGACGCGCGAAAGCTTCGAGCCGTTCTCGAAGTCATTCGGCGCGGGCTTCACGCCGGCCTCGTTCGAGAAGTTCTTCCCGTTCGCGGCGAAGTAAGCCTTCGTTTCAAGTAGAGTATGTGTTGCGTAATAGCGGCGCGCCGGTTCACCCGGCGCGCCGCTTTTTCATGCGTCGCGCTTTTTCGTCGGATGCGTTAAATCATCCGCATGACCAACGAAGCCGCGACCAACGACCGGCGCATCGCGCACGCCCGCCTCGACTGGAGCGAGGGCGCGCCGCATTCAACCGTTTTCGGAGACATTTATTTTTCCGGCGACGGCGCGGCTGAGACTGCGCATGTCTTCCTTGAGGGCAACGACTTGCCGCGCCGGTTCGATCAGGCGTCGCGCTTTTCTATCGGCGAACTCGGTTTCGGCTCCGGCCTCAATTTCCTGATGGCGTGGGAGTTGTGGCGACGCACGCCGAAGCCTGAACGCGCGCGCCTGCATTTTTTCTCGGTGGAAGCCTTTCCTCTGCGTCCGGAGGATATGGCCCTCGCGCATATCGCCTGGCCGGACCTCAAGGCGCTGTCGGCGCGCTTGAGAGCGCTTTCGCCGCCCGCGACCGCAGGAACGCATAGCCTTCCTATCGCCCCCGACGTCACGCTGACGCTCGCCTACGGCGATGCGCAAACGGCGCTCGCCCGCGCGGAGGGCGGCGTCGACGCCTGGTTTTTCGACGGTTTCTCGCCAGCGAAAAACCCCGAGATGTGGCGGGCGGGCTTGTTCGCCGAAGCCGCGCGCCTTTCAAATCCGGGCGCAACCTTCGCAACTTTCACCGTCGCCGGGGACGTGCGCCGCGCCATCGCAGCAGCAAGGTTCGCGGCAGAAAAGCGCCCTGGCTACGGCCGCAAGAAAGAAATGCTGGCGGGCCGTATCGATGCGCCGGTTAAACGGTCTCCGCGCGCGCCGTGGTTTGCGAACGCCAATCCCCAGCGCCTTGCGCCGGGCGCGCGCGTCGCCATCATCGGCGGCGGCGTCGCTGGCGCGAGCCTCGCTTACGCCGCCCGCCGCGGCGGCCTCGATCCGGTCATCATCGAGGCTGACGCGCCCGCCGCCGGCGCTTCCGGCAACCCGGCGGGCCTCATCATGCCGAGGCTCGATCTCGGCGATACGCCCGCGGCGCGGTTCTTCCTGCTCGCCTACATTCATGCCGTCCGCCTGCTGAGCGATCTTGATCAAGCGGGAATATTCTCTTCCTGCGGGGTTCTGCTCGGCGCGGAGAAGGCGGAGCAAAAGGAGCGGCTGGCGCGCATCGCCGCCGCCGGGCTATTGCCGGAAGACTGGCTCCGCCAAACGGAGGACGTTCTGCTCCTGCCGCAAGCCGGCGTTGTCGATCCGGCGGCGTTCGTGCGTGCGCTGATTGCAGAAACGCCTGTGGTCAAGGCGCGCGCGCGACGCATCGAAGAGTACGGACAGACTATCGAAACCGACACAGGCCGCCTTGGCGGGTTTGACGCCACCGTCCTCGCCAACGGTTTTGGCGCAACGCTGTTCGCGCAGGCGCGCGGCTTGCCGCTCTCGCGCGTCGCCGGCCAGATAGATTGGTTCCCCGACACAGCCCCGCCGCAGCGCGGGCTCGCCTTTGGTCCGTATGCGGCGCCGGCACCGGCTGGAGGTCTTGTCATCGGCGCGACTTACGACCGGCTAGAGGGCGGCGATACGCCCGCTCCATCAACTGTCGCAACGCTCGCCAACATCAACGCCGTGCGCTCCTTCGCGCCCGACATCGCGAACCGTCTCGATCCCGCCCGCTCGCGCCCGCGCGCCGGCGCGCGCTGCCAGACGCCGGACCGCCTCCCCGTCGCCGGTCCGCTTCCCGATCTCGGCTTCTACAGCGGCGCCTATGACGGCCTGAGGACCGGCGCCATCCGGGATTACTCGACCGGCGAAATGGCGCGAGGCGTCTATGCGCTGACCGGCCTCGGCTCGCGCGGGCTCGTCACCGCTCCGCTGGCGGCGGAAATGCTTGTCGCCGAAATGACCGGCCAGCCCTCGCCCGTCGGCCATGAAATCGCGCAATGCCTGCATCCGGCGCGATTTTTCATCCGAGACCTCAAGCGCGCCGAGCGCCGGAAGTGACGATTTGCAAAGTCTGACGGCGCTTCCCTTGCCGTCCCGCTGCGCCCCGGTTTAAGTCCCCTCAACCCCGTGGAGGTCCCCGATGAACGAGACGAAATTCGGCCCCGTCTATGACAATGTCCTTCAAGGCATCGGCCGGACCCCGATGGTGAAAGTGTCGAACATCGACACCGGCCCCTGCGAGCTTTTCCTGAAGCTTGAATCGAATAATCCCGGCGGCTCGATCAAGGACCGCATCGGTCTCGCCATGATCGAGCAGGCCGAGAAGGACGGCAAGCTGAAGCCCGGCGGCCTGATCGTCGAGGCGACCGCCGGCAACACCGGCCTCGCGCTCGCGCTCGTCGCCGCGCAAAAAGGCTACAGGCTCATTATCGTCGTTCCCGACAAGATGGCGCAGGAGAAAATCTTTCACCTGAAAGCGCTCGGCGCCGACGTGCGCCTGACGCGCTCCGATGTCGGCAAGGGACACAAGGACTATTATCAGGACGTCGCCCAACGCATCTCCGACGAGACCGGCGCGTTCTACGTCAACCAGTTCGGCAATCACGCCAACCCGAAAGCGCACGAGACGATGACGGGGCCGGAAATCTGGGGGCAGATGAATCAAGACATGCACGCCATCGTCGCGGGCGTCGGCTCCGGCGGCACCATCTCCGGGCTGTCGCATTTCTTCGAGAAGACCGCGCCCCATGTCGAGATCATTCTCGCCGATCCCAAGGGCTCGATCCTCACTGAATATGTCAACACGGGCCGCATCCCGAACGAAGTCGGGTCGTGGCTGGTCGAAGGCATCGGCGAGGATTTCATTCCCGACATCGCCGATCTCGCCCGCGTCAAGAAAGCCTTCGGCGTCACAGACAAGGAAAGCTTCGAGGCGGCGCGCGACCTGCTGAAGAAAGAAGGCATTCTCGGCGGATCATCTTCGGGAACCATCCTCGCCGCCGCGTTGAAATATTGCCGCGAGCAGAAAGAGAAAAAGCGCGTCGTCGCTTTCGTGTGCGACCGCGGCGACAAGTATCTTTCGAAAATGTTCAACGATTATTGGATGTACGATCAGGGCTTTATAAAGCGCCCGCCGAAAGGCGACCTTACCGACCTCATCACGCGCAAGCACTCCGAGCGCGCCACAGTGACGGTCAAGCCCGACGATACGCTGATGACCGCCTACGGCCGGATGAAGCTCTACGACATCTCGCAGCTTCCCGTCCTCAATGACGACGGCGTGCTTGAAGGCCTGCTCGACGAGGAAGACCTTCTCTTCGCCGTGGTCCGCAATCGCGACAAGTTCAAGGATCCGGTGAAATCCGCCATGACCTATCGCGTCGAAACGCTGGAAGCCTCCGAGAAAATGGAGGAGCTCCTTCCCGTTTTCGCCAAGGGCCATGTGGCGGTGGTGCTGAAAGGCGGGAAGTTCGAAGGGCTGATTACGCGGACGGATTTGTTGAATTATCTGAGATTGCAGGTGGCTTAGAATTCTCATGCATGTTTACGGCCTCAAGAACTGCGATACCTGCCGTAAGGCGATGAAGGCGCTCGACAGCGCGAACGTGGGCTACGATTTTCACGATGTGCGCGAGGAGCCGGTCACCACGATGCAGATCGGCCGCTGGGCGCAAGCGGTCGGGACGGAGAAACTTCTCAACAAGTCCTCAACCGCCTGGCGCAGCCTTCCCGAGGCCGACAAGCGGAATGTCGATGACAAGAAAGCGATAAAGTTGATGACGGTGCACCCGACGCTGATCAAACGGCCGGTGATCGAGCGCGGGCCGACGCAGGTTTATGTCGGCTGGTCAGCCGATGTTCAGAAAGAAGTTCTATGAACGTCGCCAACCGATACAGCTTAGCCAGTCAAAGCCGATAACAAGCGTGAAACCATGACCTCATCCGCGCCGCTGATTCTCGACCATGCCTGGAGAAAAGCGCTCATCCCGTTCAAAAAAGACGCCTGGAACAAGGCGCAACAGCCGTTCTGGCATGAAGGATTGCGGGGGCTGAAATTCGAACTCTACCCGGGCGAACTGATCGACTATTACATCTACACCGAAGGCCTGTTCGAGAAACGTTTCCTGCTCTTGATCGAGCGCCTGTTCAAGGGCGCGTCCGGCGCCGCGCTCGATATCGGGGCGAATATCGGCAACCATACGCTTTTCCTGTCGCACGTCTTCGGCGAGGTTCATGCTTTTGAGCCCAACCCGGCGATGATCGCGCGCCTTGAAGCCAATATCGCCGCCAACGAAGCGCCCCACATTCAGGTCCACTCTTTCGGTTTGAGCGACAGCAACGAATTTCTCCCTTTCGAGGAAGCGACAAACAAAAATGCAGGCAGCAGCCGCTTCGTCAGAAACGCCGGCAACGCGACAAAGACGCTTGAAGTGCGGCGCGGCGACGATGTCGTGAAAACGCTTGGGCTTCGCAAGATCGACTTCATGAAGGTTGATGTCGAAGGCTTCGAGATCGCTGTCCTCAATGGTCTCGCGGAGACGATTGCGGCGCACCAGCCGGCAGTGGCGTTCGAGTTCCATCCGAAAGATTTCGAACCCGGCTATTTCGACAATTTCAGGAAGGCGTTGCCCGGCTATGCTTTCTTCGAGTGCGACCTGCGCGCGCAGTCCGGCGGGTTAGTCGCTGACGCGGCCTCGTTCCTGAAAAATGGCGGCCTGCCACGTCTGACGCCGCTCGGCGATATTGTGAAAACTTCGTACCCGAACCTGCTCGCGTTCGCCGCCGGCGATACGCGCGCGCCTCGCCATAGGAACTGACCATGAGTTCGGACAACCGCAACCGTCCCGCCTTTTCGACCCGCGTCATCCATGCCGGGCAAGCCCACGATCCTCTGACGGGCGCCGTCATGCAGCCGATCTACCAAACCTCGACCTACGCGCAGGAAAGCCCCGGCGTTCACAAGGGTTTTGTCTACGCCCGAGGCCACAATCCGACGCGCTTCGCCTACGAGCGCTGCATCGCCGATCTTGAAAACGGAACGCGCGGCTTCGCCTTCGGCTCCGGCATGGCGGCTATCGCAACGATGATGGAACTGTTTCCGGCAGGCTCGCATATCGTCGCCATGGACGACGTTTATGGCGGCACGTTCCGGCTCTTCGAACGAGTGCGCCGCGACTCGGCCAATCTTTCCTTTTCCTACGTCGACCTGACCAAAGCAGGGGCGCTGGAAGAGGCGATCCGCCCCGAGACGAAGCTCGTCTGGCTGGAGACGCCGACCAACCCGATGCTCAAGATCGTCGACATCGAAGCCGTCGCCAAAGCGGCCCACGCCAAGGGACTGAAAGTCGGCTGCGATAATACTTTCGCTTCGCCCTATTGCCAGCGCCCGCTCGATCTCGGCGCCGACATCGTCATGCATTCGGCGACGAAGTATCTCGCCGGTCATTCCGATGTCGTCGGCGGCGTGCTGGTCGTGAAGGACAAGGACTTAGGCGACCGGCTCCAGTTCCTCCAAAACTCCGTGGGCGGCATACAGGGTCCGTTCGATTCCTATCTCGCCTTGCGGGGGCTGAAGACGCTCTCGCTGCGCATGGAGCGCCACTGCGCGAACGCCGGCGCCATTGCGGAATGGCTGGAAGCGCACCCCGCCGTCGCGCGCGTCTCCTATCCCGGCCTCAAGAGCCATCCCGGCCACGCCGTCGCGGCGCGCCAGATGGACGCCTTCGGCGGCATGATTACCATCTGGCTCAAGGGCGGACTCGATGCGGCGAAAACGATGCTTGAGCGGGTCGAATTGTTCACGCTCGCCGAATCGCTCGGCGGAGTCGAAAGCCTGATCGAACACCCCGGCATCATGACCCACGCCTCGATCCCGCCAGAGCGCCGCAAGGAGCTCGGCGTTGACGATTCGCTGGTGCGCCTGTCCGTCGGAGTCGAAGACCTCGAGGATCTGCGGGCCGATCTCGCGCAAGCGCTGGCTGGCCTTTGAAAGCGCGTATTCCGCCGCAAACGGATCATGGATGGCGATGTAGGCACGCCTGAAAAACCCGGCTAGGATGCAGGCTGCCCTGCGCCGCTCCTCGGCGCGCTTGAAGGAGCGAGTGATGGCGCAGAACGGCGGGTTGGCGGAGCGTATCGATCAGGCTGTCGAGCCATTCAGCAACGCCGTAAACGCCGTGATTTTCTATTCCGTCCGTATCGGCGGGATCGACCTCCCGCTGGTCGTGATCTGGCTGATCTTGGCGGCGGCGATCATCACGATCTCGCTCGGCTTCATCAATTTGCGCGGCTTCCGCCATGCGCTCAGCATCGTCACGCGCAAACGGGGCCACGAAGGCGACGGGCAGATCACACACTTTGAGGCGTTGTCCTCCGCGCTCTCCGGCACGGTCGGCCTCGGCAATATCGCCTCAGTGCCGGTAGCCATCGCGCTCGGGGGCCCTGGCGCCCTGTTCTGGATGATCCTCGCCGGCTTTCTCGGCATGTCGTCGAAGTTCGCCGAATGCGCGCTCGCGGTGAAATACCGCAAGGTGCGCCCGGACGGCCGCATCATCGGCGGACCGATGTTCTATATCGAGCATGTGTTCGCAAAGCGCGGTCTCGCGCCGATCGGAAAGGCGGCGGCGATCTTCTTCGCCGTGATGGCGATGGGCGCATCCGTCAGCCTCTTTCAGGTCAATCAATCCTACGCGCAATTTTCTAACGTGCTCGGCGTTACTGACCCGAACGCGCCGATCATTTTCGGAATCGTCATGGCGAGCCTCGTCGCCATCGTCATTTTCGGCGGCATTCCGCGCATCGCCCGCGTCTCGAGCCTGCTCGTGCCGCTCATGGGCGTCGTTTATGTCAGCGCCGGCCTGATCATCATTTTTATGAACATCGGCGCCGTGCCTGCGGCGATTGAGACTATCTTTAAAAGCGCATTCGGACTCGAAGCGGCCGGCGGCGGTATGGTCGGCGCGCTGATTAACGGCATCAAACGCGCAACCTATTCGAACGAGGCCGGCGTCGGTTCGGCCGCCATTGCGCACTCTGCAGTGAAGACAAAGGAACCGCTCACCGAAGGCTATGTGGCGCTGCTCGAACCGTTCATCGACACGATCGTCGTCTGTTCGATCACCGCGCTCGTGGTCATCGTCACCGGCGCTTATGAGCCCTACCTCTACGACCCGAATGTCAGGGGGATCGAAATCACCTCCGCCGCCTTCGCCAGCGCGTTTGGGTGGTTTCCTTATCTTCTGCTGGTCGCCTCGATCCTGTTCGCCTTCACGACGCTGGTGAGTTGGGCTTATTACGGCTCGCAGGCGGCGGCCTATATTTTCGGCCCGTCGCGGGCCGTCGACGTCTCCTTCAAGCTCATTCTCTGCCTGATGCTGTCGACCGGCGCCGCCATTTCGCTATCGTCGATCATCAACTTCATCGACGCGATGCTGTTCGGCATGTGCATCCCGAACATTGTGGCGCTGTACTTCCTGCTGCCGGAGCTCAAGCGCGACGTGCGCGCTTACGAGCTGACGCATGGGTTGCGCGCCGCTCAGCCGGCGCGCGGGTGAGCGCTGTCATACACCGATAAAAGCCGTTCGGCGTCCACTTTGGTATAACGCTGAGTCGCGGCGATGGACGCATGGCCGAGAAGCTCCTGAATAGCGCGAAGGTCGCCGCCCGCCGATAAAAGATGCGTCGCAAAGGCGTGACGCAGCGCATGCGGCGTCGCGCTGTCGGGCAATCCAAGCGCCTTGCGGTGGGTCTCCATAGAGCGCTGCACCAGCCGCGGAGACAGGGGTTTTCCCCGCACGGAGAAGAACAGCGGGTCGTCCTCATCGCCGCCGTAGGGACAGATTGCCCGATAGGTTTCGACGCTGTCGCGCACGACCGACAGCACAGGCGCTTCGCGCGTCTTCGCGCCCTTGCCGAGCACGCGCAGCCGTTCGCCGAAGGGCGCATCCCTCCAGCGAAGGGAAAGCGCTTCCGAAATCCGCAACCCCGCCCCGTAAAGCAGCGTGAAGATCGCCGCATCGCGCGCGGCGACCCAGGAAGCGGCCTCGTTTCCCGCCGCGTCGATCAGCGCGCGCGCATCGACTTCGCTGACGGGACGCGGCAGGCGTTCTTTCGATTTCGGCCCGCGCAATGCGGATATGGCGTCGTTCTCGATTCCCTCGCGCTTGTGCAGGAAGACAAAGAACGAGCGAATGGCGGAGAGATCGAGTTTCAGGCTGGCGGCCGTCAGCCCTTCGGCGCGGCGCGCGGCGAGGAAGCTGCGAAAATCGCGGGTTTCCAGATTAGGGAGGAGGCGAAGCGTCGGGCGCGCGCCGAGATGATCCATCAGGAACGCCTCGAAACGCTCCAGCGCAGCCCCGTAATTTCTGACCGTGTAGGCGCTGGCCCGCTTTTCGGCCTTCAGGTGAGCAAGAAAGGCGCGGGCCGCTTCGCCCATTGTCTTGTCGTCGCTTTTCGCCACCGGTTTCGCCATGCCTTCATCACCACGCCCGGAGGGTTAACAAAGCGTTGACGGAAGCGTTAATGCTCGGCGAGCGCCGCAAGATCGGCCCTGAGTTCCGGGAGGCCCTCGCTGGTGACCGTCGATGTGTTGCGGATCACCGGATGGGCCGCCGGGCGGCGCGCGATAGCCTGCGCGGTTTCGGCGCGGAGCGCCGCGAGTTCGGACGGTTTGATCTTGTCGGTCTTGGTGAGAACGATCTGGTAGCTCACCGCCGAAGCGTCGAGCATTTTCATCACGTCGAGATCCGGCTCTTTCAGCCCGTGCCGCGCATCGATCAGGACGCAGATGCGTCGGAGCGTCGCCCGCCCGCGGAGAAAGTCCCGCGTCAGCTTCGACCACGCCTCGACATCGCGCCTTGTCGCCTTGGCGTATCCGTAACCGGGAAGATCGACGAGCCGGAGCACGCCGCCGAGATCGAAATAATTGATTTCCTGCGTGCGGCCTGGCGTGTTGGACGCGCGCGCCAGCCCGTTGCGGCCTGTCAGCGCGTTCAGCAAGGAGGACTTGCCGACATTCGAACGCCCGGCGAAAGCGATCTCCGGCCCCGCCTCATCGGGCAGCGCGTCCATCTTCGTCACGCCGAGCATGAAATCGCACGGCCCTGCGAACAGCCGGCGCGCCGCCTCTATGGACTCGGGCGGATGCGCTGCTTCCGTCACGATCTATTTTCCGCCTGCGACAGACTTCTTTTTCATCCAGGGCAGATTGAGATTGCCTACCCAGTCCACGCTGACGCCGTTGCGTTTCATGATGATCCATTGCTGCAACACCGACAGCACCGTGTTCCAGAACCAGTAGAGGACGAGGCCGGCGGCGAAAGAGGCGAACAGGAACACAAAGATGAAAGGCATCATCGCAAAAATCTGCGCCTGCATCGGATCGGCCGGCGGCGGGTTCAGCTTGGTCTGGAACCACATGGCGACGCCCATCAAGAGCGGCAGCACGCCGACGCCGAGGAACGCGCCGATTACGGGAATGGACATCGGATCGTATGGAATAAGGCCGAAGAGATTGAAAATCGTCGTCGGATCGGGCGCGGACAGATCCTTGATCCACAGCATGAACGGCTCGTGACGCAGCTCAAGCGTCACGAACAGCGTCTTGTAGAGCGCGTAAAAGATCGGCATCTGCAAGAGGATCGGGAAGCAGCCCGCGACGGGGTTCAGCTTTTCTTTCTTGTACAGCTCCATCATCTCCTGCTGGAGCTTCATCTTGTCGTCGCCGTGACGGGCTTTCAGCTTCTCCATCTCCGGCTGGATCTTCTTCATCTTCGACGTCATGTCGTAGGCGCGGTTCGCCAGCGGAAACGTCAGCGCCTTGATGATCAGGGTGAGGATGAGGATGGCGACGCCGAAATTGCCGGTGAGGTCGCCGAAGAAATTGAGCGTGGCGAAAATCGGCCGCGTGAGGAACCAGAAATTTCCCCAGTCGACGGCGCGGTCGAAATCCCACACGCCGAGCCCGCCCTCGCCGGCGGGTTTTTCGTAGCTTTGGAGAGTGTCGACATCCTTCGGACCGCCATAGAGATGCGAGACCAGCGTCGTTGTTTCGCCCGGCGCAATCGTCCGCGGCGCGACGTCATAGGCGGTCTGGAACACCGGCGCGGCTTTCGTGCCGACATTGCGCATGATCATGTTGAACGTCTCGCCCTGCGGCGGAATGGCGGCGGCGAGCCAATACTTGTTGGTGATGCCGACCCAGCCCTTGTCGCCAGTCGACTTCTCCGTGACGGTCGCAGCTTTCTTGTATTTGCGCTCGAACAGGGAGTTGCCGACGATGGCGATCGGTCCCTCGTGAAGGATCATGTATTTGCCGGCGCCTTCAGGGATGCCGCGCTGGATGACCGCGCCATAGGGCGTGACGGCCGCCGCCTCGCCGCCTTCGTTGCGCACGGTCTGCGAGACAGCGAACATGTATTTGTCATCGACCGAGATGGTCGTCTCGAAAATCAGCGAGCCGGCGCGCCTTGTCAGCGTCACCGGCGTTTCCGGCGTGAGTTTTGCGCCTTCGGGCGCCGTCCATAGCGGCGAATCCGCGGGCGCGCCGCCGACCACCCAGCCGAGCTGCAGGTAATGGCCGTGCTCTGTGTTCTCCGGATTGAGAAGCCTGATCTCCGGGCTCGCACCGTCAAGAGTCTCGCGATACTGCTTGAGGCGCAGATCGTCGATGCGGCCGCCGGCGAGATTGATCGACCCGTCGAGCGTCGGCGTGTCGATCGTAACCCGCCCCGGCGCCGCAGCCAGCGCCTCTTCGACAGAGAGTTGTTTGTCCGGTTTGATGAAGCTGAGATCGGCGCCGCCGCTCTCTGCTTGCCCTGTCTGCTGTTCGGCGGCGGCCTGACGCTGCGCTTCGCGATAGGCCCGTTGCTGCGGTCCGTCGATCAGCAATTGCCAGCCGAGCAGCACGGCGATCGACAGGACAATCGCGAGGAGGAAGTTCCGGTCCATTAATGTCTCTCGGTGAAAGCTTGCCGCCGCCCGGCCGGGGTCGCCTCTATGTAGCGGCGTGAGCGAGGGTTAAAAGGGCGCGCTTCAAATCGTCAAGCAACAGGACGAAAACTCTTGTCTCCGCGGCCGGGCGCGCGATGAGCACATAGTCGCACCCCGCCTCGCCATGATCGGGAAAAACCGCCCGGCAGACCTCTCTGAGACGCCGTTTCATTCGGTTGCGGACCACCGCCCCGCCAAGCTTCTTGGTGACCGTCAGTCCGACCCGGATATCCGCAGATCCATCGTCCCGGCGGCGTTTGACCAACACAAAGGCAGGCGTACCTGCTTTCGGGCCGCTGCGCAGCGCCAGAAAGTCGCTTCTTTTCTTGAGAAACCGCAGGGCTCGGGGCGCGCCGTCGCCCGTCGGCGCGGCGGACGAAGTCAGGCCGACAGCTTCTTGCGGCCCTTGGCGCGGCGATTGGCCAGCACCCGGCGGCCGCCGACTGTGCCTTTGCGCGCGCGGAAGCCGTGGCGACGCTTGCGCTTCAGCCGGCTCGGTTGATAGGTCCGTTTCATGGTCAGTCTCTCGCGGAATAGGGTTCGACGCGGCGCGCGCCGCCGAAGAGGCGCGTAGGTAACCGAGGGTCGGGGTCTCGTCAAGGCGCCGCGTCTGGCGGTCCCCGGCTCTAGGGATGCCGGGCTCGTGACCGAAAGAGCGTTGAAGTTTAAGGGCTTTCAGGGCGTTTGACTGCTAAGCCGTCGGACTTCGGCCTTGAAGACGGGGCCGCAAGGGGGAAACTTCAGGCGGATGATGCAGGAAACCAGCAATATTGACGAGGCCGCCGCCGATAAAGAGGCGTCGAAGCCGGCGAAACGAGGGTTGGGCCGGTTCCTGCCGCTGCTCCTGATCGCCGGCGCCGCAGCCCTGTATTTTGCAACGGGCGCGCACCGCTATTTGAGCTTTGAGGCGCTCAAGCAGAATCACAGCGCGCTTGAGGCGTTCGTCGCAGAAAACTTCGTTTTCGCCCTTGTCGCCTACATGCTTGTTTATATTGCGGCGACCGCTCTCTCCTTACCCGGCGCGACATTGCTCTCGCTGCTCGGCGGCTTCCTGTTCGGCACGCTTGCCGGGCTTGGCGCCGTGGTGATCGCCGCCACGCTCGGCGCGACCATCATTTTTCTCGCTGCGCGCACTGCGTTGGGCGATTTCTTTCGCGCCCGCGCCGCCGGTTTCATCAAAAAGATGGAAGCGGGCTTTAACAAAAACGCCTTCTCCTACCTGCTGCTGCTGCGCCTGATCCCTGTCTTTCCGTTCTTCATCGTGAATGTCGTTCCGGCATTCACCCGTATTCGCGTCTCGACCTATATGCTGGCGACATTCATCGGCGTCATTCCCGGGGCGTTCGCCTTTGTCAGCGCGGGGAACGGTCTTGGCGCTGTGCTGGAGCGTGGCGGCGAGGTCAATCTCAAGGGCCTTTTATTGCAGCCGGAAGTCATCACGCCGATTGTCGCGCTGTCGCTGCTCGCGCTGCTGCCGATCGTCATGAAAATATTTCACCGGCCGCTGGCGGCTGCTCCGAAATGAGCGCCCGCAAAATCAAATGCGACCTTTGCGTCATCGGAGCAGGCTCCGCCGGCCTATCCGTCGCCGCCGGCGCCGCGCAGCTTGGGCGCAAGGTCGTCCTGATCGAAAAGGGGGAGATGGGCGGCGACTGCCTCAACTACGGATGCGTGCCGTCGAAAGCGCTGATCGCCGCGGCCGCGCACGCAGCCTCCATGAAAGAGGCGGCGCGGTTCGGCGTTCATGGCGACCCGAGCATCGACTTCAACGCTGTAATCGATCACGTGCATGACGTCATCGCCGCCATAGAACCCAACGACAGCCAGGAACGGTTTGAAGGCCTCGGCGTAACCGTCATCCGCGCCGCCGCCGCTTTCGCCGGGCCTCGGACGCTCATCGCCGGAGACGCGGAAGTCAGCGCAAAACATTTCGTCATCGCCACCGGCTCGTCGCCGGTCATTCCTGACATTCCCGGGCTTGGCGACGTTCCCTACTTCACCAACGAGACGATCTTCGACAACCGCACGCTCCCTGAGCATCTCATCATTGTCGGCGGCGGGCCTATCGGCTGCGAACTGGCGCAGGCTTTTGCGCGGCTCGGTTCGAAAGTGTCGCTGGTCGAACAAACGACGATCCTCAACCGCGAAGACGGCGACGCCGTCGCCTTGCTGCGTGCGCGCCTCGGACAGGAAGGCGTCGCGCTGCATGAAGGCGCAGCGGTAAAGCGGGTAAGCGCGACCGCAAACACAATTAATGTCGAGATCGGCGCCGGCGCGCCGCTTCAAGGCTCGCACCTCCTCGTCGCCGTCGGGCGCCGCGCCAACGTCGAGGGCCTTGCGCTGGATAACGCAGGCGTCGCCACGACCCAGAAAGGCGTCGATGTCGACGCGCGGCTGCGCACCGCGAACAAGCGCATCTACGCCATCGGCGACGTGACGGGCGGCAAACAGTTCACCCATGTAGCGGGCGATCACGCCTCAACGGTCGTGCGCAACATTCTCTTCAAGATGCCGGCGAAACGCCGCGATCATCTCGCCCCGCAGGTCACTTACACGGCGCCCGAGATCGCCTCGATCGGGATGACGCCCGATGCGGCGCTTAAAGACATCGCCGGCGCGCGCCTCGTCCGCTGGAGCCTCGTCGAAAACGACCGGGCGCAGGCCGAGCGGGCGACGGACGGGTTCATCAAGGTCGCAACCGACAGGAAGGGACGCATTCTCGGCGCGACCATTGTCGGGGAAAACGCAGGGGACCTGATCCAGCCCTGGGCGTTCGCCTACGCGAACAAATTGCCTATCCGAGCCTTCACCAATTACATCGCCCCCTATCCCACCAAGGGAGAGATTTCGAAAAGGGCCGCCGGGGCCTGGTACACGCCGACGTTGTTCTCGGACCGGACACGCGCGTTTGTGCGATTGCTCGCTCTTTTCGATTGAGCCATAAGCGGCCCATGGACGCCCCCCTTCCTGCAAAGCCGAGCCTCTACCAGCGCATCAGACGCTCGCTATCGGCGCAGCTTCTTGGCCTTACGCTTCTGTTTGTGTTGATCGCCGAAGCGGTCGTTCTAATCCCCTCAGTGTCCAAACAGAGGGTCGACTGGCTCAGCGCCCGTATCGAGGCCGCCTATCTTGTCGGTCTCGCGCTGGAAGGACCGGAAGCCGAGATGATCGATCCAATGCTGGCGCGTCAGCTTTTCGCCACCGCCAACATTCTCGGCGTCACTGTCACCCGCGATGGCGCCCGCATTCCTGTTTATTCGCCCGAGATCGACCCCGCCGCGCGCCGGCCCATGCATTATATCAACCTGACATCGAGCACTGCGCCGACAATGGTGAGCGATGCGTGGGCGACGATGTTTTCGAAAGGCGACGATCTCGTTCGAGTCGTCGGGCGGCCGACATACGGCGACGGCGAGGAGGTCGATATTCTCATCTCGCAGCAGGCGTTGCGGCGCGACCTTCTAGTTTATGCCCGCAACATTCTATTTCTGTCGCTGATTATCTCGACGCTGACCGGCTGGCTGGTCTACTGGACGCTGAACGCCCTTATCGTCAGGCCGGTGAGGCGGCTCACCGTCAACATGGCGACCTTCAACGCCAATCCGGAAGACGCCGGCAATATTGTGCCGCCGACGGAGCGCAAGGACGAAATCGGCGAAACCGAAGAGGCGCTGAGGTCGCTGGAGCTGCGCATTCACGATCTTCTCTCCCAGCGCCGTCGCCTCGCCGCGCTCGGCGCAGGCATTTCCAAGATCAGCCACGATTTGCGGAACATTCTGGCGTCGGCGCAGCTCATGTCGGACCGTCTCGCCAAGAGCGATGACCCGCGCGTCAGGAAGCTCAGCCCGCGTCTTATTCAAGCGCTTGACCGCGCCATTTCGTTAAGCCGCGATACGCTGAGCTATGGACGAATGGAGCCGACTTCGCTTTCCAAAACGCGCTTCGACCTGCACGAACTTGTCGAAGAGGCTTTTGCAGACACCGCCGTGATGCATGTGGCTTTTGTCAACGACATCCCTCCCGAGACGAAAATCTACGCAGACCGAAACCAGCTTTACCGTGCGCTGTTCAATCTCGTACGCAACGCGGTCGAAGCCATGACGCCCACGGAAGACGTTTCTCCGCCCGCGAGTGCGCCGGTCGTTTCCGTCCGGGCGCACACAACCGACGACGCCGTCGAAATCGAAGTGACGGACACGGGCCCCGGCGTCCCTGAAAAAGCGCAGGCGCAGCTCTTTGAACCCTTTCAGGGATCGAACAAGCCGGGCGGGTCCGGTCTTGGCGTCGCCATCGCCTACGAAATCCTGCGCGCTCATGGCGGCGCGCTGACTCTGACAAAGTCAGACGCCAGCGGCGCAACTTTCACCTTGATGGTTCCCTTCGCGTAACGGGCTTATTCGTTCGCTTCGACCACGCCGGTTTTCCAGACGCCTTCGCGGCGCTTGTCCGCTCCGCCATCATAAGAGCCGTCGTCGAGACGCCTGAACCCATGCAGGCCGCTGTTGAGATCTCGTTCCGATATGTCGTGTCCGAGGCGCTTCAGACCCTCGACAATCTGATAGTCGTACCTTCCCGCCTCAAGGATCGGTGCGCCACGCGGATAGACCGCATTCGGAAAATCAATCGCCGCCTGCATCGACAGGCCCCAGTCGACCAGCGCAATCAATGATTTTGCAACATAGCCGATAATCGCCGGGCCGCCTGGCGAGCCGATAGCCGCCCACACGTCGCCGTTCCCGTCGAACACGATCACCGGCGTCATCGAACTCCGCGGCCGCTTGCCGGGGGCGACGGCGTTGGCGACGGGTTTGCCGTCTCTTTCAGGCGTGAAAGAAAAGTCGGTAAGCTGATTGTTCAGAATCATGCCGCCGGCCATCAAGTGGCTGCCGAAAGCGAACTCTACCGTCGTCGTCATCGACACGACACGCCCGTCTCCATCGACGATCACGAAATGACTGGTGGATGGCGGTTCGGGAGAGCCGTCTTTCGCCAGATTGCGCCACGCGCCGGGAAGCGCGCCGTCAACCAGGGGAAACGCGGAGGGATCGCCGGCCTCCGCCGCGTCGGCCGCCTTGCTGCGGTCGATGAGCGCCGCCCGCGCCGCGAGATAGGGCGGGTTGAGCAGCCCCGCGATCACCTGCTCCTGGGTCAGCCCGCCCGCATCCGAGGACTGGTCGAGATCGCCGAGAAACTGGTTGCGGTCGGCATAGGCGAGGCGGCTTGCTTCAAAAAGCAGATGCAACGATTCGATTGACCCGGCGCCGGCGCCCGTCATGTCGAAGCGTTCAAGGAAGGCGAGGATCTGCAGCAAGGTGACGCCGCCCGAACTTGGCGGCGGCATCGAGCAGACCTGGTAAGCGCGGTATGGGCCGCACACGGGCTCGCGTTTCACCGGCTGATAAGCCGCCAGATCATCAAGGGTCATGCCGCCCGGATTGGGGGCGCCATTCACGGCCTCGACAATCTCGATTGCGATCTCGCCCGAGTAAAAGGCGTCTGCGCCGCCTTCGCTGACAAGGCGAAGGGTTTGCGCATAGGCGGGATTTTTCAGGATATAGCCGACAGGGCGCGGCGCGCCATCCTCGCTATAAAAATATTCGGCCGCCGCCGGCAACTGTTTGAGACGCGGTATCTGTTGAAGCAGGCCGTTGAGCCGCGGCGAGACCGCAAACCCTTCTTCCGAAAGATTGATCGCCGGCGCCCACAACTCCGCCCACGGAAGGCTTCCATGTTCATCGTGCGCCAGATCAAGCATGCGAACTGCGCCCGGTACGCCGACCGACAGCCCGCCGACAACAGCGTCGAGAAATCCCATCGGCTCGCCCGAAGGCAGGAGAAAGCGGTCCGGGGTCGCCGAGGCGGGCGCGACCTCCCTCCCGTCATAGGTCTCGAGCCGGCGCGTCGCAGGATCATAAAACATCATGAAGGCGCCGCCGCCGAGCCCCGACGATTGCGGCTCGACCAGCCCGAGGACCGCCTGCACTGCGATCGCCGCGTCCACCGCCGATCCGCCACGCGCCAGAATCTCAGCGCCCGCTTCCGTCGCATAAGGATTCGCTGCGGAAATGAAGTAATGTTTCTCGGGAGCCTGAACCTCGCCGCTCTGCGCGGCAGTGACCGTCCCGGACGGCGCCGGTTCGCCGCAAGACAAGACCGCGAGCGCCGCAAGGGCCGTTGGAATCAGAAACTTCAAGCGACCGATTTGCATGCGCGGACCTCTTCTTTATTGCACTGCAACCTTTGTAGGGTGATCACAGCGCAGGGGCGAGCGCCGATTTCATACGCCGGAGTCACAATATGACGACCCCATCAACGCGTCCGGGACCACGCAACGACATCACCGATGTGCCTGGTTTGAAGGTCGGTCAGGCCGAGGATGCACGAATCGCAACGGGTGTAACGGTCATCCTTCCCGACAGCCCCGCCATCTGCGCTGGCGACGTGCGGGGGGGCGGCCCCGGCACGCGCGAAACCGATCTGCTTGACCCGTCGACGCTGGTGACGCGCGCGGACGCGATCGTGCTGTCGGGCGGGTCCTCCTACGGCCTCGCCGCGGCGGACGGCGCGGCTGCCTGGCTCGGATCGCAAGGGCGGGGTTTTGCGCTCGTCCGATCGCCCGGCGTGCCCCCATCGCCTATCGTCCCTGCGGCGATTCTCTACGACCTCGCCAATGGGGGAGCGAAGGACTGGGGCGACGATCCACCCTACCGGCGGCTCGGATTTGACGCCTGCAGGACGGCGACCGGCGGCCCGGTCAGGCTTGGCCGCGCCGGCGCCGGTTTCGGCGCGCGCGCCGGCGCAACAAGAGGCGGGCTCGGCGCCGCCTCCTATGTCGCCGAGGACGGCCTCGCCGTTGGCGCGCTCATCGCCGTGAACAGTTTCGGGTCTGTGAAAATGCCGGGCAGCGATGTTTTCTGGGCCTGGCCGTTCGAAGAGGACGGAGAATTCGGCGCCCGTCGACCTGATCCTAGTTGGCGTCCCGTCGCAGACCTTCCGCCCGACACCAAGCTCGCCGCCGCAACGGCGCGCGCCAACACCACGATCGGGGTCGTCGCCATCTCGGCGTCGCTTACGCAGGCTGACGCCAAACGCGTCGCCATCATGGCGCAGGACGGCCTCGCCCGGGCGATCCGGCCGGTTCACGGCCCAACCGACGGCGATGCCCTGTTCGTACTTGCGACGGGGGAGGAAAAACCGAGCGATCCCGTGACCTTGACCCGGATCGGGCTTCTCGCCGCCGACTGCGTCGCCCGCGCCGTAGCCCGCGCCGTTTTCGAAGCCGAGCGCCAGCGCTGACCCCAACCGCTAGCAACCCCAAGCTTGCAATTCGAAAGGCGATGAGCTTTAACGCGGGTCCGCGCAGGACCCCAAAGGCCTTGCCAGCGGCGTGCGCCCGTAGCTCAGCTGGATAGAGCACCAGACTACGAATCTGGGGGTCAGGAGTTCGAATCTCTTCGGGCGCGCCATTCACAGCTTGTTCTCGCCGCCACATTTGAACCGTGCGTTTCCAGCGGATACCTGGGCATGATTTTGCGTCGCCGCCAGCGGATCAATTTTTACGGCTGACAAGCTCAACAATTGAGAGTTGGCGGCCGCTGTCTCCTAAAGGGTCACGCGCCATTTTTCGGTCGCTGAAGCAAGTCGGTCTCGATCTGGCTTGCTTATTCCGCCTTTCTTTACTCCTGTCCTAATTCAGATCCGCAAAGAATAATCCGTATGCGCCGGGATCGTGGTTAATCAACCTTTAAATGATTTGGTTATTATCCTTAGTCTGGCGCGTCGAATGTAAGTGTTGCGCCGCACAATCCGAAGCCGCAACAGGCGAACTGCTGTGGTAAATTTGTAACGGCCTCAGTGGAGGCGAGAAACCCTCTGATGCTGCGGCTGGACTGCACCGTGCAGACGCGCGAATGATTTGCTTAACGGCCGCTCACGCTGTGTGACAACGGCCACATCATGCTCCGCAAAGCCCGGGGCGGCCAATAAGGGGTGGATTCATGAGCCAGAACTTTAAACTTGTTAGACTTGCAGAACGCCTGCTTTCCGGGGCGGCTCTCGGAGCCATCGCCGCGAGCGGGGCCATGGCGCAAGTGACCGACGAAATCGTCGTCACCTCACAGCGTCAGGAGCAATCGCTGCAGGACGTGCCGATCGCGGTCACCGCGCTGGGCGCCAACGATCTGCAGGACAGACAGATTGAAGGTTTCAGCGACATCCAGTTCAACACGCCGAACCTCGGCTTCACCAAGAACCAGTTCACCTCCTCGACCATCACCATCCGCGGCGTCGCGCAGCTTGCGACCGCGTCTACTTCCTCCGCGTCGGTCTCAATTCACCAGAATGACGTTCCGCAGCTTTCCTCGCGGATCTTCGAAACGGAATTCTACGACGTCGAACGCATCGAAGTCCTGCGCGGCCCTCAAGGCACGCTGTTCGGGCGCAACGCCACAGGCGGCGTGCTCAACGTCATCACCGCCAAAGCCTCGCCTGACGAAGTGACCGCCAGCGCCGAACTCCAATACGGTTCTTACGAGCACATTCAGGTCAAGGGCCATTTCAACCTTCCGATCACTGACACGCTCGCCGTGAGGGTCGCCGGCACCACGATCAAGCGCGACGGCTATACGCAGAACGTTTACACCGGCAACGATATCGACGACCGCGAGCTTTATTCCGTCCGCGGTTCGTTGCGCTGGTATCCGACCGAGAACACCACGATCGACGCCGCCGTGAGCTATTTTGAGGAAGACGACCGGCGCACCAGCTTCCAGAAAGTCCGCTGCAACAGCCATCCTATTCTCGGTTGCGCCACCGGCCTGATCGGCACGCCGGGTTACGACGCGCTCGGTTTCGACCAAACCAACCTCAACGGAACCATCGCTTCAATCGCCAGCACCGGCTCGTTCCAGGCGATCGGAGGATTGCTAAATCCGGGGCTTGCCGGACTGTTCGGCATGTACGGACTGTATCCTACCGGAGCCGATCTTGGCGCGTTGCAGGGTCTCACCCAACCGACGGACATGCGCCAGGTGGCTTACGATTTCGATCCGCTTTACAAGTCGGACGAACTCTTCGTCAGCCTCAACCTGAAGCACGACTTCGATAATTTCTCCGTCAGGCTGAACGCCGGTTATGGCGACACATCCGTGAATTCCATCCGCGACACGGACGGCGGCGTCGGCCCCACCTTCACGCTTCCGAATTTCCTGGCGCTGCCTAACGTTCCCTACGCGCTCTCGGGCGGCATGACGCCCATTCCGAACCAGCCCGGGCTGGCGGCGTTCTTCGCAAACGGCCTGCCGACCTCCGCCATCGGCTCGAACAGCGGGGTGATTTCCGGCTCTACGCTCGCCACCACGAACAATCTGTTCGGCGGCGAGCAGAGCATCGGGACCAGCAAGTACTATTCAATCGAAGGCATCGTCGCGAGCGACTTCGACGGCCGCTTCAACTTCCTGCTCGGTGCCAATTACATCAAGGACAAATCGGTAGAAGGCGCCGACTTCAACGTCAGTCTGAACGGCCTCGACTACTTCTCGGTCGTCGCCGGGACTCTGGTCGCGCAAACGCTCGCCGCCGGCGGAATGCTGCCAGCGGAGTACGGAAACCCGAACAACGTGTTCTCTTTCTACTCGCCGGGTTTCGTGAACGACTCGCTCGACTCCCAACTGAAGTCGATCTCGGTTTTCGGCGAAGCATATGTGGACATCACCGACAGGCTGAAACTGACGGGCGGCGTCCGCTACAACAACGATGATGTCTCGACGTTCGACCGTAACCCGTTCCTTGGCAGCTTCTCGGCCTTTGTCGCCGGCGCGCCGGTTCTTCCCATCGTGCCGATCGGCACGACGGAAGAGCAGCACCTCGATCTGTTGGACAGCGATCCTCGCTCGCCCAACACGCCGGGCGCCGCGTCCGATTTCGGGCTCACCGAGCTCTCATTCGACGCGATCACAGGCCGGGCCGTTCTTCAATGGGAGCCTGTCGCCGGACAAAATCTCTACGCATCCTGGTCCCGGGGCTTCAAGCCGGGCGGCGTGAACCCCGCCTCGACCGGCGACATCGAATTCAGCCCGACTTACGACAACGAAATCGTCAACGCCTATGAAGTCGGCGCCAAACTTGTCGGCTTCGACGGCGTTGTGAGAGCCAACATCGCCGGCTTCTATTACGATTATAGCGGCCTGCAGGTGACCAACATTATCGGCCTCACCGCCGTCAACGACAACGTCGATGCGACCATCTACGGCGTGGAGGGCGAGTTTGTCATTCAGCCGACGGATAATTTCCGCATGAACCTGATGGGCTCGTACCTTCATACCGAGCTCAAGGAAATATCGATCGTCGATCCGGCGAACCCGGCCGGCTTCGAAAATGTCGACGTCTATCGCGACCTGATCCAGGGCGTGGCCTGCGTCGTCAACAATAACGGCCTGCCGTCGCTGGTCGGCCAGACGATCCCCGGTTATGGAACGGTGACGCCTTACGTGCCGCTGTGCAGCGCGCTCAGCGACATTGTGGACGGCGTCAACGCATCGCTGCCGCCGGGGGCGCCGCAATACGAGTTCACGCTGTCGGGCGTGCCGATAAACCTCGAAGGCAACCGGCTGCCGCAATCGCCGAAATTCTCCTTCGCTGTCGGCGCGGAGTATGACTTTCACCTCGGCAACGACCTCGTCGCGACGCCGCGCGTCGACTATTATTATCAGGACTCCTTCTACGCGAGCCAGTTCAACCGCGTCGCCGATCTGGTCGAAGGCTACGGCAACCTGAACGTTCAGGTGACGTTCGGACCGCAGGAAGGAAGCTGGTACTTCCGCATGTTCGCCCAGAACCTTCTGGACAAGGACAATGTCTCCGGCCAGTTCACGGGCTCGCAAGGCCAGGGCACGTTCGTCAACCAGACCATTCTCGAGCCGCGGCGCTGGGGCGGCGCTATCGGCTTCCGCTTCTAGAACGGAAGTCCGCGTCTTACGGAAAGGGCGGCCTTCGGGCCGCCCTTTTTGTTCGTCGCCGCTACAAGCGCTGATATGCGCCGAGCGTCAGGAACTCGGCGAAATCTTCCTGCAGGCAAAGATCGGAGAGAAGGTCCGCCGCCTCGTCGAAACGGCCCGACGACCAGCGCGCCTCGCCGACTTCGCCTTTCACGACGCCCAGCTCTTCTTTCATCACCTTGCGGAAGTGGTCCGCGGTCATTTTCGTTCCGTTCGAAAGCGTCGCGCCGTTGCTGATCCATTGCCAGATCGACGCGCGCGATATCTCTGCGGTCGCAGCGTCTTCCATCAACCCGTAGATCGCAACCGCGCCGAGCCCGCCGAGCCAGGCTTCGATATACTGAACCGCAACGCGGATGTTGCTGCGGAGCCCCTCTTCGGTGAACGGACCTTCGCAGGGCGCAAGCAGGTCGGCCGCCTCGACAACGCCGTCATTGTCGCGCGTGACATCGAGCTGATTCGCGCGGCCGGGCTTGAACGCTTTCGAGTACACATCGTTGACGACGGAGGCCAACGCGGGGTGCGCGACCCACGATCCGTCATGACCGTTGTCCGCCTCGCGCTGCTTGTCGATCCGGACTTTCTCCTTGTTGACCGCGTCCTGCTCAGGGGTTTTCGCCGGCAGGAACGCCGACATGCCGCCCATGGCGAGCGCGCCGCGGCGATGGCAGGTGCGGATCAGAAGCCGCGAATAGGACTCGA
>JAVJPA010000243.1:0-7361 GCA_040216495.1 Amphiplicatus sp. | reverse complement strand
GTGTGCTCTTCCGATCTCGCCAAGTCGGCTCTGAGACGCGAGGGCAGCCGCGACGAACGCCGTGGCGATGACGACTAGCTACGTCGCCGCAATAACGTGCGCCGCCAGCGCGATCCAGAAAATGATCAGCGCGACAAATCCGGCGAAGAAAATCTGGAACCGCTGCATCACCACATTCTTGCCGGTGTGGATGATGGCGTGAACGATCCGGGTCGCGACGAATATCCACGCCAGGACGACTGCGATCCAGTTGACGCCGCCAAGTACGAAAGCGAAGAGTGCGCCGGCGTAGAACAGCACCGGCAGTTCAAACTGGCTGGTGACGGAATTGGCGATGAGGCGCGCCGGAAGCGGCCAGGCGGACTGGTCGTAGGCCATTTCGGGGCGAAGGTTAGCCTTGTCCTTCGCCGCCGCGAAACGCGCCCGCACCAGCGCGAAATACAAAACCATCGTCAGCGCGACCTGCGCCAGCACGGCGCCGAACAACAGCAATTCCACAGTCGTCATGGCGAAACGCTCCCTATGATTTTTTCAAGCCCTGCCTGATCCACAGTGTCGAACTGGGCTTTGCGGTCGCTGTCGACATCGAACACGGCGATCAGCGCGCCTCCCCGATCGTAAACCGGCACGACGATCTCCGATTCGGAGCGGGCGTCACAGGCGATATGGCCGGGAAACTCATGCACATCGGGCACGATCACAGTTTCTCGCCGCGCCGCCGCTGCCCCGCAGACCCCCTTGCCGAACGGAATCCGCAGGCAGCCGAGCGTGCCCTGATAAGGGCCGACGACCAGCTCTTCGGGTTTCTCAGGGTCGACGACATAAAAACCCGTCCAAAAATAATGGTCGAAAGCGTGATGCAGAATGTTCGACACGGTTGCCATGCGCGCGACGAGGTTGGTCTCGCCCTCGAGAACGGCGGCGATCTCTTTTTCGACCTCGGCGTACCGGGCTTTCTTTTCTTCAGGCGTCATCAGGAGGTCCAATCGAAAAGTCGAGCGCCGGCAGCGGTCCGATGCGCACTTCTACTTTATCGCCCGGCGCGAGCGGGCCGACCCCGTCAGGGGTGCCGGTGAAAATAAGATCGCCGGCTTTCAATTCAAACAGCCTGGACAGCGCCATGATGATTTCAGGGACCGACCAGATCATATCGGCGAGAGGCGCGTTCTGGCGTTCTACGCCGTTCACTTTTAGGGTCAGCCTGGCGCCATCCAGCAATTGAGGAGGAAAATCCTCGACCCGTCCAATGGCCCCGACTGGGGCCGAATTGTCGAACCCTTTGGAGGCGTCCCAAGGCCCTCCCGACTTCTTCGCCGCCGCCTGCAAATCGCGCCGCGTCAGATCGCATCCGACAGCGGGGCCAAAAATCAGAGCGCCCGCTTCGTGACGGGACGTCAGATTGCGGCCGCCTCCTTTCAGGGCGATCACCAACTCGCCCTCGAAGTGCAAATTCTCCGTGCCCTGCGCATAGGGAATCACCGAGCCGGAAACAGCGACGGCATCAGCGGGCTTGGTGAAAAATATGGGCGGATCGGCCTTCGGGTCGCCGCCCATCTCGCGCACATGGTCGGCGTAGTTGCGCCCGATGCAGAAGATGCGCCGCACCGGAAAAATCCTGCCATCATGCACGGGGAGCGACGCTTGTGGGGGCGGACCAAAAACAAAACTCACGGCGCGCAACCGTCCGGTTTCAGAACGCGCCGGATCGAGGCCGGATACTTTGAAAGCAAGGCGGCCCGCCTCGTCGGCCGGGCGGCGAGGGAGCCGCCGCAGTTCGGACAGACGCCGCCGAGGACGCCCTCGGCGCACGGCGCGCAAAAAGTGCATTCAAAAGAGCAGATGCGCGCATCCGCGTCAGGAAGCAAATCCCTGTCGCAGCATTCGCAGTTGGAACGCATTTCAAGCATCAATCATCCTCCGCAAAGTCCGGCTCTTCAGGCTCTTTGGGCGGGATCGGGTTTCCGGCTTTCGAGACTCTCGCCCGCTTACCAGCATTGTCCGGCGCCGCCGCCTCCGGCAGCGACTTGATATAGACATCCTGCTGCGGGAAAGGAATTTCGATACCCGCCTCCTTGAACGCCTTGAAGATGGCGAAACGCAGTTCGGTGCGCACCGTCATGCCGTTGCTGATGTCGCGCAGGTAGGCGCGTATCTGGAAGTCGAGGGACGAAGCGCCGAAATCCATCCACACCACGAACGGCTCAGGGTAACGCACGACCAACGGATGGTCGCGCGCGCATTTCAGAAGAATCTCCTTCACCTGCTCCGGGTCGGAGCCGTAGGCGACGCCGACCGGGACGGTGATGCGGCCGATCTTGTCCTTATGGGTCCAGTTGGTGACGGTCTGTGAAATCAGCTCGGAGTTCGGCACCACGATCGTCGCCCGGTCGAAGGTTTCGATTTCGGTCGAGCGCACGCTGATCTTCTTCACCGTGCCCTCGCCCGACGCCGTCACCACCCAGTCGCCGACCTTGATCGGGCGTTCGAATAGAAGGATCAGCCCCGAGACGAAATTATTGACGATCGATTGCAGGCCAAAACCGATGCCGACCGACAACGCGCCGGCGATGATGGCGAGATTGCCGAGCTTGAAACCGAGCGCGGTGATGGCGACAAGCATGGCGACGATCAGGCCCGCATAGCCGAGCAAGGTCGTCAGCGAATTCTGGACCCCCACATCGAGCCGCGAATGCGCGAACGGTCCCCGCGCCAGCCCTCGCTGGGTCATTCTCGTCAGGCCCATGACGATAAGAAACGTCAGAACCGCGAGCAGGACGCTGGCCAGCGACGGGACCTGGAACCCGCCGATGCGGAACCCGAAGAACGCCTGCAAGAACAGGTCGGAGACAGCGTTCCAGCTAAATCCGACGAGCACGAGCAACGCGGGCAACAGCGCAATCGCGAAGACGGTATCGATGGCGGCGTTTATCCAGAAGCCCTCGAACGACTTTGTCCCGTCTTCAGCCTTCGCCGCCTGCGACGGACGGAAGCGATGCTCCGCCCAGTTTGCAATCTCACGCAACAATGCGCGCGTAAACCAGGCAAGCGCGAGGATCAGCGCCAGCGCGTAAAAGCGGGATGTCAAAAAGTCGGCGAGGTCGATATAGCCGAAGAATGGCGCCGCTATGATCAACAGCGCGACGATACGCGCAGCGCGGCGCGCGGTCGGCCAGAATTTCGCTCCCTCCGCCGCCCCGTTTTCCTTGGCTGGTTCGGCGGCGGCGTTCGCTTCTGTCGCAGCGGCCGCAGCGGTCCAAAGGCGCTTCTGGCAAAGAAGCAGAAGCAGAACGCCAATGGCGACAGCGCTCGCGCCATCGAGCAGGCGCATAACGGCGGGCGCGGCCTCCGTCGCTTCGCCGATGGCTCTGAGAACCGTCTTGACGCCGAAGATCGCGACGATGGCCGTTAGATAAAGACCCGCCTCTCGCCCTTGCGCTTCCATGAGCGGCGCGACGCGCCATTTCGGATCGTTGCTGGCGAACAGGCCCGCGATGAACCCGCTCACAAGAAGGAAAGCGACGAGGACGGACCATGCGACGCGCGCCACTTCCCGGCCTTCCGGCGTAATGACGTCAACCGCCCCTAGAGTGAGAAAGAGGATCAGACCGCCTATGATCCCCGGAACCGCGCGCGCGATCATCTTGAGGCCGGCGGCGACGACCCTGCGATCAGGGGTCGGCCTGTAGCGCTCGATGCGCGCGGTGAAGCTGGCGGTAATCCAGCGATTCACCGGCCCAAACATGAGCAGCGACACGCCGAACGCCGCAACAATAAACAGAAGCGGAACCAGAACCCCGCCCGAGCGCTGCCTGGCGTCGTTCCAGTTTCCGAAATAGGCGCCGATTTTTGACGACACATTCCCGGCGGAAGCCAGCCCTTGTCGCCACAACTTTGCCGAAAAGAGAGACGCGCCGCGCTCCAAGGTCCGCTTGTAGAGGGCGCCGACCCGGCGCGTGGACAACTGCGCGAGCAACTCGGTCGCTTCAGAGATGTTCGCCGATATCTGGATCTCCTGACTGCGCAACTCCGCAACAAGGGCGTTGGCGTCGGCGCGCCGTTGCGCCAGCGTTTCGGACTCAGGAGGATCGCTCTCGCCTGGCGCCGGCCCCAGCGCGGCGCGGTCGATTTCAGCGCGGGAAATATCGCGCCTGACAGGGTCGAGCCTTCGCCGCGAGCCGTCACGCAAATCGCGCAAGCGTTCTTCCAACGCCTCGACATCATCGAGCCTGTCGTCGGCGATCGCTTGGTGGATTTCCTGAAGCCCTTGGGTTGTCGCCGCAATGTCGCTTTCGCGAGGGCTCTGGGCGTGGACGCGCGGCGCCAAAGCGAGAAACGCCAAAGCAAGCAGGAGCAACAGTCTCAAAGCCAACCCTTCCGCATGAAAAACATCGCCAGCGCCCCCCCGAGCCCCGCGCACAGGCCCGCGACAATCCAGAACGCAACCGGGTTGTCAGCGCCGGGCATGCCGCCGACATTGATGCCGAGCAGCCCTGTCAGAAATCCGAGCGGCAGGAAGATCGCCGCGACGACCGACAAGATCATCATGTTGCGATTCATCTCTTCGGCGCGCTGGTCGGCTAGCTGGTCCTGCAACACCATGGCCCGTTCGCGCGCGGCGTCGATTTCTTCCGTCATGCGCGTCACCATGTCGGTGATCTCGCGCAGCTCGATTTTCGACTGGCCGTCGAACAGGCTGGAATCATCAGCGGCGAGCCGTGACAGCGCATCGCGCTGCGGGGCGATGTAACGGCGCAAGCGCACCGCCGACTGGCGCGTGTCGGCGAGTTTCGCCCGCACGCCCTGCCCGTCGCCTTTCAACATCGCGTCTTCGAGCGCATCGACCTCGTCGGCGATCTCCAGCACATACGGCTCCATACGGGTCGTGAGGCGCGAAGCGAGCTTGGCTACCAGCGCGCCGGAGCTTTCCGCTTTTACGCCTCCGGCGATTTCCGCGCGGAGGTCCTGCGCCGCCTTCAGCCGCCGCCGCCGAGTCGTGATCACCCTTCTGCCGTCGAGCCAGATCCTCAACGAAACCATGTCCTCCGGGTCGGCGCCCTCATTGAGATTGACGCCGCGCAGATTGACCACAAGCCCGTTGTCAAAGTTCGACACGCGCGGGCGCGTCTCGCCGGCGAGAAGCGCGCTTTGCGCTGCGTGCGGAATGTCGGCGCGCGCGCGAATCCAGCGCTGCGCCTCCTGACTGTTCATATTGAGGTGCAGCCATATGAAATCGAACGGCTCGTGCGAGTCGGCCATTTCCTTCCATGTCGTCTCACGCGCCGTTCCCGCCTTGAAGCCGAAGCCGAACACAAAGGGCGGGCCTTCGTCGAAATCCTCGTGCGGGGTTCTGGCGTGAGCCATGCGCGCGTCCTCGCCGAGCCTTAAATGATTTTCTGCCCCGTCTTCTCCCAGTCAGCAAGGAAGGCGGCGAGACCCTTGTCCGTCAACGGATGGTTCGCGAGCGCCTTGATCACTGAGCCGGGTGCGGTAGCCACATCGGCGCCGGCGAGCGCGCAATCGCGAATGTGCATAGGCGAGCGGATCGAAGCTGCGAGAACCTCGGTGGTGAACCCGTAATTGTCGTAGATCAGCCGGATGTCGCGGATCAGCTCCATGCCGTCAGCGCCGATGTCGTCAAGCCGGCCGATGAAGGGCGAGATGAAGCTGGCGCCGGCCTTGGCGGCGATCAGCGCCTGGTTGGCGGAAAAGCACAACGTCACATTCGTCTTGATGCCGTCGTCGGTGAGCGCGCGGCAGGCTTTCAGCCCTTCGATGGTGAGCGGCAGCTTCACGGTGACGTTCTTGGCGATTTTCGCAAGCGACTTGCCCTCGGCGACCATCGCGGCGGCTTCAAGGGCAGTCACCTCGGCGCTCACAGGCCCGGGGACCAGCGAGCATATCTCGGCGACCACCTCGCGGAAGTCCCGGCCCGACTTCATGATGAGGCTCGGATTGGTGGTCACGCCGTCGACCAGTCCCGTCGGGATCAGATCCTTGATTTCGGCGATGTCGGCGGTGTCGACGAAGAATTTCATGGCGCATCCTGTCTGGGTGTCGGCGGCGGGAAAGGCCTATCAGCGATCCGGGCTGCGTCGCAAGCTTGTGAACGGCGCGCCGGGCCAATGAGCGGCGCCCTCGCCTCTCGGGCCACACCTAATCCGGCAAGACGCGTGCTGCGCTGCGGCGACGAGAAGGGCTTGCCGCTCCTCCTCGGCGTTGGGATATGATACAAGACAGCGCAGCGGGGGCTACGGAACCCCTGCTATTGATTTGTTCTTGCTGACGGTTCGCCCATCGCCAGCAGTTTTGAGCGGCGGACGCCTCGCGAGACCCTATGACCAAGATCAGACCCGACCATCAATCGATCGTCGTGCGCTTCGCTGGCGACAGCGGCGACGGGGTTCAGCTTCTCGGCGGCCAGTTCGCCGAATCGACGGCGCTCGCCGGGTCCGACTTCTCGACCTTCCCTGACTTCCCGGCGGAAATCAGGGCGCCGGTCGGGACGACGTTCGGGGTCTCGGCGTTCCAGATCAATCTCGGCTCGCGCCGCATCGCGACCGCTGGCGACGCGCCGGACGTGCTCGTCGCCTTCAACCCGGCGGCGCTGAAGGTCAACCTGCCGCTGCTGCCCAAGGGCGCGCTCATCATTCTCAACACGGACGAATTCAACGAGCGCAACTTCGCCAAGGCGAACATCAAGCAGGACCCGCGCGAGACCGGCCAACTCGCCGACTTTCAGGTCATCGAAATCCCGATCAAGACGCAGACGCTGGAGGCGGTGAAGGACACAGGTCTCAACCGCCGCGACGCCGAGCAGTGCAAGAACTTCTGGGCGCTTGGCGCCGTGCTCTGGATGTTCGGCCGCGACCGCGCGCCGATCGAAGCGTGGATCAACAGAAAATTCGCGAAGCTCCCCGATGTCCTGGCGGGCAACCTCGCCGCGTTGAACGCGGGCCACGCCTACGCCGAAACCGTCGAGCTTTCCGCCGCTCTGCCGCAGTTCGAGCTTGGCGCAGCGCCCATGGCGCCCGGCGACTATCGCTCGATCACCGGCGCCGAAGCGCTCGCGCTCGGCCTCGCGGCGGCGGGAGAGCTCGCCGACAAGCCGGTCATGTTCTGCTCCTACCCGATCACGCCCGCCTCGCCGCTTCTTCACTCGCTCTCGAAAATGCCGGAGCTCGGCGTCGCGACGTTTCAGGCCGAAGACGAAATCGCCGCCTGTTGCGCCGCTATCGGCGCCGCGTTCGGCGGCTCTATCGGCGTCACCTCGTCCTCCGGTCCCGGCATCGCGCTGAAGACCGAAGCGATCGGCCTCGCCATCTCCGTCGAACTGCCGCTCGTCATCGTCAACTCGCAGCGCG
>JAVJPA010000242.1:0-5703 GCA_040216495.1 Amphiplicatus sp. | reverse complement strand
GTGTGCTCTTCCGATCTGGCGGCGCTGACGGTGGAGGAAGCCCGCGCGCACGCCGAAGCTACGGTGAAGCGCTCCGGCACATCGTTCGCCGCGGGGATGCGCATCCTCTCCAAGCCGCGCCGCGACGCCATGCACGCGGTCTATGCGTTCTGCCGCGAGGTGGACGACATTGCGGATTCGGACGCGGACGTTGCGGACAAGCGCGTGCAGCTCGCCGGCTGGCGCGCGGAGATCGACCGTTTGTATGAAGGCCGCCCGCAATTTCCGACCGGCGTCGCATTGCTGGAGCCGGTGCGCGCCTTCGGGCTCGACCGCAACGAATTCATCCTGATGATCGAAGGCATGGAGATGGACGCGGAAGGCCCCGTGGTCGCGCCGCCGATGGAGACGCTGCTCGCCTACACGCGCCGCGTCGCGGGCTCGGTCGGGATGCTCTCCATGCCGATCTTCGGGGCGCCGAAGAGCGAGGCCGCGGACCGCTTCGCGCTGTCGCTCGGCGACGCGTTGCAGCTTACGAACATTCTGCGCGATGTCGGCGAGGATGCGGCTATCGACCGCCTCTACCTGCCGCGCGAGCTTCTCGAAAAGTATGCGGCGCCCATGGCCCCCGGCTGGATCGTCGGCGCGGAAGGCGTGCGCCATGTGGCGCGCGATCTAGGCGAATTGGCGAAGCAGCGCTTCGCCGAGGCGCGCGCAGCGCTCCGCGAATTCGACTGGCGCACCGTTCGCCCGGCGCTGCTGATGATGGGCGTTTATGAGGCCTATCTAAAAAAACTGGAGAGGCGCGGCTGGGACAAGGTCGGCGCGCCGGTGTCGCTGTCGAAGCCTGCGAAGTTCGCCATATCCGCGCGCTGGTTCTTCGCGCCCCGGCTCAAAGGATAGCGCGGCATGAGCGCCGGCGAGCGGCCATATTTTTCAGGAGCGGCGCTGTCGCCGGAAATCCTGCTTGAGGAGTTCAAGAAGGAAATGCCCGGCGCGCTTGTGGTTCACAACGCGGTTCCGCCAGGCCTTCTCGTGGTCCACAATTTTCTGACGCCGGAACAGTGCCAGCGCATTGTCAAGGAATGCGAAACGTTGCGTGGTCAAGCAGGCAGGGTTCTCTCGACCGGCGAAGAGGGCGGCGTCGCATCCCGCGAAGTCGACAGCCGCAAGGTCGACGATCTCTCTACAGAACGTATGTCGGTGGACATCGACGATCTTGGGCGCACTGCGTTCTCACTTTACGTCGCGCGCCATTTCGCGAGGCCTATAGAATGGTTCGAAAAACCGAAAATCCTGCGCTACCGCGAAGGCGGGGAGTATTACGCCCATGCAGACGCTTATAACTGGCAGGCGGAGGAAAGACGCTGGCGGCGCGTCACCGATCGCGATTTCAGCCTACTGATTTATTTGAACGAGGACTTCGAAGGCGGCGAGCTTGAGTTCAAATATCTCAATCACCGGGTCGCGCCGAAGCAAGGCCTTCTCGTCGCATTTCCTTCCGACTGGCGTTATGCCCACGCGGCGCTGCCGGTGAGGCGCGGCGTCAAGCACACGGTCGTCTCTTTCGCCGCCGCCAAGGACAGCCCGCGCGTGGACAAGCCGCCGCCCAACAATCTGATAAGGCTCTGAACCGCCCCATGCCGACCGTTCATATCATCGGCGCCGGGCTTTCCGGCCTCGCCGCCGCTGCTGCGCTCGCCGAACGCGGAGTCAAATCGACCGTGTACGACGCGGCGGGACACGCGGGCGGGCGCTGCCGGTCGTTCTACGACAAGGCGCTGGGCCGGACGATCGACAACGGCAATCACCTCATCATGTCGGGCAACCGTTCGGCGCTCGATTACCTGAAGCGCGTCGGCGCGAAGGATCCGCTCATCGGGCCGGATGACGCCGCCTATCCGTTCGTAGACATCAAGACCGGGGAGCGCTGGACGGTCAGGATCAATGACGGGCCAATCCCGTTCTGGGCGTTCGACAAAAGCGCGCGGGTGCCGGGGACGAGCTTGCTCGACTACGTAAAGGCGGCGGGCATCGCGCTGGCGAGGCCGCATCAGACCGTCGCCGATGTCGCAGACGAAAAAAGCGTTCTCTTTGCGCGCTTCTGGGAGCCGCTGACGCTCGCGGCGCTCAACACGACGCCGCAGATCGGGCAGGGGAAGCTCCTCTGGTCGGTCATTCGCGAAACCTTCCTGCTCGGCGGCGCGGCCTCGCGCCCGCTCGTGGCGCGCGAAGGGCTCGGGCCGGCGTTCATCGACCCCGCCGTTTCCTATCTCGCCTCGAAGGGATCGGACGTTCGTCTCAACATGCGGCTGCGCGCGCTGTGGATCGATAACGGGCGCATCACCAGCCTCGATTTCCCTGAAGGCAAGGTCGATGTGAAGGAAGGCGACGAGGTGATCCTCGCCGTGCCGCCGTCGCGCCTGAAACAGCTGATGCCGGAACTCGACCCGCCGGACGACAACGCCTCGATCCTCAACGTGCATTACCGCACGCCGGCGGCGGTTCCGGTCGACAAGCTCGGCGGCTCGCCCTTCATCGGCATGGTGTCGTCCGACGCGCAATGGGTCTTCGTGCGCGACGATGTGGTCTCGCTCACCGTGTCGGCGAGCCACGCTATCGGCATGGACGAGGTCCCGAACGCGAAAGTGGTCGACGATTTATGGCGAGAAACGCAGATCGGCCTTGGCCTAGGCGACATGCCCTATGAAGCGGTGCGCGTCATCCGTGAACGGAGGGCGACGCCGGACCAGTCGCCCGGAGGCGCGGCGAAGCGGCTGAAGGCGGAAACGAAGATTGCGAACCTGACGCTTGCAGGCGATCATACGGATACGGGCGTGCCGGCGACGATCGAAGGGTCGATAAGGTCGGGCGACAAGGCGGCGGGGATTGTAGTGGGGAGATTAGGCTGATCGCGCCATTTAGGAGGGCGGGTTATATGGAGAAGGGCGCTAGCTATGTACGTCGAAGAACGTAAAGAATTAGCCCGTCTCGGTGTGCCAGACCATGTAATCGACTACGTTCTGGCGCAGCGGCCGTCTAAGGCAAGCTACAACACTATCTTATGGGGCGGCCTTGTTCTGATGATAGGCGGCGCTTTGGGTGCAATGGTGCTTGTCGGCATGCTCGGTCACGATACGGTCGATGCCAATGCGTTAGTTCGCGCACAAAGCGAATCTGCTCTCTTCTATCAGTACAATTTCGGCATTTCCCTCATTCTCGCGCTCTTTGCGGGCATACTCCTGTTCGGCGCTCTTTCGATGAAATTCGCTGCGCTTACGCCTAAAATTCGAGCCTCGCAATTCGTCTACGGATTGATGAAAAAGCATAATCAGAAGTATCTGCCAAAACCGGCGAAAATGGCTTCGCTCGCGTCCATACAAGAGCCTGACTTATATATGAGGAGGCTAATTCCAAACCCGATTCGCACCTTTGCTTGGATAGGCGCTGCGCTAGCAGCGGTTACCGCCGCTGCTTTTGAAAGAGATATAGCAACCTATGAGGTTATGACCCCGGCGGAGTATATCGCGACGCCTTGGTTTCCGTGGGAAAGCGAATTGCGACTTAATTGGTCGGAGGCCGTCGGGGTCGAGCTCGGGTGCGGTCGTTTTGGCGGCGGGCGTACATCTGTCACCTACGAAATTGTCTATCAAGTGACGTTTCCTTCGGATCGAACCGTTCAGCTTGACGATGCGAAACCCCTTCAAGGCATTTGGATTGACACTATCACTGCAATCGACGGCGTGCTTGTAGCTAGTGGTGCAACTTTTCAGCGGTGGCGCGGAAATCCGCCATTGCATCCGAAATGCCTTGATATGATTGAGCGCCAATATCGTGGCGATGATTTGGCTCGCATTCGTGACTTGTTGCGTCTCGATACGATCCGGTAAGGGTGCTGGGCCGGTAAGTAACGCCATCATCCTTCGAGACGCCATCGCCTGTCGGCGAAGGCTCCTCAGGATGAAGACTTTTGTTCTTGGGCGGGCTGCAACATACTCCTTTTCATCCTGAAGAGGCGCGAAGCGCTGTCTCGAAGGATAGGGAAGAACGCGCAAGAGCCGAACCGACATGACCTCCGGCCGCTTCATCGCCGTCATCTGCGGCCTCAAGTCCGAAGCCGCCGCCGTGCGCGCGGCGTCGTCGTCGGGCGCGCGCCGCGTCGGCGTTTCGGGCGCGTCGGCGCATTCGGATGTCGCGCGCCGATTGATCTCCGAACGAGGAACCGCATTCGAGCGCTGCACGGGGAGCGGAACCTGAGTCGCACGGAATTCGCTCACTGCGCCGGCGATATGCGCAACCCCGTCAATTCGGCCGGGAACGGACGGTTCGACCCCTCGCTCCCGCTCGCCTTCGATCTCGCCAGAGCCTTGGCGCTCAGGATCGAGGGCGTGTTCATCCGGGAGGAGGGGTTGAACGCGCCTTAGGAGTCGATTTCCGCCGCGTCGGCGATGGCCGCGTCCGCGGGCCGCGCCTGTTGTTCGGCCTGCTGCATTTTCTGCCGGCCGAGAGAGACCTGCTCGCTCGCGGTTCGCTGCGCTGACTCTGCGGCTGCGACTTCGCTCCGCGCCTTAATCACGGCGGCCTCCGCCTTTTCTGCGGTCTTGAGCGCGTCGCCCCAGTTGTCCTGCGCCTTCCTCAGCGACTTGATTTCAGAGCCGATGGATTTCGGGTCGGACGCGTCGCCGAAGTTCGCAACGAGATTCTTGTAGGCCGTGCGCTGGTCGATCCCGACCGCTTGCGCCTTGGCGAGTTTCGCATCGGCCTTTGCCGACGATTTCTGCGCCTTCCGCAGCGCTTTCTCGGCCCCTTCGAGCGCGTCGAGCCCGTTCAGTTCCTGGCGCTTACCGTCGACCCACATGGTCGCGAGCGTCGCGCTGTCGGCCGCCGCGCTCGCGGACACGAAAGCGGGCGCGTCGATCTGCTTCAGCTTGCCGGCCGCCGCCGGCGACATTGAGAGGCCGAGGAGGAGGGCGGCTGCGGCTGTGGTTGCGAGGCATCGCTGCATCATGGGAAATCCTTTCATTCGGGCGTTTCTTGTTCTCCTTAAGATACGGAGCCCGGTTTCATCGTGAAAGCGGATATTATTGGTGGATAATATCTGATATACCGATGGATAGGAGGCTCTCCATGGACATATTGGCGGCGCGCACCTTTCTCGCGGTGGTCGAGACCGGGAGCTTTGTGGGGGCAGGGCGCCTCATCCACGCCTCGCAGTCGACGATCAGCGCCCGGATCAAGGCGCTGGAGGATCTTCTCGGCAAACAGGTGTTCATCCGCTCCAAGGCCGGCTGCGAGATGACGCCCGCAGGCGCGCAGTTCCTTCGCTATGCGCAGACTTTGGTCCGCGTCTGGGAGGAGGCGCGCCACCAGGTGGCGGTGCCGCCGAGCTTCGACGAGTCGATTCTCATCGGCGGCCAATACAGCCTCTGGCACGGCCTGCTGATTCGCTGGCTGAGGGAGTTCCGCCGCAGGGCGCCGCGCGTCGCCGTGCGCGGCGAAATCGGCACGCCGCAGCGCCTCATGCGCGAGCTCGGCGAAGGCGCGCTCGATCTCGCCGTCATGTATCGGCCTGAACATCGCCACGGCCTTGTCGTCCGTGAGCTCTTCGAGGACCGGCTGGTCCTCGTCAGCGCCGCCCCCGAAACGCCGCTCGCCGAAAGCTACATTTTCTTCGACTGGGGCGAGGCCTTCCTCAATTCGCACGCCGATGCGCTGCCGGACCTG
>JAVJPA010000241.1:0-6057 GCA_040216495.1 Amphiplicatus sp. | reverse complement strand
CCTCAGGTTGCTTTGGATCGAGTTCGAGCGTCGCATCGAAATCCAGAAAACGCGCGGTGTACATCGAAAACCCGATATGGTCGACGCGAAAGAGAATGCTCGTATGCGCCTTGTCGAGCGTGTAGGTCCCCGCTGGCAGGTCGGTTTCGACCGGCGTGACGGGAGACGCTTTTTTGTCGATGGAGGAAGGATTCTCTTGCGCGGGCGGCTCGGCCTGCGCGGATTCCTGTTGGGGCGAGCAGGCGGCGAGCGCGAGAATGCTTAAGGCGGCGACGTAGTTCACAAACTTTCCTTTCTTCATGATGCTATTCAACAGACAGTTCTGCGGCGCGTTTCCTCCACGCCAGCTTGGACAATCCCCCGGGCGGATCGCCAAAGAAAACCTCGACCTCCGTGATCTGACCGTCCTTCAGCGTCAGCCGCTCCATGTTGCGAAACCGCGCGCCTGAGGCCGCTTCGAATTCGTAAAGAACCAGCACCGTGTCCCGGTCTTCGACCACGTGTTCGAGATGGATGGCGCGGGTTAGCGCCGAGTTCGGCCAGCAGCGCGCGAAATACTCGACGCGACCGATGCCGTCGTCATAAGGACTCGAAAAGCGAAACTTTTCGGCGATGAGCGGTTCGATGGCTTCACGCTGCTTCGTTTCATACGCGTTGAAGCAACGGCGGACGATGTCGGCGTTGTTCGGCATAATTTTCCCTCATTCCTCAGGAAAGAAATGCGCGTAAGGCTCCGCCTCTTTCAAAACGCGCGCGAACGAAGGTCGGGCTTTAAGACGGTCGAGATAGCGCGCGGCGCTTTCATGCTTGCCGGCGAACGGAGCGACCTTTTCAGCGTAGTAGAGCGACGGCGCGGCGGCGCAGTCAGCCATGGTGAAGGCGTCTCCCATCGCCCATGTCCGCTTTTCCATAGCCGCGTCGACCATGCTGAGCGCCGTATCGAGCAATGCGCACGCCTCCTCGACGCCATGCGGATCCTTGCGCCCTGCGGGGCGGATCCGGTCGAACACGACCTTCTGCACCGGCGTCATCACGTAATTGTCGAAGAAGCGGTCGTGAAAACGGGTCTGGCGCGCAAGGTCGGCGTCTGCGGGCACAAGGCCGGACCCGCCCGGATAATGTTGGGCCAGATATTCGATGATGATGCTGGATTCCGGCACGAGATGGTTTCTTTTCTCGTCGCGCAGGACCGGAAACCGGCCCATCGGCCATATCTCCTTGAATGCCGCGGCGGCGGCTTCGTCTCCAAGATCGACAATGTGCGGCCTGAAGGGAGCCTCGCTCTCATAGAACGCGATGAGCGCCTTCCAGCAGTATGAAGAAAGCGGGTGATAGTAGAGCGTCAGCGACATAGCGTTCTCCTCATTTTCGTGGCGCGTAACGCATGACGACGACGCCGGTCGAATGCGGCTTGGCGTCGAGGAGTTTCAGACCGGCGCGCTCCGCCTGATCCTTGAACAGCGGCGTTCCGCGCCCGAGCAGCAAAGGAGCGACCCCTATGCGGAATTCGTCGAACAACGGCATGAGGTGAGAAGAAAGATCGGCGCTGCCGAATACGAAAATATCTTTTCCTTTCTCCCGTTTCAGCCGCGCGACTTCCTCGGCGGCGTTGTCCTTCATCAGCGTCGTGTTATTCCAGTCCGCCTTTTTGAGGGTGCGCGAGAACACGTATTTAGGCAGGGCGTTCATATAATCGGCGATGTCGCTCTTCTCCGCCGCCGGCCAGTAGCCCGCCATCAACTCATAGGTGACGCGTCCGAACAGGAGGGCGCCGATTTCTTTTCCCTGCTCTATCGAAAGCGCTTCGAGCTCCGGCCCCCAGATGTCGTTGTGCCAGGAAATGTCGCGGTTCGGCCCTTCGACATAGCCGTCCAACGTCATCACGTTCCACATGATCAGCTTACGCATGCTCGCCTCCTGACTACTTGCATTATGCAACTAGTTGTGTTTGTATTGAAATCGCTTTCAGACTGCAACTGATTTTTTGCGAAGACGAGCGATATGACCGAAAATCAACGATCGGGCTGCCCCATCAATCTCACGCTCGAGGTTGTCGGCGACAAATGGAGCCTGATCATCATCCGCGACATCATTTTCGGCGGCAGGCGCCACTTCAACGAACTGCTGACGGGGTCCGAGGAAGGCATCTCGTCCAACATCCTCGCCGACCGTCTGAAAACGCTGCTCGCCGCCGGCATTCTGAGCAAACAGGATGATCCGACGCACAAGCAGAAAGCGATCCATTCCCTGACCGAACAGGGAATCGAGCTTCTTCCTGTCCTTGCGCAGATGTCGTCCTGGGGACGCAAATATCTTCCGGTGACGGAGGAGCTTTCGATTCGCGCCGAAATCCTCGATGAAGGGGGTCCGAAATTTCTCGCCGACTTTATGGACGAACTTCGTGAAATCCATCTCGGCGCGCCGCCGAAACGTCGTAAGGGCCCCGCGCCCTCGGCGCGGCTTCGCGCCGCTTACGAGGCGGTCCTCGCCAAACGGCGTAAAATACTTCCGCGCTAAAACCGTCGCAGAACTCATGACTCTCCGCCGCAACAGGGCGCGTTGTTTGCGCGGTCTTCATATTCATCGTGCAACCGCCACCAGAAATAGGGATCGGTCTGTCGCGTGCCTTCGGGCGAGTCTTCCCATTTCTCCTGCCGGCCAAGCGGCGTCAGGTCGAGAAACGCCCAGATCGTGCCGAACATTTCGGCGGCCCGGCCCGTCGTGAAGTAAGTGCGGTAGACGTTCTCGCCGTCGCGATAGAAGACGTTGACGCCGAACCCGCCATCAACATCGAAATCCGGATTGAAGCTGTCCGTGGTCGAATACCAGGGCGTGGTCCAGCCCATGCGCTTCTTGAACGCTTCGATCTCATGGAACGGCGCGCGCGACACGAACACGAGCGTCGTGTCGCGCTGGTTGAGATGCGACAGGTGCGGAAGCTGGTCGCCGACCATGCCGCATCCGGCGCAGGGATCGGGGTCGGCGGGCTTCAGCATGTGGTGATAAACGATGAGCTGGCGACGGCCGTCAAAAAGATTGGCGAGACGCGTCCTGCCCGACGGTCCATCGAAGCCGTACTCCTTTTCGACTTTCACCCAAGGCAGTCGTCGACGCGCCGCCGCAAGCTTGTCGCCGGCGCGCGTATGAGCTTTTTCCCTTACAAGGATCTCCTTGTGCGCCCGGCGCCAATCGTCCGGCGAAGCGACCCGGCGTTCGACCCCGTCGATATACATGATCTTGTCAGTCATGAAGCGTTCTCCTTCTTGCTCAACGTTCGCTTTTCGCTTCAGGCCCGCGCATGAAGACCACGCGCGCCGATCCGCAAATGGAGCGGGCGAGAAAAGCGGGGGGAGCGCCCTTCTCCGCCCGCTCCGCGCGACCGCCGGAGGCCTGCGCCGCGAGGGCGAAAACGCCTGCGCAAGCAGTCGCGATCAGAACCATGAGGGCTACGGCGCGAAATCTCGTCCAAAGCGCGACCGCCGCAACAGCAAGCCCGCCGACAAGGCAGCACAGCATGGGACGTCTCCTTTCTTCGGTCGCTAATCCGCCAGCGGAATCATGATGTCGACGCCGCCGTCGCCGGTCCCAAAATCGAATCGCTCATCGTACCGCTCCAGAAAATCGACACACGACGAACGCTTGTTCTCGAAGAGCGCCGGGAAAGCGCGATAGGCGGCGCGGACAGTTTCGTGAATGGCGATGACGTTGCCCTCATGCCGGAATACGGCGAAGCTCGGCGCATCGATCCGCAATTTGACGAAGGGACGAGGGATCGCGGCTTTCTCCGCAACCTCGACCGCGCTCATATAGGTGAAAACGTTGCGTTCCCCGCGATCGAGCAGAATAGCGCCATAAGCAGTTGCGCCGATCTGGCCGGGCACGGCGCCGATATGAAAAGCGAAGCGCCGCCATTGCGCCGGGATGTCGCCGCGCACCGACGGCGCATAACTTACCTGAAGGCCGGCGAGCGCAAGCGGGCCGCGCCGCTCTATCGCCGGAGCGATGTCTATGGAGCGGCCCTCTTGCATTGTATCCTCCGTACACGCTCTGTTTATTGCTCGACCGGCGTTTCGCCCCAGCGCGGCGCGTCCGCTTCGCCATCAAGGAAGGGGAGAACGGTTTCGGGCAGGCTGGGCGACAGAAACGCGTTGTAGTGCGTGAGGCCGGGCAGGATCGCGAGACGGTGCGGCGTCATGTTTTCGCCCATCCAGCCTGCATCCTTCTTCCCGCCGCCGAGAAGCCCGAAGAACTCGGCCATGTGCGATGTCGGCATCATGTCGTGATCGGCGAAGACGAGCATCGTCGGCGAGGCGAGGCCGCGCACCTCCTCCGCCCAATCGTAGTCGCGCTTCATGAACGCGCCCATCTTGTCGAGGAGGCGGGAAAAATCTTCCGGGCGCGGCGCGACAGCGACGTAGGATTGATACATTGGCGTCGGTTTCATGGCTTCGGCGGCCGACCCGTTAAGACCCTCCTGCTGCGCGCGTATGTCGGCGAACCAACCGTCGCGGCGGAACACGGCGGAGACGACGACAAGACGATCGACGAGATCGGGGTGCTGGATCGCCGTCCGAAGCGCGACGCCTCCGCCCATCGAATAACCCATGACGTCCGCCTTCTCGATCTTGAGATAGCGAATGAGCGCCGCGATATCGTCGCCCATCGTCTCGTAGCGGATCGGCCGGTCGACATCGGCGGTCCGCCCGTGCCCCTGGAGATCGGCGACGATGACCTGTCGTCCGCTCGCGAGACGCGCGATGACCGGCGCCATCATTTCGGCGTGCCCGAGCCCGCCATGCAGCAGAACGAGCGGCTCTCCCTTTCCATACACGGCGTAGTAAAGCTTGATCCCGTTGACGTCGGCGTAGCCGGACTTGTCAGCCTTGAGCGCCATCGAGGCTTCCTTTTTCACGCCCGCCGCCGGCGCCGCCGCGGCTGGAGCGGCGAAAGCGGCAAGAGCGGCGACGGCGGAAAAAAGCGCGAGTTTTCTGAACATAGTCGTCTCCCTTCGGCGCGCCGGCAGGCGCGCCGTTCAATGAATCGAAATCGTTTTCAGTTGAAACGCCCCGCCTTCGAGAAGGCGGCGGGAGCCGTTCGCACGGCTCCCAAGAAAGGCGCTTACTTTTTCGCAACGAGCTCCGCGAGCTGGTCGGCGCACTGGCCCCAACCCTCGTGGAAGCCCATTTTCACATGCGTCTCGCGATCTTCTTCGCGCCAGTGGCGCGCAATCGCGGTGTATTTTGTCTTGCCGCCGCCAATGTCTTCAAAGGTGACGATCGCCGTGAAGAACGGCTTGTCGGACGGAACCCATGCCGTCGTGTAGGCGTCCGTGAAGACGATTTTCTCGTTCGGCACGACTTCAAGATAGACGCCGGCGTTCGGAAATTTTTCGCCGTCAGGGCCGTTCATGACGAAGCTGTTGGAGCCGCCCGTTCTTACATCGAGCTTGACGTCCGACAGCGTCCAGGGCTTCGGCACGAACCATTCCTTGAGCATTTTCGGATCGGTCCAAGCCTTGAAGATCGCTTCGGGCGAGGCTTCGATGATCCGCTCAAGGACGAGATCGTTCGGGTGGGCGGAGGCGTTTGGCTGTTTCGACATTTCATTCTCCTTTTCTAAGTTGCAGGTTTAGTTGGTTTTCGTTCAGGTTTTAGGCGGGCAGTTGACCATCCACGGCGTGCCGAAACGGTCCTTGCACATGCCGAAGCGCTGCGCCCAGAAGGTTTCGCCCATCGGCATGGTCGTGACGCCGCCGTCGGCGAGCGCGGCGAAAACCCGTTCGGCTTCTTGGGGCTCGTCGATCTGTATCGAGACGGAGTGACCTCCGCGAGCCTCGCGATGCTGCGGCGGCGCGTCCGAGGCCATCAGCATTTCGCCGTCGACTTCAAGGCAGGCGTGCATGATTTTCTTGCGCCATTCCGCCGGCACATGTTCTTCCGCGGGCGTGCCCTCATGCGGCAGCATCGCGGTTATCTCCCCGCCGAGAACCTTGTTGTAGTAGCGGAACGCTTCCTCGCAGTTTCCGTCGAAAAAGAGATAGGCGTGGAACTTCATAAC
>JAVJPA010000240.1:0-3510 GCA_040216495.1 Amphiplicatus sp. | reverse complement strand
GGCATGACCTCGTCCGACGTCCTCGACACTTGTCTTTCGGTGCAACTCGCCCGCGCCGCCGACCTGCTGCTTTCCGGCGTGGACCGCGTTTTGGCGGCGCTGAAGAAGCGCGCTTTTGAGCACAAGATGACGCTGTGCGTCGGACGCAGCCACGGCATTCACGCCGAGCCGACGACGTTCGGGCTGAAGCTTGCGACCTTCTACGCCGAGTTCACGCGCGCTCGCACGCGGCTCGTGACGGCGCGCGAAGAGATCGCGACCTGCGCCATCTCCGGCGCTGTAGGCACTTTCGCCAACATCGACCCCGCGGTCGAGGCGCATGTGGCCGAAAAGCTCGGTCTCACGGTCGAGCCGGTTTCGACGCAGGTTATTCCGCGCGACCGGCACGCCGCGTTCTTCGCTGCGCTTGGCGTCGTCGCTTCTTCCATTGAACATCTGGCCATTGAGATCCGGCACCTTCAGCGTACGGAAGTGCTCGAAGTGGAGGAGTATTTCTCAGAGGGGCAGAAAGGCTCCTCGGCGATGCCGCACAAGCGGAACCCCATTCTCACCGAAAATCTGACCGGGCTCGCCCGGCTCGTCCGGATGTGCGTCATTCCGGCGATGGAAAATGTGGCGCTCTGGCATGAACGCGATATTTCGCACTCGTCCGTCGAGCGCGGCATTGGTCCCGACGCCACCGTTCATCTCGACTTTGCGCTTCAGCGCCTTGGCATGGTGATCGAAAAGCTCGTCGTCTACCCGGAGCGCATGAAGGAAAATCTCGACAAGCTCGGCGGGCTTGTCCATTCGCAGTCAGTGCTGCTGGCGCTGACGCAGGCTGGCGTCTCACGCGAAGAATCCTATCGGCTGGTCCAGCGCAACGCGATGCCAGCCTGGCGGGGCGAAGGCGCGTTCCTCGACAACCTCAAGGCCGACAAGGAGGTGACGCAGCGACTCGCGCCCGAAAGGCTCGACGCTTTGTTCGATCTTGGCGCGCATACGCGCCATGTTGACACGATCTTCAAGCGGGTATTCGCCGATTAACCGCTTAGCGGTTCCGCATCCTGCAACCCGACGCATTTCAGTGCGAACGAGTAAAGATGCGCGCGCTCATCGAGCCGCTCGAAGCGCGCGACCGCGCCGCCGTGACCCGCTTCCATGTTGGTGCGCAAGACGAACGGCCCGCTCTTCGCAGTAGCCCTTAATCGCGCAATCCATTTCGCCGGCTCCCAGTATGTCACGCGGTAATCGGCGAGACCGCCGGTCGCCATGATCGGCGGGTAAGCCTTTGCGCGGATGTTCTCGTAGGGCGAATAGGCTCGAATCCAGCCGTACTGTTCCTTGCTCCGGATCGGGTCCCCCCACTCGTTCCATTCGGGCGGCGTCAGCGGCAGGGTTTCATCCGACACTGTGTTGAGCACATCGACGAACGGCACGGCGGCGAGAACGCCGGCGAACAGGTCCGGGCGCAGGTTGACGCTGGCGCCGACCAGGAGCCCGCCGGCGCTGCCGCCATAGATGACGATCTTGCCGGCTTTCGTGTACTTGCGTTTGATCAGTCCTTCTGCGGCGGCGATGAAATCGGTGAAAGTGTTCTGTTTCTTCTCCATCTTGCCGTCGAGATACCATTGCCGCCCGCGCGCTGAGCCGCCACGCATGTGCACGATTGCGTAGCTCATGCCGCGATCGACCAGCGGCAGGATGCTGGTGAAGAAGTCGGCGGGAATGGTGAGGCCGTAAGAGCCATAACCGTAAAGCAGCACCGGCGCCGACCCGTCCATCCGCGTTTCTTTTCTGTGCAACAGGGTCACGGGGATCACGGCGCCATCGGCCGCGGGAACGTTGAGGCGTTCAATCACATAACGCGATTTGTCGTGACCGCTCGGCACTTCCTGAGTCTTCAGCAAAACGCGCGTGCGCGCCGTCATGTCGTAGTCGTAGGTTTCCGCCGGGGTCGCCGGAGAGTCGTAGACATAGCGAATGATGTTCGTGTCGTACTCGTAGCCTTCGATCAGATGCAGCTCGAATGCAGGCTCGGGAAAAGTAATTTCATGACTTTCTCCGTTTTTCGCCGTGACCACGATGTGCGGCAGCGCGTCTCGCCGTTCGAGGCGGACCATGTAGCCGGCGAACACTATCACATAGAGAATGTGGTTGCCGGCGACATGCTGGACAAGATCGCGCCAGTTCTCTCGTCCCGGGGAGGAAACCGGCGCTGTGACGATCTTGAAATCGACGGCGCCGTCAGCATTGGTCAAAATGACGAATTCATCGTCCCGATGGTCGACGGAGTATTCAATGTCTTGTTGGCGCGCCGCGATCAGCGTCGGTTCGCTTTCAGGCGCGTGCGCGGAAAGAACGCGCACCTCGCTGGTCGTGTGATCGCCGCATGAGATAAGGACATAATCATCGCTTAGCGTCTTGCCGATATGCAGGAAGAAACCGTCGTCCGGTTCTTCATAGACGATGCGGTCGCTTGCGGGCGCAGTGCGCAGCTTGTGATATTTCACCCGCTTTGGGCGCTGGTGAGCGTCGCGCTCCACATAGAAAAAACCGGAACTGTCCGCGTCCCAGACGGCGCCCTCGCCGCTCGCAAGTTCAATTGCTTCCGGCAACTCTTCGCCGGTCACGAGATCGCGGACGCGAATCGCGTAGTTCTCCGAGCCTACGCGATCGAGCGCGTAGGCGAGCAGCCTGTGATCCGGGCTGTGCGTGATATCTCCGATATTGAAGAACACGCTGTCGCCTCGTTCGGCGTCGCCATCAAAAAGCGTTTGGGCCTCGTCTCCGTTTCGAGGCGCGCGCTTGTAGATTGGATACTCGCCGCCTTCGCGATACTCGCGCCAGTATCTCCACGGTCCATCCGCCAGCGGAACGCTTGAATCGTCTTCCTTGATCTTGCCCCGCATCTCCGCAAACAGCTTCTCGCGCAAAGGGGCGAGATCTTCCGTCACTTTCGCGTAATACGCATTCTCGGCTTCCAGCATGGCGCGAATGTCGGCGCGCAGAAGCGACGGATCGTGCAGCACCTCGCGCCAGTTCTCGTCGCGCAGCCAGGCATAATCGTCCGTTCGCGTTTCGCCGTGCTGCGTAATCGTAACCGGTCTCTTTTCGACTTTTGGCGGCGGTATTTTCCGGGCGTCGGCGAACGGGTCGCGGCGAAACATCGGGCTGGCGCTCCACTGGAATACGGCGAAAGGCCGCCCGCGCTGGTTACCGGCATTCGGAGGATATGACAATTCTTGACCGAGTCTTGCGCGTTTCTAACGCCATCGTGACCCGGCCTTTTCCCTCCTCAAGCGTATTATAGGGAACAACGAGAAGGATAGATCGCCTATGAAGCGTTTCCGCATGCCCGCCCGCTTACGCGTCGTTTTCGCCCTGATTTTTGGCGCAGCCGCGCTTTGGGCCGCGCCTTCCGCCCCGCAGGAGCCGGCGCCCGCAACGGCGGTTTTCGCCGGGGGGTGCTTCTGGTGCGTGGAGGCGGATTTCGAGAAGCTGCCCGGCGTTTCCGGCGCCGTGTCGGGC
>JAVJPA010000239.1:0-5371 GCA_040216495.1 Amphiplicatus sp. | reverse complement strand
CTTTGCGCGCAACGCGGCGATGGGGCTCGGCCTCTCCGCGCTGTATTTCCGCTTCGTCGAGTGGCGCATGAAGCGCGGGCGCGAGGCGCCGCCGCCGGCGGACGCGGACGGCGTGCCGATCCCGCCGCTGGAGCTGATGGCGCGGGTCGTCGCTTACGCCGACTGGCGCCAGTTTCTCGAAACCGGCGCGGAGACGGCGACGGCGCTGGACAGTTACGCCGCTGAAGCGGGAACAGGCTTTGCGGGCGCGCGGCGCATTCTCGATCTCGGCTGCGGCGCCGGCCGGGTCATCCGCCACTTGCCGAAACTCACGGCCGCCGAGCTTTACGGCGTCGACTACAATCCCTCGCTCGCCGGCTGGTGCGCGAAGAACCTCAAAGGCGACTTCCGCCGCAACGAGTTGCGCCCGCCGCTCGCCTTTCCGGACTCGCATTTCGACATCGTCTATCTCATCTCCGTCTTCACCCATCTGCGCATTCCGACGCAGCGAGAATGGCTTGCGGAACTCGCGCGCGTGACGCGGCCCGGCGGCGTCGTTCTCATCACCTTTCACGATGTCGACCAGCCGGGCTTGCCGGATACGGATGAAGCGCGCGAAGCGCTGGCGCGCGACGGCTTCCTAATCCATAACGACCGCATCGAAGGGTCGAATTTCATCGCGACGTTCCAGACCGAATCTTTCACGCGCGCGCTGATGCGGGAACGATTCGACGTCGTCCGCATCGTTCCGCTGATGGAATCGCCGATCGGTCAGACGCTGGCGGTTTTGAGAAAACCCTGAAATCCGGTCAGGGCAGGGGGTAATCCCCGTAGCCGAGCATTTCGACGTCCCGCGCATAAATCCTAGCGATCCTGTCGATGGTTTTGGCGTCGAGCTTCAGGCTCTGGTCCCCCGAAGCTTTCTCGCGCGAATTCTTCACCTTGAGATCGGCGTTGATCTTCAGCCTATCGCAGATTGTGCGGAAATCCTTCTCGATCGTCTCGACGCGGCCGAGATAGTCGGCGCACAGTCCGTTCGTCCGCGGATCGATCAGGAAGTCGACCTGATCGCGAAAGTGCACCCAGCTTCGCACCTCTTCGCGTTCCAGCCCGTCGGCGACGAAGTCGGCGATCCCGGCGTAGTGCGAGAGATGCTTTTCCCCGAACGCCGCGTCATCGGCGTGAAAGCCGCCGCGCCTGAGAAAATCGAACGCGGAAACAGTGCGGCTCCACGGATCGCGCACGAAGGTGAACTTGAACGCCCGGTCGAACCATTCGGCGCCGAAGACGCTCATGTAATCGTCGGCGGTGGCGTGCGCGCCGCCGTAGTTGCCAAGCAGCGACGAGGCGAGCGAGATGCCGGCGCATTTCGGGATGTGAATGAAGATGCAATTGCGCTCGCGCATCCCGCGCAGGGAATATTCCTTGTCGGAATCGTAGATCCACTGCACCCAGCGTTTAGGCTGGCCGCCGGTCATTCGCGCAAGTTTCCAGCGCGCGCGCCTCGGCAGCCGGTAAATCGTGCGCGCGCGCAAATTCTCAAGCAAAGCCTCGGCCTCCCGTCAGGCCGCGCACCATAAGGAGCGCCGCCGCGTTGTTCCATCCCCAGCCTAACCGGCGTATCTTTCCCTTCTCTTGCCGCCAATGGAGCAACCTTGTGATCAACGCCGGCATCCGCAAAATAAACATTCCTTCGGCCTTCGACCGCATTCCCGAGCCCTGGTCGCCGCATATCGCCGCCAGCCTCAACGGGCAGGAGGTGCGCCTCGCCAAGATCGAGGGCAGTTTCGACTGGCACCATCACGAGGGAGTCGATGAGGCGTTCTTTGTCGTGAAGGGCCGCTTCACCATGCGCCTGCGGACCGGCGATGTGGCGATGGAGGAGGGCGATCTCATCGTCGTTCCCGCCGGCGTCGAACACATGCCGCACGCGGACGAGGAATGCTGGATCATGATGTTCGAGAAGGCGGGGACGCTGAACACCGGCGAAACCGTGACCGAGCGCACAAAGACGGCGCTGCCGGTTCTCTGACCGTAAGCTTGCGGCGATCAGGGCGGTTGCCCGCAGCCCCAGCCCCCGTTAAGACCGCTCCCGCCGCTATCCGGAACCGTCCATGTCCATCCTTATCGACAAGTCGACCCGCGTTATCTGTCAGGGCCTCACCGGCTCGCAGGGCACTTTCCATACCGAACAGGCCATCGCCTACGGCACGCGCATGGTCGGCGGGGTGACGCCGGGCAAGGGCGGCTCGACCTGGAAGGGCGGGGAAGCGGCCAAGGGCGCGGAGCTTCCCGTGTTCGACACCGTCGCCGAGGCGCGCGACAAGGCCGGCGCGGACGCCAGCGTCATCTATGTGCCGCCGCCCTTCGCCGCCGACTCGATTCTTGAGGCGATCGCGGCGGAAATTCCCCTCGTCGTCTGCATCACCGAGGGCATCCCCGTTCAAGATATGGTGAAGGTCAAGCGCGCGCTCGACGGGTCGAAGACCCGCCTTGTCGGCCCGAATTGCCCGGGCGTCATCACGCCGGACGAGTGCAAGATCGGCATCATGCCGGGCCACATTCACCGCGACGGGCATGTGGGCATCGTTTCGCGCTCGGGCACGCTGACCTATGAGGCCGTTCACCAGACGACCATGGCGGGTCTCGGCCAGTCGACCTGCGTCGGCATCGGCGGCGACCCGGTGAAGGGCACGGATTTTATTGACGTGCTCGAACTTTTCTTGGCCGACGACGATACGCATTCGATCATCATGATCGGCGAAATCGGCGGTTCTGCGGAAGCGGACGCGGCGAAGTTTCTCGCTTCCAACAAGGTGAAAAAGCCCACAGTCGGGTTCATCGCCGGCGTGACGGCGCCCCCTGGCCGCCGCATGGGCCATGCGGGCGCGCTGGTTTCCGGCGCCGACGATACGGCGGCCGCCAAGATCGAGGCGATGAAATCCGCGGGCATCGCCGTTTCGCCCACGCCCGCCTCGATGGGCAAGACGCTCCTGTCTCTTCTCAAAAAGTAAAGAGGTCGCGGGTTAGGCCTGTCGCTTCTCCATTGAAACGCCGGGCGTTTGGCGTATCTAGGACCCGTAACGCCGCTCTAACCCTTCCGGACTTGCGTCATGGCTAAAGACGGGGACGCCCCGGCCCTTGAGGGCTCGATGACTGACACTTTTTCCGGCGCGCCGAAAAGCGCTGCGACCTTCCTGTCCGGCGGCAGCGCCCAGTGGCTTGAAGCGCAATATGCGCGCTTCGCCGCCGACCCGCTGAGCGTCAGCGCCGATCTGAGGGCGTATTTTTCGAACCTTTCCGATGCCGAAGGGCTCGCTGAGGCGGCCGCGCGCGGGCCGAGCTGGCGCCGGCGCGACTGGCCGCTGCCGGTGAACGGCGAGGCGACCGCCGCGTTTGACGGCGACTGGGGCCAGGACGGCGTTTCAGGCGAGCGCGCCGGCGATCGCTCCATCAAGGCCAAGATCGAGGGGAGGCTCCCCGCCGCAAACCAGGAGACCATCCTCCAGGCGACGCGCGATTCGCTGCGCGCCCTGATGCTGATCCGCGCCTATCGCATCCGCGGGCACCTGATCGCCGATCTCGACCCGCTGCATTTGACCAAGCAGCACATCCACGAGGAGCTCGACCCGGCGTCCTACGGCTTCACCGAAGCCGACATGGACCGGCCGATCTTCATCGATCACGTGCTGGGGCTTGAGACCGCGACGCTGCGCGAAATTCTTGCGATCCTGCAACGGACCTACTCCGGCACCTTCGCCGTGGAGTTCATGCACATCTCCGATCCCGAGCGCAAAGCGTGGGTGCAGCAGCGCATTGAAGGGCCGGACAAGGAAATCTCCTTCACCGCCGAAGGCAAGCAAGCGATCCTGAAGAAACTTATCGAGGCGGAAGGCTTCGAGAATTTTCTCAACACGAAATATACGGGGACGAAGCGTTTCGGCCTCGACGGCGCGGAAGCGATGGTTCCGGCGCTTGAGCAGATCATCAAGCGCGGCGGCGCGCTCGGCGTCAAAGAGATCGTCATCGGCATGCCGCATCGTGGCCGCCTCAACACGCTCGCGGCGGTGATGGGCAAGCCTTATCATCACATCTTCCACGAGTTTCAGGGCGGCTCGGTGATGCCTGACGATGTCGGCGGCTCGGGCGACGTCAAATCTCATCTCGGCGCCTCGTCCGACCGCGAGTTCGACGGCAACAAGGTTCACCTGTCGCTGACCGCGAACCCGTCGCACCTCGAAGCGGTGGACCCGGTCGTTCTCGGCAAGGCCCGCTCCAAGCAGGACCGGATCGAACCGGGCGCCATCGAAGAGCCGCGCACGCATGTGCTGCCGCTGCTGCTGCATGGCGACGCCGCATTTGCGGGCCAGGGCATCGTCGCGGAATGTTTCGGCTTCTCCGGCCTTCGCGGCTATCGCGCCGGCGGCTGCATTCATTTCATCGTCAACAACCAGATCGGCTTCACGACGTCGCCGCGTTTCGCGCGTTCTTCTCCGTACCCGTCGGATGTGGCGAAAATGGTCGAAGCGCCGATTTTCCATGTCAACGGCGACGACCCGGAAGCCGTGGTCTACGCAGCGAAGGTCGCCACCGAGTACCGCCAAAAATTCGGCGCCGACGTCGTCATCGACATGTTCTGCTATCGCCGCTTCGGCCACAACGAAGGCGATGAGCCGAGCTTCACCCAGCCGCTCATGTACAAGCAGATCCGGGGCCACAAGACGACGCGCGAGATTTACGCGGCGCGCCTTGAGGCGGAGGGCGTGATCCCGGCTTCGTGGGAGGAGAATGAGCGCGCGGCGTTCAAGGACTTCCTCACCAACGAGTTCGAAGCGGCGAGCGGCTTCAAGCCGAACAAGGCTGACTGGCTCGACGGGCAATGGTCGGGCTTCGTGCCGCCGGTCGACGACGACCGCCGCGGCGATACGGCGGTCGATCTCGAAACGCTGAAGCGCATCGGCAAGACAATCACCTCGCATCCGTCGGACTTCACCGTCCACAAGACGCTGGCGCGCGTGCTCGACCAGAAGCGCAAGACGTTCGAGACGGGGCAGGATATCGACTGGGCGAGCGCGGAGGCGCTGGCGTTCGGTTCGCTCGTCATCGACGGGTTCGGCGTCAGACTGTCAGGCCAGGATTCGCGCCGCGGCACCTTCTCGCAGCGCCACGCTGTCTTTATCGATCAGAACACGGAAAAAACCTACACGCCGCTCCGCCATCTCAAAGGCGCGAAGGCGACTTTCGAGGTTCATGACTCGAACCTGTCCGAATTCGCGGTGATGGGCTTCGAATACGGCTATTCGCTCGCTAATCCGAAGTTCCTCGTTCTGTGGGAAGCGCAGTTCGGCGATTTCGTGAACGGCGCTCAGATCATGATCGATCAGTTCATCTC
>JAVJPA010000238.1:0-9530 GCA_040216495.1 Amphiplicatus sp. | reverse complement strand
GCGCTCGATCTCGATGCGGCGGTCGTGGTCGCTTACGGGCTGATCCTGCCGCAGGCGGTTCTCGATGCGCCGCGCCTCGGCTGCTTCAACCTGCACGCCTCGCTGCTGACGCGCTGGCGCGTCGCGGCGCCGATCCAGCGCGCCATCATGGCCGGCGACACGCGCACGGCCGCGCAGGTGATGCGCATGGAAGCGGGGCTCGACACCGGGCCGATCCTCCTCTCTGAAACCGTCGAGATCGCAGAAACCGACACCGCCGCGTCCCTGCATGACCGGCTCGCGCAGGTCGGCGCCGGCCTATTGCCGCGCGCGCTCGCCGCGCTTGAGCGCGGCGGCCTCGTCGAAACGCCGCAGGCGGAAGAGGGCGTCGTGTACGCCGACAAGATTTCCTCCGCAGAGGCGCGCATCGACTGGCGTCAGCGCGCGGGCGCCGTCGATAGCAAGATACGCGGCCTGTCCCCCTTTCCAGGCGCCTGGTTCGAGGCGCCGTCAGCGCAAGGGCCGCAGCGCGTGAAAGCGCTTCTGTCGCGCAGGGCGGAAGGCGCAGGCGCGGCGGGCGATATTCTGCAGGCGGACGATCGGCTGGTCGTCGCCTGCGGCGACGGCGCGATCGAGCTTCTCCGCCTGCAACGCGCCGGCAAGGCGGCGCAGGGGGCGGGCGAGTTCTTGCGCGGATTCGCCTTGAAGGTTGGCGAAAAATTAGCCTGAGCTTTTCGTCAGCGAGCCCAGCAGCGGACGCTTAAGGCAGACGAGTCCCTCCTCGCGCCGGCAATGGTTGAACGAGAACAGGACGACTTCGGCGCGCCCGACGAGATGGTCGACGGGAAGGAATCCGACGCCGAGACCGGCGAAGCGGCTATCCATCGAATTGTCGCGGTTGTCGCCCATGACGAAGAGGTTGTTATCGGGAACAAGCGCCGGTCCGTAATCGTCGCCGGCGTACGCATCGCCGCGTTCGAGAATGGCGTGGGTGCGCGCGCCGAACTGTTCTGCGTAGCGCGTCACTTCGGCGACGGCGCCTCTGTGCTCGCGGTAGAGATAGTCGGCGACGGGACGGCGCTCGATTTCCCCGCCATTGACGAAGACGCGCCCGCCCTTGATCGCGATCTCGTCGCCCGGCAGCGCGACGACGCGCTTGATATAGGTTTCGAGGGTTTTCGGATGCTTGAAGACGACGACGTCGCCGCGCTCCGGCAGGCGCGCCATCACGCGGCCGGTGGCGGTGCGGAAGTCGGGGCCCAGCGAAAAGGGGAGCGAGTGGCGGCTGTAGCCGTAGGCGAACTTGTTGACGGCGATGACGTCGCCGACCGCCAAGGTCGGCAGCATGCTTTCGCTCGGAATGTGATACATGGCGAAGGCGGCGGTCCTGAACGCCATCAGGACGGCGAGCATGATTGCGAAGAACTTGACCTCGGGCCAGATCGCCCGGATGAGATTTCCCGACATTTTCACCGCCTTTAACGCGACCGGCCGATCCTATGCCGCGATATCTTCTGATTGTCGAATATGATGGCGGCCCGTTCGTCGGCTGGCAACGCCAGGACAACGGCCCGTCGGTGCAGGGCGCGATCGAGGCGGCGGTGAAAGCCTTTTGCGGGGCCGAGGTCAACGCCTTCGCCGCCGGGCGCACCGATGCGGGGGTCCATGCGCTGGCTATGCCGGTGCATTTCGACCTGCCGGAAGAGCGTCGCGAAGATGTGATCCGCGACGCGCTCAACGCGCATCTACGCCCGGCGCCGATCGTCGTCCTGTCGGCGCGCCGGGCCGCCGAGGATTTTCATGTGCGCTTTTCGGCGCTCGGGCGGCGGTATTTCTACCGCATCGTCAACCGCCGCGCGCCGCTGGCGCTGGACGCCGGGCGCGCCTGGCAGGTGCAGGCGCCGCTTGACGCGGAGGCGATGGACCGCGCGGCGCAGCGCCTTGTCGGCAAGCATGACTTCTCGACCTTCCGCTCCGCCAAGTGCCAGTCGGCCTCGCCCGTGAAAACCCTGAGCGCCCTCTCCGTGTCGCGCCAGCTCGACGAAGTGATCGTCAACGCCAGCGCGCCGTCCTTTCTTCACAATCAGGTGCGCTCCATGGTCGGCACGCTGGCGCAGGCGGGCGCGGGGCGGTGGAGCGCGGACGATGTGGAGGCGGCGCTGAAAGCGCGCGACCGGGCGCGCTGCGGCCAGGTCGCGCCGGCGTGCGGGCTTTATTTTCAGCGTGCGGACTATCCAGCCGGCTGATACAGCGCTTCGGCCAGCATGCCGATGATGGCGTCGAGGAAAAGCCCGGCGACGGTGAGCATGGCGATGAGGCCCGCCGCCGCCGCCGGCTTGGCGTTCATGCCGCGGCGGATGACGCCCCACAGGACCGCGATGATGAAAGCGATGGCCGGCAGGTAGGCGACGGCGCCGTAGGCCTTGCCGCCATCGAGGCTGAACAGGACCAGCGGGATCGTCTGCGCGATAGAGATCGGCACGTGCGCCCAGTTGTAGCCGATGAGGAGATCGCCGGCCCGCCGCGAGGCGCCGAGGGAGCGGGCGGCGAAAAGCAGGATCGTTATGGAGACGATCCAGTCGAGATAGAAGCCGAGCATCTGCGCGCCGATGGCGTAGATATAGGGCGCGTCCGCGAGCGGAGAGGCCTGCCACTCGGGAATGCGCTCGGCGGCTCGGCGGAACGAGAAGCGCCCCGCGAGCACGATCGGGAACACAAGGATCATCGCCTGAAAAGAGCGGAATACGCCGTCCACGGAACGGTCGATCTCGCTTTCCCAGCCCTCGCGTTTCCAGATCATCTTCCAGACGCCGGCGATCTGGCGGCCGGCGTAGTCAAAATCGATCAAGACGGCGCCCCCCGGCTGAAATAGGCGGCGAGAATGTCGGCGTAGATGACGGCGAGCGTTTCGATGTCGGCGACGGAAGCGCGTTCGTCGATCTGGTGGATGGTGGCGCCGACAAGCCCGAACTCGGCGACCGGGGCGACATCCTTGATGAACCGCGCATCGGAGGTGCCCCCGGAAGTGGACAGGACCGGACGTCGTCCGGTGCGCGCTTCGATGGCGCCCGCGATCAGGCCGATGAAGCTTTCGTCTTCGGTGAGAAAAGCGTCGCCCGAGCAGACCGCTTTCAGCTCGTAGCGCGCGCCGATTTCTTGCGCGGCGCGGTCGAGGCGCGCGCGCAGATGCGCCTCAAGGCTGACGCCGGTCCATTCGGGATTGAAACGGACGTTGAAGCGCGCCGAGGCGGCGGCGGGGATGACGTTATGGGCCGGGTTGCCGACCGTAATGTCAGTGACTTCGAGGTTCGACGGCTGGAAACGGTCGTAGCCGCGGTCGAGCGGCTCGCGCGTCAGCGCTTCGATGAGATGCAGCAGGCGCGGGATCGGATTTTCGGCGCGGTCCGGATAGGCGACATGGCCCTGTCTGCCGAGCGCCGTCAGCCAGCAGTTCATGCTGCCGCGCCGCCCGACCTTGATCATGTCGCCGAGCGCCTCGACGCTCGACGGTTCGCCGACGAGGCAATGGTCGATGATCTCGCCGCGCGCGGCGAGCCAGCCGAGAACCTTGCGGGTGCCGTTGATCGCCGGGCCTTCCTCGTCGCCGGTGATCAGCAGGCTGATCGAACCTTTGACGGCGCCGGCGGCGATCGCGCGGGCGGCGGCGGCGGCGAAGGCGGCGATCGCGCCTTTCATATCGGCGGCGCCCCGGCCCCACAGGGCGCCGTCCCTGATCTCGGCGGCGAAAGGCGGCGCGGTCCAGGCGGCCTCCGCCCCTGCCGGCACCACGTCGGTATGTCCGGCGAAACAGAAGTTGGGCGCGGCCTCGCCCCAGCGCGCATACAGATTGTCGACCGGCGGCTCGCCGGGTTCGTCGAACAAGAGCCGTTCGCACTTGAAGCCGAGGCTTTTGAGCGCCTCTTCGAGCAGGCCGAGCGAGCCCGCATCGACCGGCGTCACCGACGGGCGGCGCACCAGCGCGCTGGCGAGGGCTATGGGATCGATCTCACTCATGCAATTTCTGGTAGACCACGGCGCAGAGGCTCACAAGCAGCAGCGTTTGGGGCTTGGGCGGCGCGCAAATAGTCTGATCACAGATGCGGAAAAGCCGCATCTGTTAACCGTTTGCCGGTTGAAATTAACGCTTTATTAAGAATAATTGAGCGGAGCGGCCGGTCTTTGTTCGATCAGGCCGCGTTTGAGGGCGGCGTTATGTCCAAAACGTATGAAGAGTTATCCGGCGCGTCCGGCCGGCAGAGCTATTACCGGCCTCTGCGCCACGCCGCCGGCGGCTTTTTCGCGGGCTCGCCGCCACGGGTGTTTTTCGAAGACCAGGAATTCGTTCTCGCCGATCTGAGCCGCACGGGTCTCGGCTGCGTGCTGCGCGACGAGCCCGCGCTGGCCGAACTCGACGCGGTCGACCGCCGCGGCGTCCTGCGGCTGATGCAGCGCGGGCGCGAAATCCTGCGCGCGCCGGCGCGGCGCGTCAGGCTCGATCACGTGAAGGGCAAGGTGTCAGCCGGGTTCGCCATAGACGGCCTAGGCATCGATCTAGACGATCTGCGCCGCCGCAACGCCCGCGCGCTGGCGTTGCGCGCCGCCGATGATCAGAAGGCGGACGTTCCGGCGGAATACAAGGCGTTCTGCGCCGAGGTGCTTGAATTCGTCGGCGCGTATCTGGGGCGCATCGACCGCTATCTGGCGCCGATCGAACCGCAGCTCTCTCCGGCAGAAAAGGACGAGTTCGCCCGCGACCTCGCAGCGGCGGCGCGGCCCCAATGGCTGGCGCTGCTCGAACGCGGCAACCGTTTCATCCTGCCGCTGCATGACGACAAGAAAATGCGCGGCGAATTGAAGACGTTCACCGAGCGCACGGTGACGCGCGTTCTTGTCGACGGCGCCGGCTGGGCGCGCAGCTATTACAAACCCCTCGGCTATCCGGGCGACTTCCAGATCATGAACTGGATTTACGACGGCGCGCCGCAGGGCGACACGATCGCGCGGAAGTTCCTGCACCTTCTCAGCCTCGCGGGCTCGCACGCGGTGCAGACGCGCATGACGGCGCTCGCCGACCTCATCGCCGGCCTCGCCCGCGGGCGCGCCGATACCGAGCGCCCTTACGACATGATCTCGATCGGCGCCGGCCCGGCGCGCGAGCTGGAGCGGATTATGGCGGTTTCCGATCCGGCCCAGCGCTACCGCGTCACGCTGGTCGACCAGGAAGAGCGCGCGCTGGAGCATGCGCTCGCCGCCGCGCGCGCGCTCGGCGTAGGGAACCGGTTGGAGGTCGAGGCGCTCAACATCTCCTTCAAGGAGATGCTGAACCCGTCGCCGCTCGCAGCCTCTTTCGCCGGCAAGGACCTGATCTATTCGTCGGGCCTCGTCGATTATCTCAACCCGCTGCTCGCCCAGCGCTTCGTCCACCGGCTCTACCAGTTCCTCAATCCGGGCGGCGCGATCATCATCGGCAACGTCAACAATCTGCCGAGCGGCATGATCTGGTCGTCGGAATACGCGGTCGACTGGACGCTGTTTTTCCGCAGCCATGACGAGATGGTGGCGATGGCCGGCGAAGTGCCCGAGGCGAAAGTCAGCATCAAGAGCGATTCTCTTGAGGCGATCTATTTCCTGGTGATCGAGAAGCCGGCCGACTGACGACGGTTTTGTCCGCAGTCGCGTCAGGCGCTCTTCTTGCGCGCGGCTTCGGCTGACGCCGGCGCGAAGCGGATGGAGACGGTCGTGCCTTCGCCCTTCACCGACGAAATGAACAGTCCCGCGCCCTGATCCTGGAAGATCTTGCGCGCGAGCGTGAGGCCGAGCCCGATGCCGTCGAGCGAGCGGGTTCTGACCTGTTCGACCTGCGAGAACGGCTCGAACGCCGCCTTGATTTGCTCCGGCGTCATGCCGAGGCCCGTATCCTCGATTTGCAGGACGTAGCCGCCGTCCTCGCTGAGTCCGCCGCGAATGACCACTTGGGCGCCGCGCTTCGACGCCTTGATCGCGTTCTCGAGAATATGGCCGATCGCATACGCCGTGTGCGGATGGTCGGCCCAGATCGGCGCGTCGTCGACGCCGGAGGCGTCGATCTCGATCGCCTTGGCGACCGCGAGACTCTTGGACTGGGTCATCACCGTATCGACAAGGTCGCGCGCCATCGTGGTTTCGTAATCGTACCTGATCTTGCCGGCGGTCGCGTCCGCGTAGCGCAGCATCTTGGCGATGCGCGAGAGAAGATCGTGGGCCGAGGTGCGGATGTCGCGCAGGAATTCGTCAGTACGCGCGCTTTCCCCGTCGGAGAAGCGCTGGATGACGATTTCGGTGAAGCCGATGATCTGGTGCAGCGGCGTTCTGAGCTCGTGAGAGAGGATAGAGATGAAGTTGAGCTTCGACTGGTCGGCGGCGGTCGCCTCGATCAGCAACTCCTCGATATAGGCGGCGTCGAGCGCGCGCTGGCGGTTGCGCCGCCAGATCTGGCGGCTGCCGATCTCCTGCGCGTAATGGGTGAGGATCGCGATATTGGCGATGTTGATCATGAAGAAGTAGCCGGAGATGATCTCGACGCTCGAAAACTTTTCCGTCACGACCAGCATCACGCAGTAGATCAGGGTCGTGACGGAGAAAAGCAGCGCCGCGATCTTGAAATCAAAGCGGATGAAGCACGACGTGTACGCGAAGATGACGAGCACGCCGATAATGTACGGCGGCGAACCTTGCGCCGGCATCGCTGCGATCATGAAGATGATGGCGATGGAGATCGTGAAGATGCCGGCGGCGATGAATAAGCCGTAAAACTGTTTCAGCCGGTCGTTGCCGATGGCGAAGTTCAACAGGATCGTCACCGGCCCTGCGATCAGCCAGCGCAGCGTCAGGACCTCTGTGAGCCCCTCCTTGATGGTCAGCACGTCGAGAAAGCTGAACGAGAACCAGACGGCGAGGCCGACCCAGCAGAAGAGCCGCAGCCGCGGCAGCTCGGCGCCGTAGAGATGCTGACGGTACGCCTGCTCGGTGACCGGATCCTCAAAGCTCGCGCTCCACAGGCCGATGCCGTCGCGCGCGAGGTCAGCCCGGAATTTCTCCAGGACGCCCGGCTTGCCCCGGTCCGGTTGAGGGGAGGATTCTCCAGCTGACATAGGCTGGTTTTAGGTCATCTAAGGTTAACGCCGCGTTTTCCGGAATCGCCCCGGTGCGGAAAGCGGGCGCGCCATTCGGGAAGCGCAAAGTTAACGGCTTACCGGCCTGATCCGTATTCATTCCTGCTAAAAGAAGAATGTTCCACAGAGCGCGCTTGCGCGCCAAGTTGGCCTGTCCAGCCGAAGCCAGCTTTGCTGGCGAAGGCTGGTGGGCGCACGTGGTTTCGAACCACGGGCCTCCACCATGTCAAGGTGGCGCTCTACCCCTGAGCTATGCGCCCGAAGGGCCGCTCTCTAACGGCAAAAAAGCAGGGAGGCAAGCGCGGATCCGGCCGGATTGGAGCGGGCGGTCAGGCCGCGATGACGCGGTCGATTTCCTGAACGAGGTCCTTCAGGTGGAACGGCTTTGACAGGACCTTGGCGTCGGCGGGCGCGCGGTTCGCCGGGTTGAGGGCGACCGCCGCAAAGCCGGTGATGAACATGATTTTCATTTCGGGATCGATCTCGGCCGCCTGGCGGGCGAGCTCGATCCCGTCCATCACCGGCATGACGATGTCGGTGAGGAGAAGGTCGAATTCGCGAAGCTGGAGCTCGGTAAGCGCTTCGTCGCCCTGCGAGGCGTCGACGACGATGTGGCCGGCGCGCTCCAGCGCTTTCTTGAGAAAGCGCCGCATCGATTCATCGTCTTCCGCCAGGAGTATCGCCGCCATCGTGTTTCCGCCTCGCTCGCCGGCCCCGAGAATATGCCGGCCTTGTGTCGCTCGTCTGGCCGCCCGCATCCATAGGCCGTATTGGCCCGGTTTGAACAGCGCGGCCTCGTCCGCCGCAGGATCGGCGGAAAAAAACCGCCGCAACGAGACGGAGCAAGAACCGCGCCGCCCCGGCCCCTTCGCGAGGAATTGTTTAACAGCCGGCGCGAATTGACGTTAGCATGTCGCTCATCGATAGACGCTAGCCTCGCGCGTACATGACCGATTCGCTGATCGACATCGACGACGAAAATCATCGCCCGCCGGTAGAGGTGCTGGCGCCGCCGGTGCTCGCGGCGCCGTTCGTCTACGCGTCGCCCCATTCGGGCCGGCGCTATCCGGCGGAGCTGTTGCGCATCAGCCGGCTCGACCGGCACGCGCTTCGTCAGTCGGAAGACGGCTATGTCGATCTGATCTTCGACGCGGCGCCGCGCTTCGGCGCGCCGCTTTTGCGGGCGCTGTTCCCGCGCGCCTATGTGGACGTTAACAGAAGCCAGCACGAACTCGATCCGCGCATGTTCGCCGACGCGCTGCCGCGCACGGCGGATTCGCGCTCGAACCGGGTGATCGCCGGGCTCGGCGTCATCCCCCGCATCGTCGCCGACGGGCAGGACATCTATGCCCGGAAGCTCAACTATTTCGAGGCGCGCCGGCGCCTCGCCGCCTGCTACGAGCCGTATCACGCGGCGCTGCGCGACCTGATCGCCGCGGCCCGCCGCCGGTTCGGGGTCGCGGTCGTCATCGATTGCCATTCGATGCCGTCGGCCGGCGGCGCGCCGTTCCGCGAGGGCGACCGGCGCATCGATTTCGTTCTCGGCGACCGCTTCGGCGCCTCGTGCGCGCCGGCGCTGATCAGCCTGGTCGAGCAGACCCTGTTCAAGCTCGGCTATCAGGTGTCGCGCAACGCGCCCTATGCGGGCGGGTTCGTCGCTTCCGCCTACGGAAGGCCGGCCGAGGGCGTCCATGTCCTGCAGATCGAGATCAACCGGGCGCTCTATCTCGACGAGGCCCGCATGGCCCGGCGCGAGAATTTCGAGCATCTGCGGGAAAACATGCAAAAATTGATGGCCGAACTCGCCAGAGTCGACCCGCAAGCCTTGCGCCCGGCGCAGGCGGCGGAGTAGTCTTCGCGCCAAATAAAAAAGCCGCGGGACAAGCCCGCGGCTGAAAGTTTAGGGAGGAAACGCCCAAGAAGGGCATGTAACGTCAAGGACGTTACATTGATGAAGGTAGACCTCCCTCTTTTGCGGCGCAACAAAAATTTTGCAATGCAATAGAACTTTTTGCAGTTGAGGCTCTTTGAGAAGGTTGCAGCCTCGCGCACGCCAGCGTTTCCGCCAATCTGCGTCCTATCTTGCGCCATTTGGCGTCCATCTAGCGATTGTCAGGCTGCAAGAATTTGCCTAATCGGGCAGCCTTAGCTGACGACGGAATCCCATGACCGACGAGAAGACCGCCAAGCCAGTCGCGGCGCAGAATGCTCCGGCGGCCAGGCAGGGCGCCTTGCGCCGGCTCGGATCGGGCGTCGGGCGGCTGACCCGGCCGAAACAGAAATTCCAGATGCCGGGCGCCGGCGGCGGGCTGAAGATCGTCATCGCCACCGACGCGTGGAAGCCTCAGCTCAACGGCGTCGTCCGCACCCTCGACACGCTCGGCGGCATCCTGACCAAGT
>JAVJPA010000237.1:0-1951 GCA_040216495.1 Amphiplicatus sp. | reverse complement strand
TTCCCTGCGGGGCGGCCTGTCGCCGCCCTTGGCGTCGAGGCCGGGAAAGCAGAAACCCATGGGAATGATGGCGACGCGCGCCGGGTCGTAGAAAACCTCCTCACCGATCCCGAGCCAGTCGCGCAGGCGGTCGCCGGACGGATCGGTGAACGGCTTGCCGCTTGCGTGCACGCGCGTTCCCGGCGCCTGCCCGAAGATGGCGAGGCGCGCAGTTTTAGACGCTTGCAGGACCGGCCGCGGCTCGTGCGGCAGAGGCGCGCCCTTTGGCGTCTCGACGCAGAACCGGCAGGCGCGGATATCGGCGAGAAGCGCGCCGAGCGGCTCGGCGCGCTTCCGCGATTTTACTCGGTCGGCGCGGTCAGGTCTTTCAGACATTTGCCGGCGACATCATTCCACATGAACCCATCTTCGCAAGAACAGTTTGACGGCTGGCCGCAGGCGTTGATATCGCGCGTGCAGCGCGCGCTCGCGGCGGCGCTCATCACGCACTGGGTGTCCTCTGTCTGAACGACGCTCGCTTCGCCGACGCCGTTGAGATCAAGCAGGCATTTGCCGAGCGCCGCGTTGTATGTGTAGCCGTCGCCGCAGTCGCAACCGCTGGAGAAACCGCAGGCGTTGATGTCCATCAGGCAGATCGAGCCCGATGGCACATCCTTGACGCAGGCGGGCGTCTCTGTGGCTGCTTGGTCCATCAGTCCCTCGGCGACGGCGGGCGCGTCCGCGACGGCTTCCTCCGTCGCCGTCGATCCCGCCGGCGCGGCGCTTGTCGTGTCTTCCGTCTTCGGCGAACAGGCGAGCAGCAGCGCGAAGGCGCCGGCGGTCGCCGCGATCAGTTTCAGTTTCATCTCATGATCCCCGTTGAAGCGCTGCTTGTGACCAGGGCGCAGCGATGCGGCCCGGCGCCGGTATGCGACACGCGCCCGGAGAAATTCGCATGTTCGGGGAGTAAAATCAAAACCTTGGCGAAAATTAATCCCTCGACAGGTGAGCCAAGCTGGCGCCGCCTTTTTCCCAGTTTCGCCCATCGAACGGGCGCACTTCGACGCGAACGAACTGACCTTGGTCAAAACATCTGAGATTGAGTGAATAGCCGTCCGGATTGGAGCGCGGGACATAGAAGGATTTGACGCCGCAGCGGCGGCAGAAGAGATGCCGGGCGACGCCGGAGTTGAAGCGGTATTCGGAGAGATCGTCTTCACCCGAAACAAGCCGGAAGCGCGAAGCCGGGACGATGAGATGCAGGAAGCCGGTGAGGCCGCACATAGAGCAATCGCATTCGTCGACGGTCGCCTCGTCCTCCGTCTCCGCCTCCCAGCGCACCGCGCCGCAATGGCACCCGCCCTGCTTCCAGCTTTTCGTCATCCGACCCAGATCAGCCCGATCACCGCGCCGGTCATCATCGTCGCCAGCGTCCCGGCGACAAGCGCGCGCGGCGCGAGCGCGATCACGTCCTGGCGCCGGTCGGGCGCGAGCGCCGTCAGCCCGCCGATGACGATGCCGAGGCTGGCGAAGTTGGCGAAGCCGCAGAGCGAATACACGATGATGAGCAGCGTGCGCTCGCTGAACGTGCCTTCAGGAACCTTCGCCAGTTCCACATAGGCGACGAGTTCGTTCACCGCCGTCTTGAGGCCCATCAGGGACCCCGCCTCGAAAGCCTCCGACCACGGAACGCCTGCGAGCCACATGAAGGGCGCGAAGACGACGCCAAGAATCCGCTCCAAAGTCAGCGGCTCGCCGGCGACGTCGGGCGCAGCGGAAAGCATGATGTTGATGAGCGCCGCGAAGGCGGTGAAGGCGATCAGCGAAGCGATGATATTGAGATAAAGCCCGAGACCGTCGGTGACGCCGCGCATGAAGGCGTCCATGGAGCTCGCATAACCGAAATCGTCAGCCGCCGCCGCCGGCGTGGGCGTCACGCCCTTTTCCTCCGGCATCATCACCTGCGCCATCA
>JAVJPA010000236.1:0-4354 GCA_040216495.1 Amphiplicatus sp. | reverse complement strand
CGCACAAGACCTAAGATATTCAACGCGTTAATCTATTGCGCGCGTGATCGGACGAAAGACGGCCATTTTAAAAGCGACAGGTTGGCGCCGCGTTCATGAACGACCCCTACAGACCCCTTAAAAACGCTTTTGGACGGTTTGCCACCGGGGTGACGCTGGCGGGGTGCGCCGGGCCGGACGGGGGGCCTGTGCTCATCACCGTCAACTCGTTTACTTCGGTCTCGCTCGAGCCGGCCTTGGTTTTGTGGTGCATCGAGCGCAAGGCGATGAAGTTCCCCGCCTTCATGGCGAGCGACAGCTACTCGATCAATATTCTGAGAGCTGATCAGCAGGCTCTGTCGGAACGCTTTGCGGGCCACGCGCCGCCGCCGTTGCGCGCCGACGAGTACGAGGCGTGGGTCACGGGCGCGCCGGTCCTGAAAGACTGTCTCGCGGCGTTCGACTGCCGCATCGTCAACCGGCATGCGGCGGGCGATCATGTTATTCTGGTCGCGGAGGTTGCGCGCTTCGCGTCGCAATCCGGCCGGCCTCTCGTTTATTTCGCCAGCAATTACGCGAGCGGTCCGGAGGCAGAACGATGAAGGTCGCCTTTCTCGGCCTTGGGGTGATGGGCGCGCCGATGGCCGGCCATCTGGCGCGCAAGGGTTATGAGGTGACGGTCTACAACCGCACCGCGTCGAAGGCGCAAGGCTGGGCCGGGAAATATCCCGGCCGCGTCGCCGCGTCGCCCGCCGAAGCGGTGGACGGCGCAGCTCTCGCCTTTATGTGCCTTGGCGACGATCCGGATGTGGAGGCGGTGGCGAACGAGGCGATTCCGGCGCTCGGCGAGGGCGCCGTGCTGGTCGATCATACGACCGCGTCGCCGGCGCTGGCGCGGCTGCTCTCGGAAACCGCCGCCTCGTCCGGCAAGGGCTTTGTCGACGCGCCGGTGTCGGGCGGGCAGGCGGGCGCCGAAAACGGGCGTCTCTCGGTGATGTGCGGCGGCGACGCGGCGGCGGTTGAGAAAGCGCGCCCGGCGATGGAAAGCTACGCCGCGCGCATCGTGCATGTTGGGCCGTCCGGCCACGGACAATTATGCAAGGCGGTCAACCAGATATGCATCGCCGGTCTGTTGCAGGGGCTCGCCGAGGGCGTGCATTTCGCGGCCCATGCGGGGCTCGATATCGAGAAGGTTCTCGAAGCGATCTCCGGCGGCGCGGCGCAGTCCTGGCAGATGGAGAACCGCGCGCGCACGATGGCTGCGGACGAGTTCGATTTCGGTTTCGCGGTCGACTGGATGAGGAAGGATTTGCGCATCGCGCTCGGCGAAGCTCGCGAGAACAAAGCGCGCCTTCCCGTGACGGCGCTTATCGACCAGTTCTACGCCGACGTGCAGGCTATAGGCGGCGGACGCTGGGACACGTCGAGCTTAATCCGTAGGCTGACGGTTACGGACGCGGATTGAAGCGTCAGCGCTCGACCGGATAAGGCCCGTCTTCGAAAGCCTCGTCGTGGTAACCCTTCGACCCGATCGCCTGCGCCAGCGCGCTGCGCGGATCGCGGTTCGACTTCAAGCTTTCGACGACATGCTGGAAATCGTATTTCGGCCGCCAGCCGAGATCGGCGCGCGCTCTGGCATTGTCGTAGACGCGGCCGATCGACGGGAACATCTTCCAGCCGCGCCGTTTATATTCGGCTTCAAAGTCCGGCGCATATTTTCTGACGACCGACGGCGCATTCCGCCGCAAGTCGCCCGCCTCGCCTCGCGCGAACGGCGTCGTCGCGCTGACGATGTATCGCCCGAAACCTATGGCGGGCGCGCGCTCGATGGCGGCCATGTGCGCGCTGACAATGTCCTCCACATCGACGCGGCGGAACAGCATTTCGTTCGCCTTGATGTTGGCGTCTTCATAGTCGCCGCGGAGGTCCGGGTCGTCGTCCGCTTCGGGAAAGAAGCGGGACGTGCGCAGCACGATGGCGGGCAGGGCGAACTTGAAGTTGAACAATTGGCAGAGATCTTCCGCCGCCGTTTTGGTGGCGCCGTAAATGTTCTTCGGCGCTGACGCCACATCTTCGTCAATCCACACGGCCGGCGCTTCCGGCGGCGGGTTCAACGCCTGTCCGAAAGCGCTCGTCGTGCTGGTGAATACGAACGCCTTGACGTTGGCGGCGACCGCTTCTTCAAGCAGGTTAAGCGTGCCGGAAACATTGGTGTCGACGAAGTCCTGCCGCGAATGCGTCGCCACATGCGGCTTGTGCAGGGTCGCCGCATGTAAGATCGCGTCGACGCCTTGCATCGCTTCGCGGACAAAAGCGCGGTCGGCGACCGTGCCGGTTCGGGTTGTGAAAGGACTGTCCGCAATATCGACGCCGACCGCTGCATGATCGGTCGTTTTTAAATATCGCATCAGCGCTTCGCCGAGATGGCCCGCGCTGCCGGTCACCAGAATTTTCATGACTAAATCCGCTGTCGGCGGAGACTGCATAAACCGCGTTCGAGCGGTTGTCAGCCCATCATGGGCGCGTAGCCCATCTTGGTCCGCCGCCGGATATCGTCTTTTTGAAGATGCGCCGCATGTTTGTTGTAAAGCGCCGGCTTCGCGACGTTGAGAGTGGCGCGCACTTCGTCGAGCGGCGTTTCGAGCAGCGCCTTCCAGTCCTGCGGCAGCAGCCACTCGGCCTCGCGTCCGATCTTTTCCGCTTCGTTGAGGATCGACCACACGGGAACGCCGAGATTGAGCAGGGTCTCTTTCACGCCGAGCGTGCGGCAGAGAAGATTGATGCCCTTGATGTGCAACTGGCCGTAAGTGAAAGCGAGCACGGACGCTTCGCCAACGAGGTCGCGCCCATAGCCGACCAGCACATGCCAGACATCGTGAAGCTGATAGCCGGTCGAGATGAAAATCCGCCGTCCCGGTTCAAGCTGGAGCGAGCGCGCGTCGGCTTTCTTCTCAAACTCGATCAAGCCTTCGGCGCCGATATTCTCCGCGTCCATGAAGCGGATATACTGGCCGCCAAGCGTATCGGCCGGCAAGGCGCGGAGCCATTCCTTCTCGGACAGCAGCGGCGCAAGATCGGCGTTCTCGCGCATCATCTTCTTGCCGCCTTCTGTCGCGGCGAAGCGCTGGAAGTTTTTCTCCGACTGCGGACCGTCGAGGCAGTCGAAAATGCGGAACACCTGCGCGGTGTCTTCCTTGTCGTGGAGGAATTTGATAAGCGCGACAGCGGCTGAAACAGGCTTGACCGAAGCCGGAAAACGATCGAGCCGTTCTTCTGTGCGAACGGGACTGTCGGCGGTCATCGTCGTCATGGCCTGCCTCCGGAAGCGGCTTGTCTATAGCGAGCTGTTAACTATTTGTTAAGTCTAGCACTAGCGGGAATTGCCGGGCAATGCGACCGTTATTCCCCGCCGTTTAGGCCCGCCGGGCCTTTGGGAGAGACCAATGAAGCGCAAGTTCCGCACCATCCTTGAAACTATCGGCGACACGCCGGCGGTCCGCATCAACCGCCTCGCGCCGCAAGGCGTCGAGCTCTACGCAAAGATCGAGGCCTTCAATCCGCTCGGCTCGGTCAAGGACCGGCTCGCTCTCGGCGTCATCGAGGCGGCGGAAAAGTCGGGCGACCTGAAGCCGGGCCAGACCGTCGTCGAGGCGACCAGCGGCAATACGGGCATCGGCCTCGCCATGGTCTGCGCGGCGAAGGGCTATCCGCTGGTGGTGACCATGGCGGAAAGTTTCAGCGTCGAGCGCCGCCGCCTGATGCGCTTCCTCGGCGCCAAGGTGATCCTGACCCCGGCCAAGGAAAAAGGCACCGGCATGGTCAGGAAGGCCGTCGAGCTTGCTGAGAAGCATGGCTGGTTTCTGACCCGGCAGTTCGAGAACGAGGCGAACCCCGCCATTCACGAACGCACTACGGCGCGCGAAATCATCCGCGATTTCGAAGGCGAACGCCTAGACTACTGGGTCACCGGGTTCGGCACCGGCGGCACGCTGAACGGCGTCGCGCGCGTGCTGCGCAAGGAGCGTCCCGAGACCAAGATCGTTCTTTGCGAGCCGGACGTGGCGGCGATGCTCACCGACGGCGGCGAGCAGGCGCGCAATCCTGACGGCTCCGCCGCGCAGACCCATCGCGCCTGGACGCCGCATCCGATCCAGGGCTGGAGCCCGGACTTCATCCCGAAGATCACCGGCGACGCTATCGCCGCCGGCGCCGTCGACAAGGTCGAGAAAGTCACCGGCGCCGAAGCGATGGAAGCCAGCCGCCAGCTTGCGCAGAAGGAAGGCATCTTTGTCGGCATTTCCGCCGGCGCGACCTTCGCCGTCGCCCGCCGCGTCGCGGCTGGCGCGCCGAAGGGCTCGGTCATCCTCTGCATGCT
>JAVJPA010000235.1:0-5407 GCA_040216495.1 Amphiplicatus sp. | reverse complement strand
CACTTTTTTACACCAGACCTTCGAGGCGTTTCTCCCGTATCATTTTTTATCGTTGGAACTCAAAGCGCGCGACGAATTCGTTCTTGAGCAGAATGCGTCCCGCGCCATGAAAAGAAAAACTGTTCGGACGCACCGCTTGTCAGCCCCTTTCGGCAAGTTTGATAAGCCGCACCTTTTTCGCTCCGATGCGTTCGGCCTGAAGCCCCGCCATCAGCTCAAGCGCCTCGAACATTTCATCGACTTCTCCGATTTTGAAGTAGCCGGAGACCGGAAGGCCGCGGAGCATTTCATCGTCGATTTCGATAACGACGTCGGTATACCTGCTGACGTCGGCGACAACGTCCGATAACGGATCGCCTGAAAAGGCGAGCACGCCGTGGCGCCACGAGAGTTTACGCGCCATCGCATCGGGTTCGATGAAGTCGATGCGTTCCGCGCTTTCCTTGAATTCAGCCGTCTGGCCGGCGCTGATCGCCGTCGCTTCGTCCGGGAGAGGGGCTGACTTCTCCCGTCTTGCCGCTTGAGCGGTCAGATATTTCTGCGTCAGAAAGACGACGTCGCCCTCGGAGACGACGACGCCGACCTTGTTTTTATCAAGGCGAACCGTGAACGACGTGCCGACCGCCACCACATTGCCGCTGGTCGTTGCGACGGTGAACGGGCGGCTCTTGTCAGGCGCTACGTCAAAGAACGCCTCTCCGCGCATCAGCTTTATTTCACGGGCGTCGGGTGCATACGCGTATTCCACCCGGCTGTTGGTGTTCAGCTCGATGATCGAGCCGTCTGGCAGATTGATCGTTCGCTGTTCCCCGATGGCGGTCTCAAACGCCGCGCTGGCGCCGATCTCATTTGTCGCGCCGCCGGGCAGGAGAGGCGCGCTCGCGTCAGCGAGCGCCGCCTCGACTTCTGCGCGAGGGGGCGAAAAAAAGCGCCCCTGCGTGCCGATGAGGACGCCGGCGCCCACGAACAGGACGACGGACGCCGCCAATCCTAGCGACGCCGTCCGCCGCGAAAATGCGCTGAACCGCGCATCCCTGGCGTCTTTCGCAAGCAGTTCGGCGTTTTCGTCCGACGCCGCGTAATCCGCCAGAACCTTGGCGTGATCGAAATCGCCCCACAGAACGGCGAGACGATCGAACGCGTCGCGATGCCGGGCGCTCGCCCCGCGCCACGCCAGAAACGCCGCCCGGTCTTCAGGGGGAACCTGATCCTCTTCAAGCCTGACGAGCCAGTCGGCCGCTTCCGCGTCGATGCTTTTCTGATCCGGAATCGTCGAAAGGTTTTCCGTTTTATCCATCGTAATCGATTTCGTTAGCGCCCCCAGCCGATCCGGCGATGGCGACGACTGCATTGCCTCGGGCCAAACGCTTCGGTTCGGCCGCCGGCGGCGCGCCGAACTCGCCAGGCTCATACCCCTGCTTCCGCAAGTGCGCCTCGCAGATCAGAAGGGCCTCCGTCACGTGCTTCTTCGCGGTGCTGATCGAAACGTCAAGACGCACCGCGATTTGAGCAAGTTTCAGGCCCTCTATTTTCCGCATCCAGAACACTCTGCGGTGGTGAGGGGGTAGGCTGGCTATCGCCTGAGCCAGGGCTGCAAGTTTCCTCTTTGTATCGAGCCGGGTTTCCGCGGAGATCCCGGCCTCATCCTTATAGACGTCTGACCCGCCGGAATCTTCGATAGAATCCGTCGTCGTCCGCACCTTTTTCTTCAACTCGCTGATGGCGAGATTTTTGGCCGATCGTAGCAGAAACGACTTCGGGTCGCAGATCTCGGATTTCATCTCGGCGGCGAAGCATTTGACGAAGACTTCTTGAGTCAGGTCCTCGACATCCTCCATACGACGGAAATATCGCGCAAAAACGCGCCGAACGGCCATTTCATTCTTCAAAAACGCTCGAAATATTCCGGACATGCCAGAGGCGCCCCGCCAGTGTCGTATTCCCTTCATATTCCATTAAGTGTCGAATGATGGCGCAACTCCAGCCCTAGGGAGCAAGATTGCGAATATTTTTTGATATCGTCGGCCGTTTGCGATTCTGAAACGTCTAATGATCCGGAGGTGCGCCCAAGCTCTGGCCGCAGCTGCGCGGATTGCGCGCGAGCCGGCTTGATCGCCTGCAAGGCGTATCGCTCGGCGCTGACCTGACGGCTGCGTCGGTCAGGCCAGTCGCCCGTCAGCCGGCGGAGCGATCTTTCAGGATCTGCGAAAAGTAGAGGATGTTGTAGTAGAGCCGCTCGGAACCGCGCCAGGCCCCGCGGAAGCCGAGATCGTCGGAAACCGCGACCACATAGCCGCTCCCGAGCCTGTTCGCGGCGATCGCAGGGGCGCCCGCGAGGCGCTTGACCACCGTTTCGCCTGCATAACCGTTGAGAAGCGGCGTTTCGGCGTAGCGGACGGGCGTGTTGTAATCGTCATTCGATCGAACGATCGTGTCGCTGTCCGTGCGCATCAGCGCGATGTCCGGGCGCTTCAGGCCGTAGGCGAAGGGATGGGTGAGGTCCGCCGTTGCGGCGAGGATCGAGCCCGGCGTTTCCTCCAGCGCCCTGTCCTGATCGAAGCTATCGTAAGGGCGGTAAGCCCGCTCGGTCGGCGCATCCTCCTTTTCGCCCGGCTGCTTTTCTTTTTTCGTTTCTTCCTCTTCGGATTCGAGGAGGTTCTTCTGCGCCCACGCCGCCGCCCGCTTCTGGGCGACAAGTACGCCCCCGGCGCGCACCCAGGCGCGAATCTTGTCTTTCGATGCGGCGAGATCTTCGTAACCGCCGTCGACCAAAAGAAGATGCGTGTATCTGGAAAGATCGGTTCGGCCGACCCTGTCCAGTTCCAGCAGGGTCACCGGCGTGCGCGATCCCTGATCCAGCAGCCGCCAGATGACGCCGGCGTCGGAGACGTTGACGCCGCCTTTGGCGCCGGCGCCGATGACAAGCGCCGGCGTGACCGGGCGCAGCGCCATGACATTGTGCGAACCGAGGTCAGGCCCTTGAGAGGTCAGGCCGCTTGAAACAGGAGCGACGGCGAGCGCGGGGAACCGTGCGGCCGTGTCGAGGAAGATCTTCCGCGTCTCGTTATTGTTGAAATGCACGATCAGCGAGCCGCGATCGAATGCGGTCTCCGCGTCGCCCGGCGTCGCTGCGGTGAAAGGTTCCGTCGCGACGCGCGGCAGAACGCCCTTGTCCAGCATGGCTTGCAGGAAGGCGGGCGCATCGAGCTGATCCCATGAAATCACTGCGGCGACAGAGCCCGAAAGATCGGGCGCCGCACGCATTGCAGGCCGTTGGGCCCGTTCTCCCGGCGCGAACGAACGCGCCACCGACGCATAGGGAAGGTTGTAGGCCGAGGGCAGGTTCCACGTCGAAACATCATAGAAAATGTTGTCGTCAAACGACGTGCGCGTCTCGAACAACGAGGTCACGAAGCCGTATTGCGCGGCGTCGGCGGAAACGAACCACGCGCTTCCCGGCGCGTACTTGACGCCGTCGACAGTCACCGCGCGCGCGAGTTCGTAAACCGCGACGCCGTGCTGGTCGAGAATGTCGATCAGCGCCCAGGCGCGCGCGGGGTCGCCGTCGTCGCCGAAGACATAGCCTCCGATGGAAGAGGCGCCGGCGCGTTTCTTCGTCTCTTCGCCGAAAGAGAAACGGTAGGCGAACAGATCCGACCTGAGGGCGTCGGCGCCGCGCAGAAGCGACAGGGATGTCGTCGTCTGGTTGGCGACAGACTGGCGGAAAGAATGCTTCTCTCCGTCAAAATCCTTCACGAAACCGCGCGATCCCGTCTGCTCGAACAACAGTCCGAGTCCCCCGTTTATGTCGGGATAGGCCGACCCCTTGCCGTAATAGAAGTCGTCGTAATTCTCTTCGGAAAAATATTCCTGACCCGCCGTATCCATCGCCGCCGCATGATATTTCGCGAGTTCAGTGGTGATCCGCTGGTTTTCGGGCAGCGTGAGCGGGTGCGTCCGTTTGGGGTGGCCCGGCTGGAAGAAGAAGGTCGGCGTGTCGCCGCCCATTTCATGATAGTCGCCGAGCACGTGCGGGCGCCAGCGGTGAAATTCTCTGACGCGCGCGCGCGATTCCGGGTGCGTCAGGAAAATCCAGTCGCGGTTGAGATCGGCCCAATAGTGATTGGTTCTGCCGCCGGGCCACGGCTCGGCGTGAATGCGCTGGGAAGAGTCGTAATTGAGGGTCGCCGACCAGTTGGCGTTGGCCCATTGCGCATAGCGCGCCATGCCGTCCGGGTTCTGCGACGGCTCGATGATGACGACTGTCCGCTTCAAAAACTCCTCGACCCGCGGATCGTCCGAAGCCGTCAGATAATAGGCGATAAGCGGCGCGGCGTTCGACCCGCTCGGCTCGTTGCCATGAATGGAATAGGCGAGGGTGACGACGAGAATGTCGTCGTCGGGCGTCGCCGCCTCGATATGACGGCGGCGCACTTCTTCCAGATTGGCGATGTTTTCCGGCGAGGAAATATAAAGATGCGTCAGCGGACGGCGCTCATAGGTATGGCCGATGACCTCGACGGCGGCGCGCGGGCTCGCGTCGGCGACGGCGTTCACATAAGCGAAGAGCGTTTCCGGCGTAAGAAACAGCTCGCCCGGTTCGAAGCCGAAGAAGTCTTTCGGCGAGGGAACGTCTGTCGTGAACCCGCTCTCCGGGAGGAAAAAGTCGAGATAGCTTTCGGCGGCGTCCGCGGCGTCAGTCGATTGAGCCGGGAGCATTTCCGACGGCGCAAGCTGAGCCGGCGCCCGCCTCTGCGCCGCGACTGAAGCCGGGTCGCTCTGACCGCAGGCGGAAGTTAGCAGAAGGGCGGCGGACAAGAGCGCCGGCGTCGACGCGAACCGATAGGTCATTTTTTGATTTTCTTCCTGGAAGGTTTGTACAGAGAGAATGTGTCCGCGCCGACGAGAGGGGTGACGATGCAGATTCCATAAACTTCAAATACAAGCCCTGCAAGCCTGTACGAGAAAGTTGATCCTATTCTCCGCTCTATATGATACGTTTACTGACGATCAGCCCCAAGCCGGCAGCCGGGCTCTATGTAACAGTAACGGCGACCCTCGATGGAAGGCTGTTCGGTTGAAGCGTCTGTGCGGCGCGGGGGCGGGCGCAAGGCTTCCGGATTAGCGGCCTGCGCGCGGACGGACGATGCGGGCCGATCGCGCCGGGCGAGCGCTGTCCGCCCCGGCTGGTTCTGCTTCCGCCGCGAGACGCGCATAAGAAAGAAGAGGGCGCGGAAGCAGGCGGGAAAAAGGGACGTCCGAATGAGGGGGCGTGATTCCGTCAATGGTGGGCTGTTCGATTGTTGAGGCCGTATCGGGAGGTCGACAACGCGCTTGAGGACGGAGGAAGCGGCCACGCAGAACCGGAATTACGCATTGTTTTAATTGGGAAAATCTTTCGGCGCCG
>JAVJPA010000234.1:0-5580 GCA_040216495.1 Amphiplicatus sp. | reverse complement strand
CGCGACGAGGAAAAATCCCGCGCAAAGGAGCGCATCTTCTCGTTCCGCTCCGCGCAGCATCGCTGGGACCCAAAAAATCAGCGTCCGGAGCTTTGGAACATCTATAACACCCGCGTTCAGAAAGGCGAATCGATCCGCGTCTTCCCTCTCTCCAACTGGACCGAACTCGACATCTGGCAATATATATATCGAGAGCAAATTCCGATTGTGCCGCTCTATTTCTCCGGCGAACGCCCCGTTGTCGAACGCGACGGCGCGCTGATCATGGTCGATGACGACCGCATGCCATTGAACGGCGACAAGCCCAAAATGGAAATGGTCCGCTTCCGCACGCTCGGCTGCTATCCCCTCACCGGCGCCGTGCGTTCGACCGCCGCGACGCTGCCTGACATCATTCAGGAAATGCTTCTCGCGAAGACCTCGGAGCGTCAGGGGCGGGTCATCGACCACGACCAGGCCGCATCGATGGAGAAGAAGAAACAAGAGGGGTATTTCTAATGGCCGACGCAGCAGCCCTTCTCCCGAGCGACGACATCCTCGCTTATCTCGACGCGCATGAAAAAAAATCTCTATTGCGCTTTATTACCTGCGGTTCCGTCGACGATGGAAAGTCTACTCTGATTGGGCGTCTTCTCTACGATTCCAAACTGATCTACGAAGACCAGCTTTCGGCGCTTGAATCCGACTCGAAGAAGGTCGGCACGCAGGGCGAGAAGATTGATTTCGCGCTTCTCGTCGACGGCCTCGCCGCCGAGCGCGAACAGGGCATCACTATCGATGTCGCCTACCGTTTCTTTTCGACCGACAAGCGAAAATTCATCGTCGCCGACACGCCGGGACATGAACAGTACACACGCAACATGGCTACCGGAGCCTCGACCGCCGATGTGGCCGTCATTCTGATTGATGCGCGCAAGGGAGTGCTGACGCAGACGCGGCGCCATTCCTACATAGCTTCGTTGCTCGGCATCCGCCACATCGTCGTCGCCGTCAACAAAATGGATCTTGTCGGTTATTCACAGGAAAAGTTCGACAGGATCGAAACGGACTACCGCTCCTTCGCGTCAAAGCTCGGCTTCGCTTCTATCGTCTGCCTGCCGATCTCCGCCTTTGAAGGGGACAACATCACAACAAAAAGCGCCAACACGCGCTGGCACAAAGGGCCTGCGCTGCTTCCTTATCTTGAAACCGTCGAAACGGCGAGCGACCGCGCCGCGAATGCTTTTCGCCTGCCCGTGCAATGGGTGAACCGTCCCGATCTCGACTTCCGCGGCTTTGCCGGCACCATCGCATCGGGAACAGTTTCGCCGGGCGACGAGATTGTCGTCGTCCCCTCGGGCAAACGCTCGACCGTCACGCGCATCGTCACGCAGGATGGTGATCTCGCCTCCGCCGGTCCCGATCAGGCGGTGACGCTCGTTCTCGCCGATGAAATCGATATCAGCCGCGGCGACGTCATCTGCGCCGGCAGGGCGCCCGCCGAACAGACGGATCAGTTCGCGGCACATCTGCTCTGGATGCACGAAGAGGAAATGATCCCCGGCCGGCAGTATCTTTTAAAGACCGCCAATCGCACGATCCCGGCGACGGTCACCGAACTCAAGCACAAGATCAATGTCAACACGCTTGGCCATGAGTCTGGCAAGACGCTGGCGCTGAACGAAGTCGGCTTCTGCAACCTTTCGACAAGCCACCCCATCGCCGCGGACCCTTACGCCGAGAACCGCACGACCGGCGCCTTCATCCTCATCGATCGGCGCACCAACAACACGGTCGGCGTCGGCATGATCGACTTCTCGCTCCGCCGATCGCAGAACGTCCACTGGCAAGATCTTGACGTCAATAAAACCGTCCGGGCGACCGCGAAACATCAGCGGCCCTGCATCCTGTGGTTCACCGGGCTTTCAGGTTCCGGAAAATCGACGGTCGCAAACCTCGTCGAAAAGCGGCTTCATGACATGGGGCGGCACACCTACACGCTCGACGGCGACAATGTGCGCCATGGGCTGAACAAGGACCTCGGCTTCACCGATGTCGATCGCGTCGAGAACATTCGCCGCGTCGCTGAAACTTCGAAGCTGATGGTCGACGCAGGATTGATTGTGCTTGTGTCGTTCATCTCGCCGTTCCAGAGCGAACGACGCATGGCGCGCGAAGCGGTTGAAGACGGGGAATTCCTCGAAGTTTATATCTCAACGCCGCTCGCCGTCTGCGAAAAGCGGGATGTGAAAGGTCTCTACGCCAAGGCCCGGCGCGGCGAGATCAAGAACTTCACTGGTATCGACAGCCCTTATGAGCCGCCCCAGAACGCAGAGCTCGATTTCGACACGTCGAAGATGAGCGCGGAAGACGCGGCGACGCGCATCGTCGAGCATCTGGAAAAGAACGGGTATCTGCGGGGGTAGCAGGCGCTACCCCAACCGCGCGACGACCGCTTGCGCGAAGGCCTTGCAGCCTGTGGATCCGCCAAGGTCTGGGGTGCGCGTACCTGAAGCGATGGTTTCTTCCACTGCCTGCTCAATGGCGGCGGCAAGCTCTTCTGCGCCAAGGCTGTGCCGCGCCAGCATCGCCGCAGAGAGGATGGCGCCGGTCGGGTTCGCTCTATCCCGCCCAGCGATGTCCGGCGCGGAGCCGTGTATCGGTTCGTAAAGTCCAATATCGCTGCCAACCGAGGCCGACGGAGAAAGCCCAATGGAGCCGGCGATCACCGAGGCTTCGTCGCTAAGAATATCGCCGAACATATTCTCTGTTAGGATGACATCGAACGACGAGGGCGCCAACACAAGCTTCATCGCGACGGCGTCGACGAGGCCGTGATCAAGTTTAACATCGTCGTACTCGCGCTTCCATAGGTCGATCACCGCCGCACGCCACAGACGGCCTGTCGCCATGACATTCGCCTTATCGACGGAGAGAACGCGGCCTTTGCGTCCGCGAGCCGCCTCAAACGCGACGCGCGCTACCCGCTCAACTTCTTCCCGCGTATAAACGGTTTCGTCCGTCGCCCGTTCGCGCCCTTCTACACGCTCGCCGAAATACGTTCCGCCTGTCAGTTCACGGACGATCAGGAGATCGGCGCCCTTAGAAAGCTCCGGCTTAAGCGGCCCGTAGGCCTCCATCCCTGGCAGGACGCGCATGGGACGCAGGTTGGCGAAAACGCCGAGCGCCTTACGAAGCGCCAACAGTCCCTGCTCAGGGCGCTTGGGAGCGCCATCCCATTTGGGTCCGCCGACCGCGCCGAGGAGCACCGCTTTAGCGCCGAGGCACGCAGCGAGCGTTTCTTCCGGCAAGGGTTCGCCTGACGCATCAATAGCCGCTCCGCCAAACGGATGCTCTTCGAACGAAAGCGCGACACGCGCCTTGCTCGCCGCGTTTTCAAGCACAAGCCGCGCGGCCTGCGTTACTTCCGGACCGACGCCGTCACCCGGCAATAATACGATGCGATGCGTCACGCCCGTTCCTTTTCGTAAGCTTCAATCGCCGCCGATTGGTTGAGGAGGTGGCCGAGCGGGTCAACGCCGTCAAGCAGGCAACGCCGAGCAAAGGGCTCAACCGAGAACGGCGCCGAACGCCCGCCGCCGAGCACCGCGATAACTTCTTCTTCAAGATCGATCAGCACGTCGGCGCCGGGATGCTCTAGGAGGAAATTATGCATCTCGTCGTCCACTTCGACGGGCAGCAGACCGTTCTTCAGCGCATTGCTCTTGAAAATATCCGCGATATCCGATGATACGACGGCGCGGAATCCAAAATCTGAAAGCGCCCACGGCGCATGCTCGCGCGAAGAACCGCAACCGAAATTCGAGCCGGCCACTAGAATCCGATAAGTCTCCGGATTGACGCCGTTGAACACCGACGCATTCTTCGCACGGCCGTTATCGTCGAACCGCCAGTCATAGAAGGCCGAACCGCCAAGTCCTTTGCGCGTCGTCGTCGTCAGGAAGCGCGCCGGGATAATTTGATCGGTATCGATATTCGCCTGCGCCAGAACGATGGTGCGAGAGCGCAGTTTTGAGAACGGTTCAAACGACATTGGCCATTTTCCTTTCCTCAAGATAAGGCCGCGGGTCGGCGATGCGGCCTTCGACGGCGGAGGCCGCAGCCGTCGCCGGGCTCGCGAGCATGGTCCTGACGCCCTTGCCTTGACGGCCCATGAAATTGCGGTTGGACGTAGAGACGACGAGTTCGCCCGGCGCGCCCTTGTCGCCGTTCATAGCGATGCACATGGAGCAGCCCGGTTCGCGCCACTCGGCGCCAGCAGACAGAAAAACCTTGTCGAGTCCTTCAGCTTCCGCCGCGCGTTTGATTTCCTCCGACCCGGGAACGACAAGCGCTATCACGCCCTTGCTCACCTTTCGGCCTGCGAATACATGCGCCGCCTCGCGAAGGTCGGAAAGCCGAGAGTTCGTGCAACTGCCGATAAAAACCCGGTCGACGCGAATATCGCTGAACGCCATGCCGCCATGAACCTGCATGTAGTCGGCGGCGATACGCGCGACCTCGCCTGATATTTCCGGGACTTTCGAACTAACAGGCGCGGCGGCGTCCGGAGAGACGCCATACGTGACCATCGGACTAATGGCGGCCGCTTCGAGCCTGACTTCCTTGTCGAAGACGGCTCCTTCGTCGGTTGGCAGCGACAGCCAGTCGTCGATAGCGCGTTTCCACCCATCACCTGTGGGCGCTCGCTCGCGGCCTTCAAGAAACGCGATCGTCTTGTCGTCTGGCGCGACCATGCCAGAACGCGCGCCGGCCTCAATCGACATATTGCAGAGAGTCATGCGCCCTTCCATCGACAGGGCGCGCACCGCGTCGCCTGCGAATTCGATGGCGTAACCCTGCCCTCCGTCGGCGCCGACTTTCGCGATCATCGCCAGCGCCATGTCCTTGGCGCCGACGCCCGGCGAGAGTTCGCCGTCAAATGTCACGCGCATCGACTTCGGCTTGCGTTGCAGCACGCACTGCGTCGCCAGCACATGCCCGACTTCCGTCGTGCCTATGCCGAAAGCGAGAGCGCCGAAAGCCCCGTGGGTGGAGGTGTGGCTGTCTCCGCAGACGATGGTCATGCCGGGCTGTGTCGCGCCGAGCTCCGGCCCGATTACGTGAACAATGCCGCGATGCGGATCGCCAAGACCGTAAAGCTGTATGCCGTGCGTCTCGCAGTTGCGGATCAGCGTTTCGACCTGCTGCTTCGCCTCAGGGGTCGCATAAGGAAGTTCGCCCTTGTCATTGGCGGGCAGCGTCGGAGTCGAATGATCGAGGGTCGCAATCGTGCGATCCGGACGATGCACTTTGCGGCCCTGTTCATCGAGAACGGAAAAGGCCTGCGGCGAGGTCACTTCATGGACAAGATGCAGATCGATGTAGAGAACAGCAGGCGCATCGCCGCGTTCTTCGACGACAACATGGCGCGCCCATAATTTATCAAGCATGGTTTGCGGTTTCATCTCACCCTCCTCAGGCAGCGCCGGCGATGGCGGCGCGCTGGGTCTTGAAATCGACAGCCTGGTTGATGGCGACAACAAAAGCGCCGACTGCCGCATCCGCCACATCGACTTCGCGCGCGACGCCGGTGAAACG
>JAVJPA010000233.1:0-8025 GCA_040216495.1 Amphiplicatus sp. | reverse complement strand
AAACCGTGTGCGCTTCGCCCTTGCAGAAACTTTCGTAGAACGCCTTCGCGCGCGCCGCGGCGCGCGCCGTGAGTCCGCCGACGACGCGGTCGTTGCCGATTATTTCGCGGACAGTGGCGCCGGGAAAAACCCGCTCCGGACAATAGCAGACGTCTATGTCCGTATGCGGATCGAGGCCGCGTTCCTTGAACATCCTGCCGACGACCGTTTCGGTCGTGCCGATCGGACTTGTCGATTCGAGAATCACCATGTCGCCTTTCTTGACAAAAGGCGCGAGGGAGCGTGCGGCCGCGGCGACCATGGTGAGGTCCGCATGTTTGTTCTCGGTGATCGGCGTGGGCACGCAGATGATGAAGATGTCGGCTTCGCCGAACGCCGTGTCCGCTTTCAACCGGCCATCGGCGAGGGCGCGCTCTACAATCTCCTTGATATCGGGTTCGGCGAGAGGACAGACGCCTTTTTTCAGCGAGGCGATCAGCGTTTCGTTGATGTCGACGCCGACGACGTCGTAGCCGGCTTCGGCGATCAGCGCGGCGGAAGGGAGGCCGACATAGCCGAGGCCGACGACGATTACCTTTTCTGACACGAACCTGCTCCCGTTTCGCCGAAAACGCGGGTCCGGACCGCGTTTCGGCTGCGTCGCCCTACGCGAGCGCCGCCTGCTTGTCAAAGCCTGCCGAGTTCAAGCGGAGCTTCGTCTTCAAGGAGTCCTAAAACGCCGATGCTGAGACAAAATGCGCGACATATTTTGCAGCCGGCGCGGAATATTTTTGAAAGCCATGCGGAATCCGGGGATTAGCCGTTCTCCGTCCGGCGCGTTGATTGCGCTATGCGTATCGGGGTAAGGGACGTCTGCTGCGGAGCGGAAGTCGGAGACCCTCTTTTGAAAATCATGACCGTGTTCGGGACGCGTCCCGAGGCCATCAAGATGGCGCCGGTCGCCAAGGCCCTCGCTGCGGCGAAGGGGCTTGAAGCGGTCGTTTGCGTCACCGGCCAGCACCGCGACATGCTCGACCAGGTGATGCAGGTGTTCTCGCTGAAGGCCGATCACGACCTCGCCATCATGCGGCCGGGGCAGGATCTGACCGACATCACCACCCGGACCATGACGGGTTTGCGCGACGTTTTTGCGAAAGAGCGTCCCGACTGGGTGCTGGTGCATGGCGACACGACGACGGCGATGGCCGCCGCGCTCGCCGCCTTCTACGCCAAATGCAAGCTCGCCCATGTGGAGGCGGGCTTGCGGACATGGGACCTCACCCGTCCGTGGCCGGAGGAGATGAACCGTTCGGTCGTCGATCGCATAGCCGACCTTATGTTTGCGCCGACGCCGACCTCGCGCGACAACCTCCTGAAGGAGAACGTCGCCCGCGAGAAGATCGTCGTCACCGGCAATACGGTCATCGACGCCCTGATCGACGTGCGCGACAGGCTGGAGGCGGGGTCGCCCGAGCGCCGCGCCCTCGATGCGCGCTTCGATTTCCTCGATCCGAACAAGCGCCTTGTCCTCGTCACGGGGCACCGGCGCGAGAGTTTCGGCGACGGATTCGAGAATATTTGCCGGGCGATCGCGCGGCTCGCCTCGCGGGGCGATGTGGAGATCGTCTATCCGGTGCATCTCAATCCGAACGTGCAGGGGCCGGTGAACCGGATTCTCGGGGGCGTCGGCGGCGTACGACTGATCGAGCCGCTCGACTACCTGCCGTTCATCTATCTGATGACGCGCGCGCATATCGTGCTCACCGATTCCGGCGGCGTGCAGGAGGAGGCGCCCTCGCTCGGCAAGCCCGTGCTCGTGATGCGCGACGTCACCGAACGCCCTGAAGCGGTGGCGGCGGGAACGGTGGCGCTCGTCGGCGCCGACGAGGCGCGCATCGTCGACGGCGTCGCCGGCCTTCTCGACGACGCCGGGCGCTATGAGCGCTTCGCGCGTGCGACAAATCCCTATGGCGACGGGCGCGCGGCCGGTCGGATCGTGGCCGCATTGACTGGGGCTCCAGTCGAGGAGTTCGTCGCCGGCGGAGCCGGCGCATAACCTCCTGTCCGAGGTCCTTATGATATGGCCGGTCCTTCCTGAACAGCGGTCGGATTGCGGCGACGGCGGCGACTTTAAGTTGAAGCCTAAAGCAACCGAAGAAAACAGGGCGGTGTTGAGCATATCGTAGCGTTTTCACGGCTTTTGAGCAGTGTTATCATCCTAAAATAAAGCTATTTCCCTCTCACTGCTTCCACCCGTCGCGGCCCGGCCTTAGGATTGAATTGCGCAGGACCCGTTCGGCAGGGGACGCATGAGGCTGAGGCGATGGGGGCATTACTGGCTGAATCAACGGCGATAAAGGCGGCCTTGCAGGCGGCGAAGCGGTACGCGCGCGACGCAGCTGGGTTCAGCTTCTTCGTCAATCTGCTGATGCTGACCGGTCCGCTTTACATGCTGCAGATCTATGACCGGGTCCTGTCGAGCCGCAGCTATGAGACGCTCGCAGTCATCACCCTGCTGACGGTCGTCCTCTTCGCGGCGATGGCGGCGCTCGATTTCGTGCGCGGCGCGCTTCTGTCGCGCGCGGCGAGCGCGTTCGAGGAAAAGCTCCGACACCTGACGTTCGACTTCTCGATGACCGCCTCGCGCCGCTCGCCGTCGCAGGCCGACCAGCCGCTGAAAGATCTCCGCCAGATCCGTCAGTTCGTCGCCGGACCGGCGCTGACCGCTGTCTTCGACGCGCCGTGGACGCCGCTGTTTCTGTTCGTCGTGTTCATGATGCACTGGCTGCTCGGGGTTGTCGCGCTGGTCGGCTTGATCGCGCTGCTGGCGCTTGCTATCGTCAACGAGCGCGCGTCGCGCGCGGCGAACGCCTCGGCGCAGTCTTTAATGAGCGAAGCCGACAGGGTCGCCCTCGCCTCGATCCGCAATTCTTCCGCCGCCGATGCGATGGGCATGCGCGCCGCGCTGCGGCGGCGGTGGTCGGCGCTGAGCGAGGCGGCCGACGATCAGGTGATGCAGGCGACCGACGTCATCGGCGGGCTCACCGCCGCCTCCAAGGCGCTGCGTCTCTTCCTCCAGTCGGCGATCCTCGGCGCCGGCGCGCTGCTCGCCATCAACGACGTCATCACGCCCGGCGCGATGATCGCGGCGTCGATCATCACCGGGCGGGCGCTGGCGCCGGTCGAGACGGTGACGGGCCAGTGGCGCGCCTTTGCGATGGCGATCGCCGCCTATCGGCGCCTGAAGGGTTCGGTCGGCGCGGCGCATGCGGACCGCGAGCGCACCGCGCTGCCGGCGCCGAAAGGCGCGCTCGCCGTGGACAAGCTCTATTGCCAGCCCGGCGGCGCGAAGCGGCCGGTGCTGAAGAGCGTTTCGTTCGCGCTGGAAGCGGGCGAGGCGCTGGGCGTCATCGGCCCGAGCGCCGCCGGCAAGTCGACGCTGGCGCGCGCCATTGTCGGCGTCGAGAGCTGGGCGGCGGGCGACGTCAGGTTGGACGGGGCCAGCCTCGTCCAGTGGGACGCGGACGCGCTCGGCCGGCATATCGGGTTCCTGCCGCAGGAAGTCGAACTGTTCGCCGGCACCGCCGCGCAGAACATCGCGCGGTTTACTGACAATCCTTCCCATGAGGGCATTATCGCCGCCGCCGTCGCCGCGGGCGCGCATGAGACGATCCTTGGCTTTTCAGACGGGTACGACACCGAGATCGGCGAGCGCGGCCAGCACCTCTCATCGGGGCAGCGCCAGCGGCTCGGTCTGGCGCGCGCCTTGTTCGGGGATCCGGCCCTTGTCGTTCTCGACGAACCTAACGCCAATCTCGATGCCGAGGGCGAAGCGGCGCTGGCGGAGGCGGTGAAAGCATTGAAAGCGCGCGGCGCCACAACGGTCATCATCGCGCATCGGCCAAGCGCGATCGCTTTCGTCGACAAGCTGCTGTTGCTCGCGGACGGCGAAATGCGCGCCTTCGGTCCGCGCGACGAGATTCTGGCGAAGATCGCGCCGAAACAGATCATGCCGTTCCGGCGCGCCGAAACGGACGGGGGGGCGGCCAGTGCCTGATTCCGCGCCTGATTCCGCATCCCAGTCCGCGCCTGACGCCGCATCCGGTCGTCTGCCTGTTCCGGCGACGGACATGTCGACGAGACGCGCGAAAAGCGGCGCCTATTTTCGCCGGCTCGGTCTCGGCGTTCTCGCCGGCGTTTTCGGGGGGCTTGTCTTGTGGTCGGTCGCCGCGCCCATCGACAGCGCAGTCGTCGCCAACGGGCAGGTCATCGTCGAAACCAACCGCAAGGCGGTGCAGCACCTCGAAGGCGGCGTGATCGACGAAATTCTCGTGCGCGAAGGCGAGAACGTGAAGGCCGGACAGGTTCTCGCCCGGCTTCAAAGCAATGTGCGCAAAGCCGACGTCGCTCTCATAGACGGTCAGTTGACGGAGCTTTACGCGCGGCGCGCGCGCCTGATCGCCGAACGCGACGATCTCGACGCGCTCCCTGCGGCCTCCGGCATAGAGGACGTTCTCGCGCTGCCGGCTTTCAGGGAAAAGCGCGCGGGCCAGGAACAGTTGTTCGAAGCGCGCCGCCAGACGGCGCAGACGCAGGCGTCTCTGCTCGAAGAGCGCATCGTGCAGCAGAACGAACGCATTGCTGGGCTGAAAGCGCAGATCAGCTCTTCCAGCATCCAACGCAAGCTGATCGACGAAGAGCTCGCCGGCGTCAAGGAACTGAATGCGCAAGGCTTTGCGCCGATGACGCGGGTCAGGGCGCTTGAGCGCGAAAGCGAGCGGCTGGTGGGGGAGCGCGGCGCCTTGCGCGCGCGCGTCGCCGAATCCGAAAGCATCATCGCGGAAGCGCGCATTGAGATCGTGCGGCTCGGCGAGACGCGCCGCGAAGACGCGATCAAGGAGTTGCGCGACGCCGAAGTCTCGATCGCCCAGCTTGAAGAAAAGCGCGTGGGCGCCGCCGACGCGCTCAAACGCACGGATATCAAGGCGCCGCAGGCCGGGCGGGTGTTCGGCCTTTCGGTGCATACGGTCGGCGGAGTTGTCGGCTCGGGCGACGCGCTGATGGAGATCGTTCCAGAGGGCGACAAGCTGCTTCTCGCCGTGCGCGTGTCGCCGCGCGACATCGACAAGGTCGTCGCCGGGCAGCCGACCCATGTCCGCTTTTCCGCGTTCGGCGCGCGCAGCACCCCTATCGCCGAAGGCGTCGTGAAAACCGTCTCCGCCGACAGCATGAACGATCAGGTCACGGGCGCGCCGTTTTACCTCGTGCTGATCGACCTGCCCGGGGACGAAGAACTCGCGCGCATCCTGCGCGGCCAGGCGCTTTCGCCCGGCATGCCGGCGGAAGCGTTCATTCGCACCGGCGCGCAGCCGGCGATCGCCTATTTCCTGAAACCGCTTCTCGATTCCATGGCGCGCTCGATGCGCGAAGACTAGACCGCGATGCGGATTCTTTTCCTGCACGACAATTTCCCCGCGCAGTTCGGCCTTCTCGGCCAGCATCTCGCAAGGAAGGGCTGGGACGTGACTTTCGGCACGCAGCGCAAGGGCGCAGCGATGCAGGGGATAAGGGTTTTCAATTACGCGCCGCACCGCGAAGTCACCGCGAACATTCATCCCTATGTCGGCGGGTTTGAAAAAGCGGTGCTCGCCGGGCAGGGGCTGGCGCGCGCTGCGCTCGATCTCAAGAAATCCGGCCGTCGGCCCGACATCGTCATGGCCCATTCCGGCTGGGGACCGGGCCTGTTCGCAAAGGATATCTGGCCCGACGCGAAATATGTCGGCTATTTCGAGTGGTACTACCGCCATGACTCGCCGGACGTGGTTTTCGAGTCCGGCGACGCCCAGCCTCTCGACGACAGGTTGCGCGCGCGCGTCCGCAACGCGGCGATCCATTCCGACCTTGTCGCCTGCGATGCAGGCCTGTGCCCCACCGAGTTCCAGAAACGTCAGTTTCCGGATTGTTTCGCGGACAAGATCAAGGTGCTGCACGACGGCGTGGATACGGACTATTTCCAGCCCGATCCGGGCGCGAAGCTGGTCCTGCCCGGCCTCGACCTCAGCGGCGCGGCGGAAATCATCACTTACGTCGCGCGCGGCATGGAGCCTTACCGCGGCTTTCCCGAGTTCATGCAGGCGCTCGCCCTTGTGCTGAAGAAGCGCCCGGAAGCCCATGCCGTGATCGTCGGAGACGACCGCGTCGCCTACGGCAAGAAGCTCCCGGAGGGCGACAGCTACAGAAAGCGCGCCGAGCGCGAGATCGACCTCGACTGGCGCCGCGTGCATTTCACCGGCCTGCTGCCGCGTCCGCATTACCGGAAGGTCCTGCTGGCGTCATCCGTACACGTCTATCTCACTATTCCGTTCGTGCTCTCCTGGTCGCTGATGGAGGCGATGAGCGCGGGCTGCGCCATTGTCGCTTCCGATGTGGAGCCGGTGCGGGAGATGGCCGGCGAGAGGGGAGAGCGTATGGCGCTTGTCGATATGAAAGATCCCGCCGCTGTCGCCGCCGCCATCGAGCGCGCGCTCATCGATCGCGGCTTCGCGCAGATGCAGGGGCGAGCGGCGCGCGAGGCGATCCTCGCGCGCTACGCGGCGGAGGATATTTACGCGGCGAAAGAGGCGTGGTTGCGCGCGCTGTAGGGTCACGCCGCGAGCCTCACGAACTCGCCCGGCGCGACGAAGCGCAGCGCCGGGCCGCGCGCGGCGAGGGCGCCGAGGAAGCGTTCGATCCGGTCTTCATACCTGAAATTGCGGATGGCGGTGCAGAGGTTCGCCCCCGGCGCACGATCGAGCGCGCAGGCGAGCGCATGATCGAGATCGGCCTGCGTCCTCTCCGATTGCGGCCGGATCACCCGGCGCGCCCGCGCGCTGTTGAAGCCGGCGACCGTCGCGGAGAGCGCCGAGAGCGCCCACACGCGCGGATCGGCGACCTCGCGCGCGGGGTAGGAGGCGAGCGGCGCCGCCCAAAGGCCGAGACTGCCGCTCTCACCTTCCGCGGGCTTGCGGAAATTCCGCGCCGAGGGCCGGTAGGGGCGCGGCGGAACCGCGAGGAGGGAAGGGCGCGCCCCAAGACTGTCCGTTCCCGGATAATCGCGGCGCATGGAGGCGGCGCGCAGTCCCTGTTCGAGACTGAGATCGACCTCGACGCCGAGCGCGGCGAACTTCGCCAGCGTGCGCGCGCTCGCGAACATGTCGCCCATGCGCGCGGCGCGGGCGGGCCGGCCGAAACAGCGCGCAAAGGCCGCCGCCGCCTCGTCGATCGTGTCGTCGACAAGGGCGGCGTCCGCGTAGTTGATGCGCCAGCCGCCGCGCGCGCTCGGCTCGCCGCAATGAACGTGCAGCCCGATCTCGTCGCCCGCCGCCATCGCTTGCCCGAGCGCGCGCTCATGGCGCCGGGCGAGGGCGAGCGGGTCGCCGAAGACCGCGGCGATATGCCGGTCGAGGCGCAGATACCAGCCGAAGCGGACCGGCGCGCCGGTCGCGTCTTCCAGCCGCCCGCGCCAGCGCGCCATCGCCTCGAGCGCGCGCCCCGCCGCCTCGAGCCCGCCCGCGCCCGTCCCGAGGCCGAGAGCCGGCAGGCGCTCGTCAGGCTCGAGATCGATCGCAAGATGCACCGGAATCATCGCCGCCCCTCCCGGGCAAAGCCTATCGCAAATCCCGCGCCGCCGCCCCCGGTTCGCCTGTCAGGGGCGCTCCCCCTCAGTTGACCGGCGCGCGGCTTCCCGGCTCCGCGATCCGGCCGGACCCGAGAGGATAAGAAGATGGAGAGGGCGCGCGGGGCGCGTGCATCCTCATTTTAATTTTGTGGGACGCAAGCGCCCCGCGCAGCGGCGTTATACAGCGTCGCCGCCAAGGCGTCGTGCTTCAGGCGCTTGAGGCGCCCTCGGCCGAATGGCCCGACGGGTCGACCGGCCGGAATGCGGAGAAGTCCGTAACGCCTTCTCCTCTCCCGCTCGCCGCATCCCCTGCCGCCATAGAACGGTAGCTACAACGCCTCTCCGGCGCAGGGAACGACGCCATCTTACGCGCGGGGAGAAAGCCGTGG
>JAVJPA010000232.1:0-4271 GCA_040216495.1 Amphiplicatus sp. | reverse complement strand
TCGGCAACGCCACCAACGCCGATCCGGAAAATCCGGGCGCCGCCGTGCAATACGGACCGCAAGGCATCGCCGCCGTCGTCTCGGCGCTGATGATGTTCTTCTCGACCCGTCGGTAAGGTCGCAGACAAGACTATTCCAGGCTGACTGCCTGCACGCCCATTCCGGCTACGCCGGGATGGGCGTTGTCGTGTGCGGCTCAGCCGGTATTTCCGTCGGCTTGTCTCAGAATGCGCAGATGCCGGTAGCGGCGCCCGAACTCGCGCCCACATAGGGGCGCCGGACAGACATAAGGCGCCGGCCCACAAAAAAATGCGTACAGACTTTCGGAGAGAGAACCAGCCATGACGACCTATCGCCACCAGCTGCCGCAACTTCAGCAACGCCTGTTCCTGACCGACGGCGGCATCGAAACCTACTTCGTCTTTCAGGAGGGCCGCGCGCTTCCCTATTTCGCCGCCTTCGATCTTCTGCGCAGCGGCGAGGGCAAGGCGGCGCTCGCCGCCTATTACGAGCGTTACATCGCCATCGCCAGGGAGAACGGCGCCGGCTTTATTCTCGAAAGCGCGACGTGGCGCGCGAGCATGGACTGGGCCGATAAAATGGGGATCGGCGCCGCCGAGCTCGCGTACATCAACCGCGAGGCGAGCGCGCCTCACGCCGCGCGGCGTCGCCGCCCCGACTGCGCGCCCTCGCCGATGACGATCAGCGGCTGCGTCGGGCCGCGCGGCGACGGCTACCAGCCGGGCGCGCTGATGAGCGTCGAGGAAGCCGCCGCCTATCACGCCGCGCAGATCCGCATCTTCAGCACGACCGAAGCGGACATGATCAGCGCCGTCACCATGACCAATGCGAGCGAAGCGATCGGCGTCGCGCTCGCCTCAAGCGATGCGGGGATGCCCTGCGCCATCTCGTTCACGGTCGAGACCGACGGCGCGTTGCCCACCGGCCAGTCCGTGCGCGAAGCGATCATCGCGGTCGACGCGGCGACAGGCGGCGCGCCCGCCTATTACATGCTGAACTGCGCGCACCCGTCGCATTTCGAAGCGATGCTTGAAAAAGGCGGCGCGTGGACAAAGCGGATCAAAGGGCTGCGTTGCAACGCATCGGCCAAAAGCCACGCGGAACTCGACGAGGCGACATCCCTCGACGCGGGCGACGCCGCTCAACTCGGCCGCGACTACGCGCGCCTCGCTTCCTTGACGCCGAGCCTGTCAATTTTCGGCGGCTGCTGCGGCACGGACCACACCCACGTCGCGCATATCTGCCGGGAAGTGCGCGACGCGGAAGGCGCGCGCTTCGCTGCGGAATAATCGGCGGCGCTTGCAGCAGACATCAAGGCTGCAAGCGCCGGCGTTCAGTCGTCGGCCGACACCCCATCGCGCCGGACGGCGCCATTTATCCCAAAGACGGCCTCGTCACCATAAGCCAGATAATGGCGAGAAGAGCGGCGAATGCGGGAAACCCGCATGCGAACCATCGGCGGTGCAACTTGAAATACGCGACCGGAAGCGGCGCGCCCTCACGCACTGCAGTGCGTGCGAGATCGCGCATGCGGTGCTGCATCCATACGACCGGCAGCCAAAACAGGCCGATGAAAACGTAGAGGCCAAGCGAAAGGAGTATCCATCCTTCCGTCAGCCGCCATCCGGCTGCGCTCGCGAGAAGGGCGCCGGTGATCGGCTGCAGAATCACAGCTGACGCCGTGAATATCCAATCGGCGATGACGACGACGGATGATGTATGGGCGACGATGCGCGCATCATGCGTGCGGTGCGCCATAAGCATGAAGAAGGCGATGCCCACACCGGTTCCCAGAAGCACGGCCGCGCCGATGACATGCAGCCAGCGCAGAAAATGAACGGCTTCCATCAGCGTTCCTCAAGAAGCAGGCCGACGACAAGCGCCAGAATGATTGCGGGAACGATTTTCAGGAAAACGCCGAACGGATCAAGCCACAGGCCCGGCAAGAGCAATGTGCCTGCCGCAAGATAACCGGTCGCAACGGCGATAGAAGCAAACGCGAAACGCCGGGCCGCCTTTTGAAACAGAAGCCCGGCGCCGATGACAATGTCGAGCGCGGCGCCGGCGAGCGCAAAGAGCATGGCTCTGGCCTCACCGAATGCGGAGACGAGATGCGCTGCAGCGACTTCACGCGAAATCAGGCCGATAACGCCCGAAACGATCCAGAATAGAGACAAAGCAAGAATCGCAATCGGGGTTACGAGCTGCGCCCGAGCGAAAACCCTCTCCTGCAACGTTGATGGGATGTCGGCGAGCGTCTCGTCGAGACTCTTCGGCGTCTCGCCCGAGGCGTCGGTCCATGGCGCAGGATCGCCTCGCACATCCTGCGCGATCACGTTGAGCGCGGTCGATCGCAGAGGGGAACGCCATCCGAACGCGCCGGCGGCGTCGGCCCCGGCGGCGATGACGGCGCCCATCCATTGCGGCGCGGAAAACTCTGCGAGCGCCGGCCGGAATCCAAGCCATTCGCGGAAAGACCGGACAATCTCGCGAAGCGTATGCGCCCTCTCTTCGACAAGATCATAGTCGGCGCGAAGGGGCACCCGACCTTGAAGCGCCAGCACGACAGCGCGCGCCACATCGCTCGCCGCAACAGTCTGAATGCTGGCGTCCGCATGGACCAGCGGCGATATCGCCGGAAGAGCGGCAAGCATCCTGAGGAGCGCCGTGCCACCATAGGCGTTCGCGCTGATGACGAGACCAGGCTTGAATATCACCCATTCGAGGCGGCTGGCGCGCAGCGCATCGTCGGCGGCGGCCTTCGTTCTAAGAAACTCTGTAGTCGCGTCTGCAGAAGCGCCGGGAGCGGAAATTTGTACAAAGCGTCCGGCATTCGACATCTCTGCAGCAGCGATGCAGGCCTTGATTGACGTTTCCTGAAGCGCCGCGAGACGGTCGCGACCGCCATTCTGTAGGGCTCCCGCCGCGTTCACGATAGCGTCCACGTCGTGGAGATAAGGCGACCACATCTCTGCAGTGTCGAGCGCGGCGATGTCAGCGGAGCGCCAACTTGGCCTCGGATGCAAGCGACGGCCCAATTCGGCGTCCCGCCCAAGCCCAATTATTTCGAATCCCGCATTGCTTAACGCACGGAGAATTTCGCCGCCGACGAGCCCGTAACCGCCTAGAATGAGGACGCGCATCGCCATAAGCGCGTTCTATGTCGCGTCGCGCACGACGCGCAACGCCCACGACTAATGCCGATCGATCGGCAGACATTCCCCGTGTATCGGATTGCCGACGACCTGGCGCGACAGCCACGCCTCCACCGCTGCGTCGCAGTCGGCGCGTTCTTCGTAAAGGCCAATAATCTCGGGATCGCTCTCCGGGCCCGGCGACAGCCATCCGTTGGCGGCCCATTTCGCCGCTACAGCCGCATCGCGCCCGCCTTCGGCGTCGTTTTCAAGCGACGGTTTCGTGGCGCAGGCGGCGAACAATGCTGCAAATGCGAAAGCAGCGGCGACGCGGACGGATTGCAAGGCGCGCATGAGCGGTCTCCTGCTGAACAGAGAGAAGAGTGCCAGCGGAAGATCGTCGCAGCAACAAGGACGCTCAAAGGCGGCTTAACACTTTCGCAAGGCGCCTGGTCGATTCACGTTTGCCTCCCCCTCCTCCTCGCGAAGGCCGGAATCGAAACTGCGCTGCACTGGATCCCCGCCTTCGCGGGATGAGCGGCGTGGGTGTGTGTGTCGATGTCGGGAGACGCTTGTCAGACTCTTGGGCGCGAATGGCGCAGCGCTTCATGCGCCGCTGATTTCGCGCGCAAATTCGTTCTGATTCAAAAACAACCCGCGCAAAAGAAGAAACCCGGCGCATGAAAATGCGCCGGGTCTCGTTTGCGCCCGCTGATTCTCAGCGGCTGATTTGGGAATTCCCCCGAACGGATCGTCGGCTTCGCCGTCGATCAACGTCCCCTCGTGTAACCGCAGCGCTTTCGGTGATCGAAATCTGCAGTCCGGCGTCAGAAACGCAACGTCAACGCCTAGCGACGCCTGGTTAGGCCGCTTTCTTCGTGCGACGCTTCGCGGTTTTCCGCTTGGCCGTCTTGCGCTTAGCCGGGGCTTTTTTCTTAGCCGCTTTGCGCTTCGTCGCCTTCTTGGCGGTTTTGCGCTTCGTCGTCCGCTTCGCGGCTTTGCGCTTCGTCGCCTTCTTAGCAGTCTTCTTCTTAGTAGCTTTGCGTTTTACCGCCATGGTGTACCTCCGAATCAAGGTTCGAAAGTTGAAACATAGATCAATTTGCTAAAAAAGTA
>JAVJPA010000231.1:0-5103 GCA_040216495.1 Amphiplicatus sp. | reverse complement strand
ATCACGAACCAGACGTTGAACCACATGACGATCCCGAGCCACATGCCGATGCCGATGGCGATATGCCCCGGCACGGCGAAGCCGCCGGCGGCGCCGAGCGTCATGGCCTGAACGATGTAGCCGTTGAGCCAGGCTAGAATGAGCCCGGTGACGATGGTCGCCATCGCCCCCCAACGGAACCAGAACAGCGCCTCGGGCGCGATATGTTTGCCGATCGCCGGTTTCAGCTCGTCGGGGATTTTCGGCATGGTCGGGATCTGCACGAAATTGAAATACCAGAGCAGCCCGATCCACATCACGCCGGACAGGACATGAGCCCATCGGAATAGAAACTGCCAGAACGGTTTGTCGAACGCCCCGCCCCAAGCGAAGGCGTAAAGCAGCAGCATGACGAGCGCGAGGATGAACCCCGCAATTACAGCGTTGCGCAGATTGGTGAGAACGGCCGTCATCGGATCGCCTCCTTGAGCCCTGAGCCAGATCGTTGATCCTACGCGGATTCTCCCGCCTTTCTCCAGACCCTTCCGGGCCCGGACTATTGCGCCGCAGCAAAAAGCAATGCGGCGCGCTAATCGATAGTTTCGCCTGCGGAATGGTTATTGCGCGCAGCCGACGCAGCGCGCAACGGCGGGATCGGCCTTGAGGCGGGCCGGCGCGATCTCTTCCCCGCAAGAGACGCAAAAGCCGAACTCGCCCTCTTCCATTCGCTTCAGCGCCGCCTCGATGCGCTTTATCTCGTGGAGATGTTTGCGCTTGGTCGCCTCGGCCATGGCCTGGCGTTGCATCGCGTCGATGCGCGAAAGCCGCCCGACCGCCACCTGGTCGAGCGCCACAGGCCGCCGATCGTCCGCCGTCGCCTCTACAAGCGCGCGCAATTCGTTAAGACGACCTTCAAGCTCTTTGCGGTGTTCGCCCTCATTCACCCCTCTTCAGTACTGTCGTCAGCCGGTTATGTCACGCGAATGAGCGGCGACAGCCATCCGTCATTTCTTCGTCCGTCTGACGACTAAGGGAGTTATCGGCGACGTTCGGCTTAGGGCCTTTCTCCGAGACACGCCGTCGCTCGGGCCGCGCGCGGCAGCGCCGCGACGACGTCGCCCGGCCTGTCCGTGGCGACAAGCTGGACGCCCTCCGTTATTCGCCGGTAAAGCGTATCGTCCCCCAGCACGAGGATGCGGTTGTCCCAAGAACCGGTCCAGCCGCCGAGCGTGGCGAAAACAGATTCGACGCCCGCTTCGGCGAGAGCGCGGTAAAGGTCTGGGCGCGGCGTTTCCGTGCCCGTCCAGGCGATGATCCGGTCGAGAGAAACGCCCGCCTGGCGCAAAGTTTCAAGATCGCCTTCGCTTTCGAGCGGCGTCACGATCACTGCAAGGGGCGCGGCCTTGGCGACGCGAATTGCGTCGTCGAGCGAGTAGGTGGCGAACATCACCCGGCCGAATGCGCCGCGCCGCTCCACGGCGGCGATGATGTCTTCATAGGAAATGGGGTCTTTGCGATCCAAGGCGAAAACGGCGCGCCCTTCGCCCCATTTCAAAGCCATGTCGAGAGTCGGAATGCGGTGCTTCGTCGTAACGCCTTCATTGTCGACAAGATGAAGGCGGCGCAAGGCGGCGAGCGTCTGCGCCGAGACGGGCCCCTCGCCGGTCGTCGTCCGGTCGAGCGTGTCGTCATGCATCAGCACAAGCTCGCCGTCGGCGCTGCGCATGATGTCAATCTCAAGCACGGCCGGAACTTGCGAAAGCGTATTTTCAAAAGTCGCGATGGCGTTCTCGGGGAACCCCGGCGCCGGTCCGCCGCGATGGGCGCTGACAATGACCGCATCCTCTTCGCGCAAGCAGTCGAAGAGAACGGGAAGCGCATCGTCGCCCTTCCCCGCGAGCGGCGGCGGGTTCGCAGCCGCAGCCGCTTCCGCCCAGAAGACAGCCGAACACATCCAGCCCGCCAATCGCAGACGCATGCCCTGTTCCTCTCAGTAACGTACGGTGAGACGAAGCTGCGCCGTGCGCCCATAGGTGGCGTCGCCGAGCTTCTCCTCATAAAATTTGTCTGCGATGTTCTGAAGCCGCGCCGACAGCGCCAGTCGCTCCGTCACATCCCATACCGCCGAAAGGTTGTAGATCGAATAGCCGTCCATTTCGTACGTGCTCGGATAATCGCTGAAGAACGAACTTCTCCAGTAGCCGTCGACAGTGAGCGCTAACCGGCTGTAAGGCCGCAAAGTGATCGCCGCGCTGGCTTCGTTCTTCGGACGCCCGAAAAGCTGCGTGCCGCTCGTCTCCAAAGCCACGCTCATATGCGTGTAGGAGGCGCGCGCCTCGATCCATGAGGCAGGCTTCAGGCGGAAGTCGATTTCGAGACCTTGCATGTCGACGGGGCTTTTGACGTTCTGCGGCACGCTTTTGCCGATCGCGGGATCGTAGATCGAGAAGATGCCGTCGTCGGCTTCGCCGATGAAATAGGTGAGGCTCCACGCGGCGAGGCCGCTCTCAAGTTGCTGGTCGATCCCGAAATCCGTCATCCAGCTCGACTCCGGCGTAAGGTCCGGATTGCCCTGGAAGGTCGCGGACGAGCCGAGCATCTGCCGCAGGCCCGGCGCTTCGGCGCCTTCGCCATAAGAGGCGCGCAGCTTGGTGTCGACGCCGGGAATGTCGAACGAGTCCGGCGCATTCCAGGCGAGCGTGGCGCGATAGGTGAACTCGCCGCCGAACTTCTGGTTATGATCGTACCGGATCGCGCCCGAGGCGAAGAGGCCGTTCAGCACTTCGACATTCACCTCCGCGAACCCGGCAGTGTTCGAAATGCTTTCGTCGATCAGCGCGTAGGCGAAGCCGGCAGGCTGTTCGAACAGCGCGCTTTCGTTGCGGTATTCGGCGCCCGCCACAAGCGTCGCCCGTTCGCCGAGCTTCAGCGCGCCGTAATAAAGCGCCTCGACAGTGTCGCCTTCGCTCTCCTGCTCCGTGCCCGGCGCGAAATAGGCGTTGTCGAGCGACACGTAGGAGACCTGCGCCGTATGCGTCAGCTTGCCGTCGAAGGTGCGCAGCACGCCTTTTACAGCGCCGACGATCTGGGTGTCTTCATTATGGCCTTCGCTGTCCTGAAACAGGTACGGCGGAAGCCCTTCCGGGTTGCCGGGCGGCAGGGAGCCCGCATCGATTTCGTTCTCGGAGTCGGTGAACCGCAGCCAGGCGCTCACGTCGATCGTGTCCGTTGGCCGGAACTCGGCGCGCAGTTGCGCGGTCAGGTTCTCATAGCCGTCGCGCTCCGTATTGCCGGGCGCCCGGCTCGCGAGCGAAATGCCTTCGGTGTCGAAATACGACACGCTTCCCGACAGGCCGAAGCGCTCGCCGCCGCCTTGCGCGCCGGCGCTGAGCTCATAGGTGTCGTTCTCCGCGATCATCGCCGAGCCGCGCACCTGAAGCGGGCCTTCGGGCCGGCGGGTGACGACGTTGATGACGCCGGCGACCGCATCGGCGCCGTAAACGCCGGACTGCGGCCCGCGCAGCACCTCGACCCGCTCCACATTGTCGAGGAAAAGGTGGTCGATGCCGAACTGGTTGTCGCCTTCCGCCGGGTTGTTGAGCTTCACCCCGTCGATCAGCACGAGGACGTGCTTGGTGGTGAAGCCGCGCATGCGGACCTGCGTGTTCTGGCCGACGCCGCCCGAGCGGGTGATGGCGACGCCGGGCGTGCGCTCAAGCGCCTCGTCGAGCGTCGTCAACTGCTGCAACTCGATCGCTTCCGCATCGAGAATGCTGATCGCGTCCCCGAGCTGCTCGATCGACTGCGCCGAACGCGAGGCGCTGACCACCACCTGATCGGGCGCGCCGCCCTGCGCCGCCGCCGGTCCCGCCAGCAATCCCGCGATCGCCGCCGAGCCGCCCCACCCGAACCGCGCCGACAATTTCCCCGCACCCGTTTTACGCTTCATCACACGCCCCTGATTACGATCCGATGCGGGAAGTACCGGCGGGGGGCGACGCTAATTTGACGGTTTTGCGAAAGGCTCGTTACGCGCACGCCTGAGAACGCCTGACCGTCACGGAACTGTATCGCGCGATTGCTATGCGCAGAGTGCGCCCGATCAGCGGGCGCCGGTTTTTGACATGAACGGCATACGCAGCGACGCCTACTGGGCGCGCCTCGTGCGCGCCTTGCGGGTCCGGCAGGGGCTCTCGCAACAGTCTCTCGCCGACCAGCTCGGAGTCGACCAGAAATCGGTCTCGCGCTGGGAAGCGGGCGCCGAGCCGTCGCTGCGGCTGCGCCGGCGCCTCCGCGACCTGATGCGCGCCAACCGCGACAGCCGCCTCGACCGCCTCACCCGCATGCGCGTCGGCTACGCCGCCTGGCCGTCGTCGCTGCTCGGCGAGGGCGCGGTGTTCATCGAGAAAAGCGCCAGCCTGGCGGGCGAAGTCGGCATCTCGGGCCTGCCGGACCTGCCGAGCCTCTACGGCTGCTTCGGCGAGGAAGCCGACGAGCAGACCGCCGCCTGGGAGCGCACGGGCATTTTCACCGGCGAACTCGCCATGACGATCTCGCTCAACCGCATCCCCACCCCGTCCGGCCTCGTCCATTTCCGCGGCCTCGACACGCCCTACATTTCCTCGACCGGCGACATCTGGTGCGTGTGCGAGATCAAGCGCCTCTCGGCGGAAGACTATGCGGAGAACGCCCGCCAGCTTGGCGGCACCCTGGTCGCCATCCCCTACGACGCCCTCGCCTGAGCGGCGCGCGCAGCTTCCCGGCTCCGCGATCCGGCCGGACCCGAGAGGATTAGAAGATGGAGAGGTGGCGCGGGACGTCCGGCGTCAGCTCAATTTTTTAGTGGGACGACGAACGTCCCGCGCGCGGCGTTGTACAGCGTCGCCGACAAGGCGTCGTACCTTGGGCGCCTCGCTCGCCCCGCCTGCAATAGGCCGCAGACGGCGCATGAGAGCGAGACCCTCGGCCGAATGGCCCGACGGATCGACCGGCCGGAATGCGGAGAAGTCCGTAACGCCTTCTCCTCTCCCGCTCGCCGCATCCCCTGCCGCCATAGAACGGTAGCTACAACGCCTCTCCGGCGCAGGGAACGACGCCATCTTACGCGCGGGGAGAAAGCCGTGG
>JAVJPA010000230.1:0-21225 GCA_040216495.1 Amphiplicatus sp. | reverse complement strand
GCTTCACCTGTCTTTCCTCCGTCGTAAATGAAACGGCGGGCCCTAAGGGAAAGAATGGATAACGGCATGTTATGCGCGTAATCACCCGGCCGCTAAAAATCAAGCCAAATAACGCTCTCTAATAAAGAGAGGGCAGAATCTGTAATCTTAGCAAACAATATGAAATGCACCGGCTACGGACGGATTGCATCTGGGAATGCCTCCGTTCCGGTTGCAATTTACATGCGGCGCAACGTCAACTAGAACGCGCAAAGCGCGCCCCGATTGCCGCCTTGCGACTCGCCGCGTATACCGACGGACGATTCGACGCGGCCTGAAAGCAGGCGGCGTATAGTGTGCTTTGCCTTCAGGAGAATTGGATGAGCGTGACAGAGGCGACCAAGGATGCAGGGCTGTTTGAGACGCCGCTTGCGGAAGCCGATTCCGAGATTTTCGCCACAATCGGCCGAGAGCTTGGGCGTCAGCAAGAGCAGATTGAGCTCATCGCGTCAGAAAATATCGTCTCCAGAGCCGTACTTGAAGCACAAGGCTCTGTTTTAACGAACAAATACGCCGAGGGCTATCCCGGCCGCCGCTACTATGGCGGTTGCGAGTTTGTCGATCAGGCGGAAGACATCGCCATCTCCCGCGCCTGCAAGCTCTTCAACTGCGCAGAGGCGATCGTTCAGCCCCATTCCGGCAGCCAGGCGAACCAGTCAGTGTTCATGGCCCTGATGCAGCCGGGGGATTGTTTTCTCGGGATGGACCTTTCCGCCGGCGGTCACCTCACTCATGGAGGCAAGGCAAATCAGTCCGGCAAATGGTTCAATGCGGTTCACTACGGCGTTCGTGAGGACGATCAGCGGATCGACTTCGAAGCGGTCGCCCAGATGGCCGACGAGCACCGGCCGAAAGTCATAATCGCTGGCGGCAGCGCTTATTCGCGAATTATTGACTTCAAGAAGTTCCGCGACATCGCGGACTCGGTTGGCGCTTTCCTGATGGTGGACATGGCGCACTTCGCCGGCCTGGTCGCGGGCGGGGCGTATCCCAATCCGCTCGATCACGCGCACGTGGTGACCACGACGACGCACAAAACCCTGCGCGGACCGAGGGGCGGCATGGTGCTCACGAACGACGAGGCGATCGCCAAGAAAGTCCGCTCGGCGCTGTTCCCCGGCATTCAGGGCGGACCGCTGATGCATGTGGTCGCCGCCAAGGCTGTGGCGTTCGGGGAGGCGCTGAAGCCTTCATTCAAGCAATATGCGCGCAACGTCATCGCCAACGCGCAAACGCTGTCGGCTGCGCTCGCAGAAGCGGGGTACGCCGTTGTCTCCGGCGGCACCGATACGCATCTGGCGCTGATCGACATGCGGCCGAAAGGCGTAAAAGGCAACGCGGCCGAACAGAGTCTCGAGCGCGCGGGGATCACCTGCAACAAAAACGGCGTGCCGTTCGATTCGGAAAAGCCGACCATCACCTCGGGCATTCGCATCGGCTCGCCCGCTTGCACGACGCGCGGCTTCGGCGTCACCGAGTTCCGCGAAGTTGGCGAGCTGATGGTTGAAGTGCTCGACGGTCTCGCCCGTGGCGGCGACAACGAAGCGACAGAAAAAGATGTGCTCGGCCGCGTCAAGGCGCTGACGAAACGGTTTCCAATTTATCAGTAGACGGAACAATCTGAAGAAAGAACACCGCCCGCATGCGCTGCCCGTTCTGCGGAAATGAAGACACCCAGGTCAAGGACTCACGTTCGGCGGAAGACGGCTCGTCGATCCGCCGGAGACGGCAGTGCTCGGCCTGCGCGGGGCGGTTCACCACTTTTGAACGCATCCAGCTTCGCGAGCTCGTCGTCCTGAAAAGCTCCGGCCGCAAAGCGCTGTTCGACCGGGACAAGCTGATGCGTTCGGTCTCGATCGCGCTCCGAAAGCGCGAAGTCGATCCCGAACGCGTCGAACAGATGATCTCCGGCATCATCCGCCAGCTCGAAGCGTCGGGGGAGGCCGAGATTCCGTCCAAACGGATCGGCGAAATGGTGATGGAAGGCCTCGCAAATCTCGATGATGTGGCCTATGTGCGCTACGCCTCTGTGTACAAGAATTTTCGCGAGGCGAAGGACTTCGGACAGTTCCTGGACGGGCTCGAAGAACAGGAACGCGAGGGCCGGTAGGCGAAAGGCGTAAAAGGCTCGAACATGGCGCAGAATGACAATCGCGCGCGATCGCTCGCCCGCCTTGCAGCGGTGCAGGCGCTGTATCAGATGGAACAGACTGGGGCGGGCGTCGAAAGCGTCATCCTCGAGTTCAACACGCACCGTCTCGGCGGCGATCTCGACGGCGTCGCCATTCATGACGCGGACGCTGACTATTTCGCGCAGATCGCTCGCGGCGTCGTCGCCGCCCAGCGGCGGATCGACCCGTTCATCGAGCGCCAGCTTGCGGAGAAGTGGACGCTGTCGCGCCTCGATGCGACGGCGCGCGCCATTCTGCGCGCCGGCCTCTATGAGCTCACGGCGCGGCCCGATACGCCGTTCCGCGTCGTCATCGACGAGTATGTCGAGATCGCCAACGCTTTCTTCGACGGACCCGAACCGCAATTCATCAATGCAGTGCTCGATGCGTCGGCGCGCGAGACGCGGCGCGACGAGTTCGCCGCCGGCGCGTGAGGCGCCCATTGGCCAACGGCGAATTCGACATCATCAAAACGCTTTTCGCGCCGCTCTCTAAAGAGGCGAACGGCAGCTTCAACCTGACTGACGATGCGGCGCTGCTGGCGACTGGCGAGTACGTCGTCACAAAAGACTTGATCGTCGGCGGCGTGCACTTCCTTGAAAAGGATCCTCTCGATCTTGTCGCGCGCAAGCTGTTGCGAGTGAACCTCTCCGACCTAGCCGCCAAAGGCGCGCGTCCTGTAGGCTACTTTCTTGGCTGCGTCTGGCCGAAGGCGATCAAACAGGATGCCATCGCGCGCTTCGCCGCGGGGCTAGCCGTCGACCAGGACCTGTTCCGTATCGCGTTGTTCGGCGGGGACACGACGAGGCACCGGGCGGCGGGCGCTCCGCTCACCCTTTCGGCGACGCTGTTCGGGACGCCGCATAGACAGGGCATGCTGACGCGGTCCGGGGCCAGCGTAGGCGACGACCTCTATGTGACGGGAACGATCGGCGACGCAGGCCTTGGCCTGGCTGCCCTCGAAAAGCGCGAGACCTTTTCCAAGCTCGACCGGGACTATCTCACGGCCCGCTACCGGCTTCCTGATCCCCGCCTCGTCATCGGCGGCGCCCTTGCGGGCCATGCGTCGGCAGCGCTCGATGTCTCCGACGGTCTTCTCGCGGACGCCGTCCATCTCGCGGCTGAAAGCGGGGTGAGCCTCATCATCGACGCCGAGCGCATTCCTTTATCCGAGGCTGCCGGCCTCTGGCTGGCGAAGCAGGCGGACCGCAACGCCTCGCTCGCCGCGCTCGCCTCCTTCGGCGACGATTATGAAATCCTCTTCACCGCGCCAGCCTCCATGCGCCGCGCCGTCGATATGGCCTCGAAAGTCTCAAAGACGCGCGTGAGAAGGATCGGTCAGGCTACGAAAGGCGAGGGTGTCACGCTGCTCGACATGGATCGGAACGTGATCGAGACAGAGCAGGGCGGATACGATCACTTCGCTTAATCGCAAGAATCGTCCGTGCACGGGCCTGATGTAAAAATGGTCGGAGCGACTGGATTCGAACCAGCGACCCCTTGACCCCCAGTCAAGTGCGCTACCAGGCTGCGCCACGCTCCGACCTCGCCCGGCGGGCGAACCCGGCTGAGCGGCGCGGACTATAGGGGGGGCTTTCCTCCGCCGCAATGCGCCCGCGACAGGAAAATGAGCGGCTGGAGAAGCGTTTCAGCCTCGCTTTTCTTCAATCTCGGCGTCGATCGCTTCAATAGCGAGGGTCGCTTCGTCGAGCGCTTCCTGGACCCGTTCGAGGCGGCCTAGCAGCGCCGAAAGCCGCGCCCTTATTTCCGGCGACAGGTCGGAGCCGGCGCCCGAAGCGGCGGGAAGATCGTGACCGTCCGCCAGCCGGTCGTCTGTATCTTCGTCGGGGAGGGGGCGTAGCTCTATCGACTGGCCAGCGGCGGCGAGACGCCCGAGCTCGGCGATGTATTTGACGCCGTTCTGCTTAAAAATTTTCTGCACGCCTTTTGTGGTGTAGCGCTCATCGTAAAGCAGCACGCGAACGCCGCGCAGAATGTCGATGTCGATCGGGCGGTAATAACGGCGTCCGCCGGCGCGGCGCATTGGTCTGATCTGTCCGAAGGCTTCTTCCCAGTGGCGCAGAACATGCTGCGGCACGTCGAGCTCGGCCGCTGCTTCGCTGATAGTGCGGAATGCTTCCGCCGATTTCGCCACAGCCATTTCGCCGCCCTTGCGCCGCTATTCTGCGGCCGTTGCGCTATCTCGCGCCAGCGAAGAGTTGATCTGGTCCTTGAGCACATGCGACGCACGAAACGTGATCACGCGGCGAGGGGTAATAGGCACCTCCTCGCCTGTCTTCGGATTGCGCCCCATACGGAGCTTTTTGGATCGGACAGAGAATGTCCCGAAGGATGAGACTTTCACGGTTTCGCTGCGCTCAAGCGCCTGCGCTACCTCCTCGAGGATGCGCTCAACGAACATGGCCGATTCATTCCGGGAAACGCCAAGCTGGCGATGAACGGCGTCAGTCAGGTCCGCACGCGTTGTCGTTTTGCCAGGCATAGTATCCGACCTCGCATCTTGCCGTGAAAGGTTAATGTTAAGCCGTTCAAGCGAAGCTGGTCAACAACCGATTGATATTCCTTGGCTGTTCTTAATTTGGCACAAGGGGCGAAAGGGCGCTCAGAGCGCTCAGGCGCGCAGCAGCGCCGCGCCCCACGTGAGCCCGCCGCCCATAGCTTCCAGCATCACGAGATCGCCTTTCTTGATGCGGCCGTCCTCTACGCCGTGGCGATACGCAAGCGGGATGGAGGCCGCAGACGTATTGCCTTGATGCGCAATTGTGGAAATCACCTGATCCGGGCGCAGGTCGAGTTTTTTCACCACCCCCTGAATGATGCGCTCGTTCGCCTGATGCGGCACGAACCAGTCGATGTCGGTCGGGGAGATCCCAGCCTGCGCGGCGACCGTCTCCATCGCTTCGGAGATGCGCGTGACGGCTTCGCGGAACACCTTATTGCCTTGCATACGCACATGCCCGGTCGTGCGCGTGGAGGAAACGCCGCCATCCACATAGAGGAGATCGACAAGCCGCCCGTCGGAACGCAGGTACGTGCCAAGCACGCCGCGCCCGTCTGCCGCGCTTTCATCCACGCCCTCGATGACAAAAGCGCCGGCGCCGTCGCCGAACAGGACGCAGGTCCCGCGGTCTTCCCAATCCAGAATGCGCGAGAAAGTTTCTGCGCCGATAACCAGCGCACGCTTGTGTTGTCCGGAAAGAATGAATTTTTCAGCCGTCGACAGCGCATAAACGAAGCCGGTGCAAACCGCCTGTATGTCGAACGCCGCGCCGCGCTCGACGCCGAGCTTGGCTTGCACGATCGCGGCGGTTGCAGGAAAGGTGAGATCCGGCGTTGTCGTCGCGACGATGATGAGATCGATGTCCGCCGGAGTCAGGCCCGCATCAGCGAGGGCGCGTCGCGCCGCTTCCGCAGCCAGGTCGGATGTGTACTGACCATCCGCGGCGATGTGGCGCTCGCGAATGCCCGTGCGCTCGCGAATCCATTCATCGCTGGTATCGACAAATTTGGAGATATCTTCGTTAGTAAGGATCTTCTCGGGAAGATACGCCCCGGTGCCTGCTACTACCGCTCTCAAAATCATATCGCCGCAGCTTTGACATCGCCGCCAGCGCCCTCTTGTGTTTTTGTTTCGGCGGCGCGCATCCCCACGCGCGCAATGGTCTCTGCAACTTCGTCGCGGAAAGGACGACTTGCAAGGCTTGCAGCCATTTCTATGGCGCTTTTAACGCCGGCTGCGTCCGCGCCGCCATGGCTTTTGACGATCAGCCCATTCAATCCGAGGAACACTGCGCCGTTTACCGATGAGGGGTCCATGCGCTCCTTCAGGCGCATGAGCTGCACGCGCAGGAGCAACGCCCCGACCCGGGTGATCAGCGAGGCTGTGAGCGCCTGTTTGAGCCAGCTTCCGACGAGACGCGCCGCCCCTTCTGCAGTCTTCAGCGCGACGTTGCCGGTGAATCCGTCGGTCACGACGACATCGACAGTGCCTTTGGAAATGTCGTTGCCTTCAATGAAGCCGGCGAACGACATTTCAGGATCCGCTTCGCGAAGAATCCGCGCGGCGGAACGCACGATTTCGTGACCCTTGAGCTCTTCCGCGCCCACATTGAGCAACCCGACAATGGGCTTCTGTTCGCCCGTCAGCGACCGGAAAAACGCTTCTCCCATAATCGCGAACTGCACGAGCTGATTGTCCGTCGCCTCGACATTGGCGCCGACATCAAGAACCACCGTGCGCCCACGCGGCGTCGGCCAAAGCGCCGTCATCGCGGGACGGTCAACGCCGTCGATAATGCCGAGCTGTTTGATCGACAACGCCATCAGCCCGCCCGTATTTCCGCAGGAAACCACCGCACCTGCCGACGCTTCCTTGACCGCGCTGATCGCCGCCCACATCGACGTATTCTGACCTCGGCGAAGCACCTGCGACGGCTTGTCCGTCATCGACACGACGCCATCCGCATGATGGATCTCGGCGCCGGAGAGGGAGGCTTCGGCTTTCACCAGGGGTTCGATCAGCGCCGCGTCGCCAAAGAAGACGAGGCGGGCGCCAAGCCCCGCTTCGACTGCGCGCGCAGCGCCGGAAACAACGGCCTCAGGCCCTGCATCGCCGCCCATCGCGTCGATGGCCAGCGTCAACTGCGCCTGTACCGGCTGCGTTTCGGTCACGTTAACGCTCTCCCAAGCGGCCGCGAGAATAGCCCGCAGCGTTCATCGCGCAACGCCGCCACGGCGGGCAGGTCGCCCAATCAATTCTCCTGAACAGGTTCCTACTCTTCGTCACGCCGCTCTGCAATCGCGCCTTTGAGGACGGCAAATGGAGATGTTTCAAGGGCTTGGCTGAATTTGGCCTCATCAACAACCGCCCCCTCGCGGCGTGGGTAAGGGGTCATGGCGAGGGCGAGCTGTTGCACCAGCACCTCTCCTATATCGATCTCATCGCCTTCGAGAGGCTCGGGCGTATTCTCGTCGATCACGAGTTCCGCTTCCGCTTCGTCTCGCCCAACGCTGCGGGCGAATCGCAATTCAAAAACTTCGTCTATCGACTCTTTCGTGTGCTCAAGCGTGACGACGCACACTCTAACAAGATCAGCCTCAACTCGGCCGGTGAGCACGACCCCGCCCTGTGAAGGCCTGAGCTCGATGCGACCCCGGAGCGCGGTTACGGCCGGGATATTAAGCCGGCGAGCGATAGCGGCTCTTTGGGCCTCGTCTGGCGAGAGGTTAAAGACGCGCCCTTCAGAGGGCAGGCCGGAAATGACGGCGACCTTCGAAAATTCTTTGTCAGGCTCGATTGTGGACATGAAAGCTACTCCGCCAGAGCGGGGGCGGCCGCGTCCGGAAAACGAACGACGCCGCTCAGTAAGCGGGCCAGGGACTGAGCGCCCACAACCGCCGCCGCATCGCGGAGATAGCCTGCAAGCGCCGGCGCCATTTCGGCTTCCGCCTCTTCGTAAACGTTGCGACTGACAGCCGCGGCGAGGATAGATGGGGCTGCGCCATCTTCGAGGCCTGCCTCGTAGGCGCGGGCGCGGCCATAGAAAGCTTCAGCGAGGGCGCGAATCTTCTTCCCCACGGACAGATCGCCGACTCCCATCTCTCTGAGCGAACTGTCGAGGTTGGCGAAAAAGGCGTCGAGAACCTTCTGAGAAAGCCGGTCCGCCGCCGCGCCGGCCCCTTTCAGGCGCCTCAATACCAGATAAATGTGCATCGAAAGCAGCTCGAATCGTCCCTCAGGCGTGTCCGGGACTGCGAATTTCTCATAAAAAACAGGCAGACGCGCCTGCTCGACCGCACTCGCATACAGGGCGGAAGCAGCTTCGAGCGTGGGGTCTTTTCTGAACAGCGATAGGATCATAGGCTAGCCGGGACGGCGCAGTTCCTGTTACAGGGGTCGCGTTCAGGTAAGTCCCTTCCGGTCCAGGATCAAGTAAATGCCCAGATCCCGCGTCGTTCTTGTTCTCGCCCTCGCCGGCGCCGTCCTTCTCGAGGGCTGCGTATCGGTGCGGACCAGTCACGGCTATCTGCTGGAAAGGGGCGAAACCAAGCTGACCGCTGAACCCGGTTTCGACACCAAGGACAGCGTCATCGCCCGCTATGGCGAGCCCTCGATGATCGGCACTTTCGATCCTGACGCCTGGTATTACATGACCGCCGCCGACGCTTCGCGGGCGTTTTTCAAACCCAAGGCCACCTATCGCGCTATCGTCGCATTTCACTTCGACGATGAGGGCGTTGTGAAAGAGGTCGAAAATCTCGACCTCTCGGACGGCATGAGCGTTAAACTGGCCTCACGCACCACGCCGACAAGAGGCAAGGAGCTTTCCTTCTGGGAGCAGCTCCTCGGCAACGTCGGCAAGCTGCCGGCGACGGGCGGCGGAATCGATCCGGAAACCGGGCGGCAAGGCCCGCAATAATCGAACTTCAGGCCTGATCCGCGACCGCGCCTGCGGCCGCAGCTTTTCCGTCAGCCTGCTGACGGTCACGCATGATCATATCGTAAGCCTGATTGACCCGCTGCGTGGAATTGTTGGCGGCGCGGGCGAGATCTTCATCAAGATCAAGAGCGGCGATGGCGTCGGGGTGCACCGCCTTTATGCGCGCTTTGTAAGCGCGCTTGATTTCCTCAATCGGCGCATCACGCGCAACACGCAACACCTCATAAGGATCAATGCGGCGGGGACGGGGACGGCGCTCATTGCGCGCTTGGCCCGTATCGGTTTCTTCGGGACTGCGATACTGGCGGCGTTCGGCTGCTTCTTCGTCGTCGCCAGCAATCGGTTCGGCGCCCGCATCAGTTTTTTCAGGAATTTCAGTAACCGAAACAATATTCGCCTTGGCGACGATCATTGTTGCGCCGTCAGTACGACGAACGGGGATGAACGCGCGCGGATCGTTGAGAAGATCGATAAGCCGCTCGTCGAGCTTCAAGAACACGACCGCTTCGAACGGTTCCGAGCCCGTCACGGCGAGCCGCACGCGCATTGTGTTCTTGTGCCGGGACTGGGAGGAGCGATCGAACATAGGCCTCGAAACCAGCCCAGCGGTCGGGCCGGCCTCAGAGTCGCAAGTCCGGCTTAAGAACCTGTTTCCGCGTCCCCCCGACTTTATGAACCATTCTGGGACGGGTCGCGGCTCATCCAGTCAATCAGGGCCTTCATCGGAAACGCCCAAAGCACGCCTGCAACGATGAAATATGCAAGCTCGATCAGCCAGAAATCAGGGACATAATCGGCGATAACGATGGCGAGAAGGATGTAGGCAAGGAGGGCCGGCAACAGGATGAACAGGCCGACGAGCTTTTTATTTCTGGGGCTCATGGCGATCCTTCTTTGCCTGCTTTGCGGCGCGACGGCCTGCCGCGCGCGAGCCAGGCTGGCTTGCTGTAGAGGAACGCCATGACCGAGACAACCGCGCCCGAACCGTCAGCCAAGCCTCACCCCGTATCCATGCGGCCGGTAGCGGTCTGGCTTTTCCTTATGTGCGCGTTGGTGGCGCTGATGGTCGTTGTCGGCGGCGCCACGCGGCTTACCGATTCAGGCCTCTCGATCACCGAATGGCGGCCAGTCACAGGGGCCATTCCGCCGCTTAGCGAAGCGGACTGGCATAGCGAATTCGAGAAGTATCGACAGATCCCGGAGTATCGCCTCGTCAACAAGGGCATGAGCCTTAATGAGTTCAAGGAAATCTATTGGTGGGAATGGGGGCACCGCTTTCTCGGGCGACTGCTCGGCGTCGCTTTTCTCCTTCCGCTGATTTTCTTCGCCGCCACTGGTCGGATCGACCAGAAACTTGGCGCTCGCCTCTTAGCAATCTTTGCGCTTGGCGGGGCGCAGGGCGCGCTCGGCTGGTACATGGTGTCCAGCGGACTGTCTGACCGCGTCGATGTGAGCCAGTACAGGCTCGCCGCGCATCTGGCGCTGGCTGTGATGCTCCTTGCTCTGATGTTCTGGATTGCGCTCGATCTGCAAAAGCCGCCCGCCAAAGCCAAGCGACCGCGGTTATTCCACGGGGCCCTGGCCCTTGCGGGCGCCGTGTATGCGCAGATGATCCTCGGCGCCTTCGTCGCCGGACTGCGGGCAGGGCGCACTTACAATACATGGCCGTTGATGGACGGCGAGTTCTTCCCGCGCACCTATTTCGGCGCGCCGCCTCGTTTCGCCGATCTCTTCGAGCAGATCGCCGCCGTGCAGTTCAATCACCGTATCGGCGCTTATCTTGTCGCTGCCGGGGCCGTCTGGTTCTTTGTTGCGGCGCGCGGCTCGGTCGTGCGCGATAGCGCAAGGCTCGTTCTCGTCGCCATTCTCGCCCAGATCGGGCTCGGCGTATGGACGCTTTTAGCAGCAACGCCGATTGCGCTCGGCCTTTTGCATCAGGCAGGGGCGCTCGGCGTATTGCTGGCGACGCTCTACGCCGCTCACGGTTTGACGATTTCGACGTCGATCACAAACCCTTCTTCTTGCTGAGGCGCGAGATCGCGCGGGTTGGCCGTTTCGCCAAGCGGTTGCGCAAGAGCGTCCATAACGCCGTTGAAAGGGGCGAGACGAATGGCGGAGTCTTGATCCTCCGTCGCCAGCGCGACCAACCCGTCGCGGTAGACCGCGCCGAAATTGCCATACCCCATGCCAAGCGCGCTCGCAGATGCGACGGCCTCGACATCGAACGAGGCGGCCATACGCACAGCGCCCAGAGCATGCCCGTCCTCGCGATCGAACAGATGGATAACCGCGTTCGCGCCGTCGAGCACTGCGATCTGCCCGCAACACTGGTCCTCCGGCGTTTCATCCGCGAGGCCGTTGAGCGCAAGACCGATGCCGGCGGGATTAGAAACGCCGGTTGAGACAAGCAAGGTCGGCGAACTATTCTCAATACGATAAACCTCACCGACCGCGCTGAGAGCTATGATAGCGCCACTCAATTCGTCTACGGCGCAATGAGTGAAACCGCCCTTATGCGCCCCGGTTGTCGCCGGTTCGCTAAACGCCAGCCCTCCTAGATTGATCGCAATGCTGGTCGAACGCCAGCCTGTTTGCGTCATTTCATGCAACACGAGAGCGTCGCCATTGCCGCCGAGACAAAATCCGCGGCCCTCGTGGCGCTTCCCGAACGAGGCTGTCGACAAAAGGTTGAATTCTCGCGACACATTGTCGATTGCGTAAAAAGTGTAATCCGCCTCGCCGCCAGCAGTTCGAGCCGCCGCGTATCCTTGAGCTTGGGTCCCGTTTCCAAGATAAGCGACTGAGACGCCTTCGAGCGGAGAGCGATCGTTACGCGCGACCTCGGTCCCGTCCTCAATATTCCACGCGACAAGGCCCGCTTCTCCTGCGGCGATGACCAGGCCGTTGAACGGAAGCGTCGGATGCGACCACATGGCGATTCCCTTCACCGCGCCGGTGACAGGCCCGAACTGATCGACTGCGGCCACTTCAACCGCTGGGCTTTGAAGAAGCTCACGGTCCTGCTGCGGCTGGCTGTCGCGGCCGCAGGCTGCTAGCGCAAGGAAGGCGACGGAGAAGGACAGGTGACGCATCAGACGGAATTCCTTTGCTTTTTGAAGCGCTTCTACCCGATACGCCATGTCCTGCACATGTTCATTCGGTCAACGACGCAATTTTACGGTATTATAATGCCACATCCATAAGCTGCCGATTTTACAGGCTGATTTTGGACACTATTGACCTCAGCGCGCGTCTTGGCTACTAGCGCGGCTCTTTCCGGTGGGCGGCTCTTAGGGCCGGGCCGGGCGCATTTGAAAGATCAGGATCTACCGACATGAAAACCTATTCCGCCAAGCCTGCGGACGTGGAGAAGAAATGGTTGCTGATCGACGCCGAAGGTCTCGTCGTCGGCCGTCTCGCTTCCATCATCGCCATGCGCCTCCGGGGCAAGCACAAGCCGATGTACACGCCGCACATTGACTGCGGCGACCACGTCATCGTCGTCAACGCCGACAAGGTCGTGTTTACCGGCCGCAAAATGCAGAACAAGAAGTTCTTCTGGCACACCGGTTTCCCAGGCGGCATCAAGGAACGCACGATGGACAAGCTGCTTGGCGGCAAGCACCCCGAACGGGTCATCGTGAACGCGGTCGAGCGCATGATGCCGAAAGATTCGCCATTGGCGCGCTCGCAGATGACACATCTCAAAGTCTATGCCGGCTCCGATCATCCGCACGCGGCGCAAACGCCCGAGCCGCTCGATGTCGCTTCGATGAACCGCAAGAACCAGAAGGTCGCCTAATCCATGAGCACGTCCAGCCTCGAAGATCTGAAATCCGCCGCCCAAGACGCGGGCATGATCGAGCCGGAAGCGGAACTGCCGCAACCGAAGATTGACGCCCAGGGCCGCGCCTACGCCACCGGCAAACGCAAAACCGCCGTCGCGCGTGTCTGGATCAAACCGGGCGCAGGCAAGATCACCGTCAACAACAAGGACCATAAAGACTATTTCGGCCGCGCCGTGCTGCAAATGATCATCAAGCAGCCGCTCGTCGCCGCCGAACGTATCGACCAGTTCGATGTCGTTTGCACGGTCGCGGGCTCGGGTCCATCAGGTCAGGCCGGCGCCGTCCGTCATGGAATTTCGCGCGCGTTGACCTTTTTCGAACCGGAGCTTCGCTCGACCCTGAAAAAAGGCGGTTTCCTCACGCGCGATAGCCGCGTTGTCGAACGCAAGAAGTACGGCCGCAAGAAAGCCCGCCGCAGCTTCCAGTTCTCGAAGCGCTAGATTTCTAGCATTCGATTTTTCAAGCGCCCCCGGCAACGGGGGCGCTTGTTTTTTAGGTATTGCCAAGATCTCACGCGCGGCTGGAATTACGCAGAAACAAATGCGGCGCGAAGCATCTTTGCTCCGCCCGCATAAGGCTTAAAGTTACGAAGAAGGCGCGTAACGACCGATCAGGCCGCTTTTTTCTGCTGAAGCGAAGCGTCCAGATCGGCAAGGGCGGCGTCGAGGGTATACTTGTTTACGGCGGCGACTTCGCGAGCGAGACGATCAAGCGCGGCTTCAAAAAGCTGACGTTCGGAATAGCTCTGCTCCGGCTGGTCGGAAGCGCGATAAAGATCACGCACGACTTCCGCCACAGAAATGATGTCGCCGGAATTGATCTTGGCTTCGTATTCCTGCGCCCTGCGGCTCCACATCGTGCGTTTCACGCGCGCGCGGCCTTTCAGGGTTTCGATGGCTTTCTTGATGAGCGCCTGATCCGAAAGGGGACGCATGCCGACAGCTTTCGCCTTGGCGGTGGGAACGCGCAGTTTCATCTTTTCCTGCTCGAAATCGATCAGGAAAAGCTCGTTGGTGATGCCGGCGATGAGCTGTTTTTCAATGCCTACTATGCGGCCGACGCCATGCGCCGGGTAGACGACGTGATCGTTGACTTTGAAATCCTGCTTGGCCTCGGCGGAGGCGGGAGACGCTTTAACGACTGAATTGTTCACTGACGAAGAGGCCTTTGGGGGTTGAGGAGGAGCGGAACCGTCGACCCCTGCCGCAGACTTTTCAGTCCGCGGTTTTTGGCCGACGAGGGGCTTTTTCTTCGCAGGCGTTTCCGGTTTTTTCTTGGCGGCGGCGCTTTCTTTGATCGCTTTAGCAGCCGCTTTACCCGTAGGTTTTGCCGCGGCAGGCGAGGCCTTTTCAGCCGGCGCGGGCTTGGGGGCCGTTTTTGGAGCCGCATTCGCCGCGGGCGTCGACCTGGCTGCGCTTTTCGCGTCAGCTTTATTTTTGGCCGTTTTCGCCTCTACGGGCGCGGGCGCCGTTTTGGCTTGGGGTTTTTGCTTCGGCGCAGGCTTCTTCGCGGCCGACTTCGTTGTTGAAGCGGCGGGTTTGGCAGCCTTTTTCGCTACGGGCTTTTTGGACTTTTCCGGCTTTTTAGGCGCGGCAGCCTTTTTCGCCGAGGGCTTTTTAGCCGCCGCCGCTTTTTTCGCCGGAACGCGGCGCGCGGCGGGTTTGGCATCGATCTTTTTCGAAGCTTTTTTCGCTGGCTTGCCAGCAGTCTTGGTCGCCATGGCCTACACTCTCATCCGCTGCGACGGCGTAAGCGGAGGTTGCACCGCTAAACGCCGTGCAATCTGCACGGTTAAGTCCGGCCGTCGGAAAACGCGCATGCGTTGTCCGCGGGGAGCGCCGCAACCGCCTGATTCTTTCCACCTACAAACCGGGGACAGAACCAGACGTCCTGTTGGAAAAAGAATTCTCTCGCTATTTCAGCGGTTAGCTCTTCGTCCTTCAAGTGGCGGCTAAAGAAACGCAACGGCCGCCCAGTGCCGAACTTTCCGCGACAATAGCATAAAATTTCACGACGCGCTACGCACAAAGCTGGGAGCCGCCAAGGGCGCCCAAGCCGGGGAAACTGGAGTCGTTACGACCCTTCGCCAGGCTTAGGGCTGAAATACTTGTCCAGCTTGTCTTTCTCTTGAGCGAAGGCGTCCGCGTCGGGCAGGGGATCGATCTTCTGGGTGATGTTCGGCCAGGACGCTGCGTACTTGGAGTTGAGCTCCACCCACTTCCCTTCAGCGTCATCGGTATCCGGGATAATCGCTTCCGCGGGGCATTCCGGCTCGCAGACGCCACAATCGATGCATTCGTCCGGGTGAATGACGAGCATGTTCTCGCCTTCGTAAAAGCAGTCGACCGGGCACACCTCGACGCAATCAGTGTATTTGCATTTAATGCAGGCGTCCGTCACCACATAAGTCATAGGGTCTGCGCTCCAATCGACCAGCCAGTCCAGTTTATTAGCCGGTTGCCCGTCCGGTGCAAGAAGGCTCGCGGCTACGTTTACCCCTGCAACTCATTCTCAATTCGTCGTCGGGCCGCGCCGCTCTCCTGGTCGCTGACATAGATCAACCCGCACAAGCGCCGGATGAGCGCGTCTTCGTACGGATCGCGGTTTCCATCGGAAAGCGCTATGCGCCAGAGGCTCTCCAGAAATCGAATTTTGTCGTCAGCCGGCATGGTCTTGGCGAGCTTTGTATAGCGATGGAGATCGGCCGACTGCGATTGTAATATCTCGGCTTTCGCACGCAGCGCTGATGCGGCGGCGCTATCGATGTTGAACTCGCGTACAAGCGCGCCCTCTATCAGACTTTGTTCGCGCGCATCATACTTCTCATCGACACGCGCCGCCTCAACAAGCAAGGCGGCTATGGCGATTCGAAAGTCATCGGCGGGAGGCGCGTCGCCCGATGACGATGACTTGGAAAATAGCGACATCAGTTTCGACAACATGGCATCTCCTAAGACGCGTCCTTTAGGCGGTCCACTGCGCGCCGTTGTTTCTTGGTCGGCCTGCCTGCGCCCCTGTCTCTTCCAGCGCCGGCGTCAGTTGTCTGGTCCCTGGATGGCGGAGGCGGCGAGAGATCTGCGTACAGAAGTTGCGCCTCTGCCGCTGGTCCTCGCCTGAGACCGCAGGCCTGCACTTCCATTATCTTGAGACGATCGCCAATCAGAAAAGCGACCTGATCCCGCACACGGATTATTGTACTCGGCTTTTCGATGCGGACGGTTTCGCCGGCGCGGGTTAGCCGGACGCCTCCGCCCGAAACAAACTTAGCGGCGAGCGTGCGGGTCTTGAACAAGCGCGCGCACCAAAGCCATTTGTCGATACGCTGAGAAGAGGGACCGGCCGGAGTGATCGTTTGCGCCGGCGCATGACCGTTTCCGGTCACTGAGTATTCTCAGGCTTGGGTGAGGCGTCGCCCGCTTTTTGCTGACGGGGTGGCTGTTGGCGCGTCAATTCGTCCTTGAGGCCGGCGAGAATGGCGAAAGGCGAATTCGGGTCGGCCACCTTGCGATGCTGCGGCAAGCCCGACGGAGGGAGGCGCTGACCGCGATCGCGAGGCGGAGGCCCGCCCTTGCCGCGCTGCGGCCGGGTATCATGGCCGCGATTATCTCGCGAGCGGCGAGAGTCGCTCTTGGGTCCGTCGCCGGAGCTGGCGTCCGGCTTTTTAGCCTCGGCGCCTTGACGCCGCGAACGGCGATCGCTCCGTTCCGCACCGGTGCGGGAATCGGCTTGCTGGTCGTTCTGGGGGCGCCTCTTGTGATTTGGCGCCCGGCGCGGAGCCTGGCGCCAAATCTCCACTTCGACTTCTTCGGCCGCCTCCGGCGCGACGGTGGAAACCTGTTCGCCTGCGGTATTCTGCGCATCAATTGAAGCGTCGATCGCAGCGAGCGCAGACGGTTGCCCCTCCGTTTGCAGATCATTTGCGGCAAGCTCTGATGAGGCGCCTGCCGGTTGAACTGTCGATGCTTCCACATCGGCGGCATTCGGCGCTTCGAGAGGAACCATCTCAATTTCTGTAGCCGTTTCCGGCCGATGCGATGTATCGGCGCCCACAGGTTCCGGCGTTGGCTGCACGGCGGGGGCGATGGGCGCGGCAGCCGGCTTGCGAACCTTGATGGTCTGCTTGCGGTAGCCGAGCGACGTCAGGATGCTCTCAAAATCCTCGCCAGAGCAGCCGACAAGCGACATCATCTGCGGGGTCGGCTCGAATCCCCCGCGATATTCGCCTTCCTTGCGCTCGGACCGGATCTGTCCGGCCAAGCGCTCCAGCATGTCAATCCGGACCGCGCGGGTTCCCGAAGGGCGGTAACCGGAAGCGTAATAATACGCATGCGGAAGGTCTTTATCGGCGGCTAGCGAAACAAGACCGGCCTTGGGCGGCGCGAACTGCCCCGCGTCCCGATCGGTCCATAACGCCCACAGGAGCGTGAGCATGCGCGCAGGCGCGGGCTTCAGCAACGAAGGCATGAACACGGTGTACTCGCCAAAGCGCACGCCAAGCTTTCGAAGTTTGGAGCGCTCGTCCTGATCGAGCTGCTTCAAGTCGTCGCCAAACTGCGCCCTCGACATGGCGCCGAAATTCTCGACCATCCGGAAGGCGACGCCGCGCGCCAGCGGCGCCAATGCGCTGTCACCCGTCGCATCGCACGCCTGCTGCAAGGCGATCAGCTCGCCAAGCAGCGCTTCAACGCGCGCTGCAAGGAATGCGAGCAAACGGTCCTGGATGCGTCCGCGAAGGTGCGGGGAGAGCGTGTCTAGGCCCTTGATGACAAGATTGGGCCGCAAAGGCGCCGGTCCCTTTTCGAGACGGGCGACAGGACCGGAACGCCACCAGATCGACCCGTCATCGCGCAGCCCGAGTTCTTCGGTAGCCGCATTGGCGAGCGCAGCGGCGCGGGCGGCGAGCAGGGGGGCGAGCGAACGCTCGGCGACAACGCGCATACGTTTGGCGTCGAGCCCGTTAGCGCGCGGGTCGACAATAAACTCAAACCCCAAGAGGCGGCCGACAAACTGGCCTTCCACAATGACTTCTCCGTCCTCATTGACGCCGGCGAGAAGCGGCGTTTCATCCTTCAGTTTCTTCAACAGCACTGATGTGCGGCGGTCGACGAAACGCTGCGTCAGCTTTTCATGCAAAGCGTCCGAAAGCGAGTCTTCTATCCCCCGCGTACGCTCTTGCCAATAAGCCGCGTTCTGGAGCCAGTGCGCGCGGTGCGATAGGTAAGTCCAGGTCCTTACATGCGCGATCCGCGTCGATAGGGAGTCGATGTCGCCGTCTGCGCGGTCGAGAGGGTCGATGCGGGCATGGAGCCAGTCATTGGCGATGACGTCGTTGCGGGCGAGCTGGAGATAAATCTCGCTAAGCAAGCGCGCATGAGCGTCAGGCGCGACCTTTCGGAAATCTGGGGTTTCGCACACCGACCACAGCAACGACAGCGCGGCCCCGCCGCGGGCAATGTCCTTGATGTCTTCATCTGCAATGAGCCGGAACAGAGCAGCCTCGTCGTCACCCTGACGCGCGCGCTGCAACTCCATTCTGGGCGGCGTCTTTGCAAGCGAATGCGTCAACGCATGAATGCTTGAAAAGTCGAGCGCCTCTGTCCGCCATTGTAAAGCTGTAACAGGATCGAACTGGTGATCTTCAATCGCTGAAACAACATCTTCGTCGAAAGCTGGGCACTGCCCGGTCACGCCGAATGTGCCATCCCGCATGTTTCTTCCGGCGCGGCCGGCGACTTGCGCGAGTTCGTCATTGCGCAACGCTCGGCGCGAGCGGCCGTCAAACTTGCGGCTGGCGGCGAAGGCGACATGGTCGATATCCATGTTTAGCCCCATGCCGATTGCGTCGGTCGCGACGAGGTAGTCGACTTCGCCAGACTGATAGAGCGCAGCCTGCGCATTGCGAGTGCGCGGCGACAACACGCCTAGAACCACCGCCGCGCCGCCGCGCTGACGACGGATCAACTCCGCCACGCCGTAAACATTGTCCGCAGAAAATCCGACGACAGCGCTACGCCTCGGCAGGCGCGTCACTTTTTTTGCGCCCGAGTAAGTCAGGGTCGAAAGACGATCGCGGGTCAGGAACCGGATTTGCGGAAACAGCCGCCGCAGGATCGGGCGCATCGTTTCCGACCCGAGCAGCAGCGTCTCGGACTGCCCGCGCGCATGCAAAAGCCGCGACGTGAACACCCGGCCGCGCTCCAGGTCGGCGGCGAGCTGGATTTCGTCGATGGCGAGAAAATCAACTTCCCGGTCGAGCGGCATGGCTTCGACCGTGCACACCCAGTAGCTGGGCGAGGGCGGAATGATTTTTTCCTCGCCGGTGACAAGGGCCACCGCCCGAGCCCCCTTTTTCTCCACCACCCGGTCGAAGACCTCTCTTGCGAGAAGGCGCAAGGGCAGGCCGATCATTCCCGACCCGTAGGCGGTCATCCGCTCAATGGCGTAATGGGTCTTGCCGGTATTGGTGGGGCCGAGCACGGCGATAGGCGGGGCGCCTCGGGTCAGGGGGCCGGACGTCGCCGGCCTATCGGCGAAGGACGACACCGGAGGGCCTTGGCCATGTGTGGAGAAGTCAGTCACGTCGGGAGTCTTTCCGGCTCTGGGGAAGAGATAGGGGCTCTTCGCGCTTGCGGCAAACGCGCTAAGCGATCGCCTCGCGAGTTGGCGCTTTTCCGCCGTTATTGGGCCGCAGCCGGCTTTCGCGCGGAACGCCTCTTCGGGAGGACGCCATTCCCGTGGCCGGGAAATCCGGAACTCGGCGGCGCGACCGAAAAACGTGGCCCGCCATTTTCGGGGGTTCCAGCCCGTTCTTCCGGATTTGGCGCCGCAGCAAAGACCGTATTTTTCCGGAATTCGCGTCCGCCCGCCTTTGACTGAATCCGCCGCACCCGACTGCATCGCAACTTCACGCTTTCTTTCGCCGGGACGCCCATTGCGTCCCATAGCGCCAATGTAAGAGCGCCCAGGGGAACGGGGATAAGTTTGCACGCGCCGTTACCTCCCCCCAATCCCTTCGCAGGGATGAGGGGGATCAGGGATCGCTGGTCAAAAATCAGCCCGGCTGCCGCCGCCACGGCCGGCCTGAAGCCGTGTTGACGGATGGGGGCGGCTCGCCTATACGCACCCGCTCCGAAGAATCCCGGCGCGCCCAGGCTGCGCGCCCCGCCACAATAGGACCGAAGACCATGGCGCGCCGCTGCGAATTGACGGGTATTGGCCCGATGGTTGGGAACAATGTGTCCCACGCCAATAACAAAACCAAACGGCGCTTTTTGCCGAACCTGTGCAACGTGACCCTGCGCAGCGACAAGCTTGATCGCGCCTACAAGTTCCGCATCACGGCCGCCGCCCTGCGCTCGGTTGATCATGTCGGGGGCCTCGACGCCTTCCTCGCCAAAGCGAAGGAAGATGCGCTATCGCCGAATGCGCTGAAGCTGAAGCGCGAACTCGCCAAAGCCTCCTAACCTCTCTTCCTACCCATTGGGGCTAAAGCGCGCATGATCTAAGATCATGCCGGTGACGATTCATCATAGAATCGGCATTGACCTTGCGCGTTTGGAAGCCTCGAGCTGGCGGGCGTTTTCTTCGGCAAGCTCAGGCTTAAGGTTTAGGGCGACGCCATGGAAATCACGGCCATTGAGCAGCGAAGGCCTGTTCGGGAAACCCCCGCTCAAAAACTGGCGAGAGAATCCGCCGCCTTCGCCGCCGGGATGGTGCGGCTCATTCTTCTTGTGGCGATCGTTACGCCATTGCTTCTGGCGTCCTTCCTGACGGTCGATCTCCCGATCAGAAGTTTCGACCGGCTGTTCGACGCGCCTGGACTGAAGCCGGGACTATGGTTGTCGGTCGGCGGCTTGATCATGACAGCGACGCTTCCGCTGATCATCCTCATCACGCGCCGTTTCGGAGGCGACGAAGCCTCGCGCGTCGTCACCGCTTCATGGGGATTGGCCGCGGTGGCGACTTTCGCGGAGCTGTCCTACCTGGCGCCCACTGTTGACGCTCAGGATATGCCGCGCGTGAGTTTCGTGTTGGCTTATGTGGCCTCCGCGATGCTCGGCCAGTACGCCGCCATTGGCGTCTACGACATCACACGCGGCGGCGGCGCCTGGTGGAGGCCGCCGCTGCTCGCAACCCTCATAGGATATGCAGTTCACTGCGCCGTCTATTTCCCATGGGCTTACGCCAGCGCCGGCGCGCCATGGTTCGCATGGATGGTTTCCGATCTGATCGTAAAAACCTTTGCAGCATTCGCATTCCTGGGCGTTTATGCGTTGCTGCAAAAACCGCTGCGTCCTAGCGGCGGATATGGCGGGTAGGGAGGTTACTGCTCCCCGCGCTCAATTCGTTTCGCTTCCGTCCAGAGTTCTTCCATCTCTTCAAGGCTGGCTTCCTCCAGTGCGCGCGCCTGAGCGGCGAGGCGTTGCTCGATATGACGGAAGCGGCGCGCAAACTTTTCGTTTGTGCGCCGGATGGCCGCTTCGGGGTCCACATCGAGATGGCGAGACAGGTTGGCGATAACGAACAGAAGGTCGCCGAACTCATCCTCTGTTTCATCAGCCGATTTTGTCTCCGCGGCGCGAACGAGTTCTTCAGCCTCCTCAGCGATTTTAGAAAGCACTGACCTGGCGTCAGTCCAGTCAAAGCCAACCCGAGCCGCCCGTTTTTGCAGCTTCACAGCGCGGGTCATCCCAGGAAGCCCGTGTG
>JAVJPA010000229.1:0-1617 GCA_040216495.1 Amphiplicatus sp. | reverse complement strand
GCGGAACGGCCCGATGCCGCGACAGAACAGCGGGCGGATGTAGGCGGGCACGAAGCCAGGGAAAGCGAAGGCGTTCTCGAGTCCCTCCTCCTTAGCGACCTGCCGAATATTGTTGCCATAGTCGAGCGTCGGCACGCCGTCGTTCCAGAACGCGACCATCGCCTCCACATGTTCGCGCATGGAAGCGCGCGCCGCTCTTTCCACGGCCTTCGGTTCCCGCTCGCGTCTCTCGCGCCATTCCGCAAGCGACCAGCCTTTAGGCAGATAGCCGTTTACAGGATCGTGCGCAGATGTCTGGTCGGTTACGATATCGGGGCGGACGCCGCTGCGGTGAAGCTCGGGGAAAATCTCCGCAGCGTTGCCGAGCAATCCGACAGACTTCGCTTCCCCCGCTTTTGTCCAGCGCGCGATCATGCCGAGCGCCTCTTCGAGCGTATCGGCCCGATCATCGAGGTATTTCGTCCGCAATCGAAACTCTATGCGCGCCGGATCGCATTCGACAGCGAGGCACGACGCGCCAGCCATCGCCGCCGCCAGCGGCTGAGCCCCGCCCATGCCGCCAAGGCCGGCAGTCAGTATCCAGCGTCCCGACAGATCGCCCGCGTAATGCTGACGTCCCGCCTCCTTGAAAGTTTCGTAGGTGCCCTGAACGATCCCCTGCGTGCCGATGTAGATCCAGGATCCCGCCGTCATCTGGCCGTACATCATCAGGCCCTTGCGGTCGAGCTCGTTGAAATGGTCCCAGTTCGCCCAATGCGGCACGAGATTGGAGTTGGCGATGAGCACGCGGGGCGCATCGGCGTGTGTCTTGAAAACGCCGACAGGCTTTCCCGACTGCACCAACAGCGTTTCGTCCTCTTCAAGCCGCTCAAGCGTCTCGACAATCGCATCGAACGCGGCCCAGCTTCGCGCCGCGCGCCCGATGCCGCCGTATACGACCAGCGTTTCCGGGTGTTCGGCCACCTCCGGCGCGAGATTGTTCATCAGCATCCGGATCGGCGCTTCCGTACTCCAGTGCTTTGCAACTTTCTCGGGACCTGTGCGGGCGCGCACTGTGCGGGCATTAGCGAATCTCGGATCGGTCATAATCAGGCCTTCTTCTTTCCGGGCTCGTCGTCATCGCCGGCGAATGCGCCGGACATTTCATATCGGTCGCCGGCATAAGTGAGAGTGGCTGTTGAGGCGACGCGGCCCCTCGACCAGGTGCGGCGCAAAACAACGAGGCACGGCGCGCCGGATTTTATTTTCAGCATATGCGCAATATGGGCCGGCGCCGCTGCGGCGCGGATAACATGCTCGACTTTCTGCAAAATGGCGACTTCGGTGAGATAAGCGTAACTCGACACTGTCGTTAGATCGATATTGAGATAGCCGGGCGCGATGGACGCATTGACGAGGCGGTCTTCGAGCAGCACCGGCTCGCCATCGCGTTTATGAAGCAACAGCGCATGGATAAGCTTCGCGCCGGGACGCACGTCAAACGCCGCAGCCGCCTCGCGTGAAGCGACAACCTTTTCATGGGCGAGAACTTCGACTGCATGCGCATGTCCCCGTTCTGCAAGCTCGACGGCAATGTCTTTGAGCGCCACCAGTTCGCCGCGCGCGCGGCGATCGGCG
>JAVJPA010000228.1:0-3766 GCA_040216495.1 Amphiplicatus sp. | reverse complement strand
ATCGACATCGCCAATATCGAGAACGCCATCGAACAGTACCGCGTCGACATGCCGAATTATCCGACCACGGATCAGGGCCTTGCAGCGCTGAGCGAAGCGCCGGCCGGCGTCGCGCGCGCCGACCAGTACCGTCCCGGCGGCTATCTGCGCCGCGGCTCGCTCAACGATCCCTGGGGCGCGCCCTATCAGTACCGCTTTCCCGGCCAACACGGCGTCTTCGATGTCTATTCCTTCGGCGCCGACGGCCAACCGGGCGGCGAAGGCCTCGACGCGGACATCGGCAATTGGATCAACGAGTAAAGCATCAACGCGGGCTGACGCTGCTGGAGCTGGTGATCGTCATGGCGATCCTGGCGCTGGCGACGACTGTCGCTGTTTTCAACGCGCCGCCGCCGCGTTCCGGCGCGAAAGCCGAAGCCGAACGCTTCGCCGCGCGGCTTGTCGCCGGCGTGGAAGAAGCGGTGATGACGGGCGCGCCGTCGCGCGTTCGGATGGAGCCGCAAGCCTATGCGTTTGAGCGGTTTGACGGCGAAGACTGGACGGAGGCGTCCGGCGGGCGCCTGTTCTCCAACCGGACGCTGCCGAACAACATCGCCATCGTCGCTGTCTCGAAAGACGCCGCCAAAGCCAACAGCGCGCGCGAAGGCGGGGACAATAAGGAAACGCAATGGCTGGCGCTCGATCCTATCGGCATGACCGACGCCTACGAGGTGGTCTTCGCCGACGGAAGGCAAAGCTGGCGGGTCAGCATCGACGCCGGCGGCAAGGTGGAGGTCGCCCGTGACGATCTCTCGTAAAACCCAGCGCGGTCTGACTCTGATCGAAACGCTCGTCGCCATGGCCATTCTCGGGCTCGTCGTCACGGCGATCCTTGCGCTGATCAGCCAGAGCGCGCGTTTCATGTCGTCGTCGGAAGACCGCATCGCCGCCGGCATTCTCGCCGATAATCTGATGGTCGAGGCGATGGCGAACGCGGCGCCGCTGGAGCGCGGCGAGGCTGAAGAGCCAGCCACTTTCGTCGGCGCGGAATGGATGACGAAACAGACGGTGACGGACACAGGCGTTGACGGCCTCATCCGCATCGACATCGTCGTGCGTCGCGCCGACAGCGCGCAGGTGCTGGCGACGGCGACGACGCTCAAGGCGGAGAAGGCGCCATGAGGGAGCGGCAAAAGGGTCTGACCTTGGTCGAACTGCTGATCGCGCTGCTCATCTTCGCGCTGATCGCCAGCGCGGCGGTTTACGCGCTGCGGCTTTCGGCGAACGCGCGCGACCAGCTTGAAGAAGCGAACAGCGAGATCGGCGAGATTGAAATCGCTCGCATGGTGATGAAAGAGGACTTTGCGCTTTCGCTCGCCCGCCCGGTTCGCGATGCTTACGGCGCGCCAGCGGGACCGGCTTTTCTCGGCGGGATGGAGACGCTGCGCCGCCCCTCAGTTGTCGGGGAGCGGCTGCTTGTCGCCTTTGTGCGCAGCGGCTGGCTGAATCCCGAAGGCGCCGCCCCGCGCTCCAGCCTTCAGTATGTGGAGTATGTCGAAAAAGACGGCGCCCTGATCCGCCGCTCGCGCGCCTATCTCGACGACGCGCGCGGACAGGCGCCGGTGGAGCGGGCGCTGATTTCCGATGCGGGCGAGATCAGCGTTTCGTTTCTCGCCGGACAAACGCCTTCGGACCTCCTTTGGGCCGAAGGATGGCCCGCGCCCGCGACAGCCGGCGCGTCCGGCGGGCCGCCGAAAGCTGTCGCCATTACGGCGACCCTCCCGCGCATCGGCGAAATTCGCCAGCTGTTCTGGATCGGCGAAATGGCCGCGCCGGCGAGGGCCGGCGCATGACGGGTTTGGAACATAAAGCGCGCCAACGCGGCGCTGCGCTGGTCATCGTCCTGGTGCTGATCGTCACCCTGTCGTTCATCGTGCTCGCGGTGACCGAAAGCATGGCGCTCGCCGCGCACCGGGCGATCAATTCGCGGGCGCGCAGCGAGGCGATATGGCGCGCCTTCGGCGTCGAGGCGCTGGCGGCGTCCGCGCTCAGCGCGGCGCTGCGCGAAACGCCGGATGCGGTGACGCTCGATCATCCCTGGGTGGAACGCCCGATCGAAGCGCCGATGGAGGGCGGGACGGCGACGCTCTGGTTTTCCGACGCGACGCGGTGCGTCAATCTCAACAGCCTCGTGACGGTCGTCGGGCCCGGAGAGTTCGAAGGCCGCCCCGCCAGCGCGCGCGAACTCGTCGCGACGCTGGAAGCCGCCGGCGCATCGGGAGCCGACGCGCAAACGCTCGCCGACCTCGTCACCGACTGGATCGATACGGACAGTCTCGCCGAAGCGAACGGCGCGGAGGATTCCTATTACACCGCGCGCCCTTCGCCCTACCGGACCGGCGCGACCCTGCTGGCCGACCTGTCGGAAGTGCGGGCGATGGCCGAGGTCGATAGGGATTTCTACAGGGCGCTGCGGCGTTACGTCTGCGTCCGGCCCACCGCCGAGACGGCGCCGATCAATATCAACATGCTGCGCCCCGAAGATGCGCCCCTCCTTGTCGGCCTTCTCGACGGCGCGGTCAGCATTACGGCGGCGCAGGACGTGATCGCCGCCCGCCCGCCCGGCGGCTACCCGTCGACGGACACGTTCTGGGCGCACCCGGCTTTCGCCGGGCTTGAAATAGGGCAGGCGACCAGAACCCGAGTGAAGCTTACCTCCCGCTATATCGAAGCGCGGGCGAAAATCGCCTATGACGGCGCGGTCGTTAACGCGACGCTTGGCTTCGAAGCGGATGATGGGGGAAAGGCGCGGCTGGTTTGGCGGCGCTGGGGAAACGAGTGATGAGCAACGCCCTGATCTTCCTCTTAGGCGCTTCGACGGCCGACCCCATTCGCTGGGGTCGTATCGAGGACGGCCGCCTGCTGGAGGGCGGAAGGCTGGAGAACGCCGCCGGTCTTTCGGAACTGGCTGGCGTCGCCCTCGCGCCGGATGCGATCGCCGCCATCCTTCCCGGCGAACAGGTTGCGTTGCGGCGGATGCCGGCGCCGCCGAAAGCGGACGCGAAGTTCCGCAGCGCCGCCGCCTATCTTCTTGAAGACGAACTCGCCGAACCGATCGGCGATCTTCATGTGGCGGTCGCGATGCAGGAAGGCGACGGCCTCGCCATCGCCGTCCGTAAACGGATTATCGAAGAATGGCTTGCGGCTTTCGCTGACGCCGGCGTCGAACCGACCTTGCTGACAGCGGATTATCTGCTTCTGCCGTCCGGCGCGGGGCAAGCGACGGCGATCTTCGAGGAAGATCGCGCCATTGTCTCTGTGGGCGGCGGCGGCTTCGCCATCGAGACGGCGCTCTTGCCCGATATAGCGCGCAGCGCTTTCGGCGAACGCCTTGAAAGACTGACTTGGTACGGGGACCGGACAGCAGCGCGACTGCTGCCGGACGCCGGCGCTGCGGAGTGGCTGGGTCAAGCGGATGATGCAAATCTCCTTGCCTTCTATGGCGCGCTCCTCGATGAGCGCGCGCCGCCTAACTTGTTGCAGGGCGATTACCGGCGCCGGCGCGCCTGGGCGCCCGCGCTTGCGCCATGGCGGCGCAGCGGCGCGCTGCTGGCGGCCAGCCTCGCCGCGCTTGCGGTTTTCACGATCGCCGACACCGTGCGCGCCGGACGCACCGCCGAACGGCTCGAACAGGCGTCGCTTGCGATCCACCAGCGCGCCTTCCCCGACGCGGCGAACAAGAATCCGGCGGCGCATGCGCGCCAGGTTCTCGGCTCCGGCGGCGGGG
>JAVJPA010000227.1:0-4942 GCA_040216495.1 Amphiplicatus sp. | reverse complement strand
GATCTTTTTCGACGCTCATCGAAACGCAGCGCGCTTATTCCTCCAACGCGAAGATCATTTCCGTCGCCGACGAGCTCTGGCGGCGGCTTGTCGAAACGGCGGCTTGAAGACTTGCTGGCGGATTTTGGTCCGTATTGGGACAGTTCGCGCGCAATTTTTCATAAATTGATTCAGGCGTTTAGCAAACAAATTCACCTTGACATTTAGGCGTTTTTTAAAAGCGCGGAAGGTAAATTGCAGGCTGGATCAGTCGCCTTTTCAGCTCAGTTGCGTACCCAGAGGACCAGAAACCCGATGACTGTCGCCGCCTCAAACGCCGCGCCGCAAAGATCGAAGGAGCCGTATGTCATCGGCCCCGACGGCATGCCGCTGACGCTCGCCGATCTCCCCCCGCCGAATACGAAGCGCTGGGTGATCCGCCGCAAGGCCGAAGTCGTCGCCGCTGTACGCGGCGGCCTCCTCACGCTCGAAGAAGCCTGTGAGCGTTATACGCTCACGCTCGAAGAATTCCTCGGCTGGCAAAAGGCGATCGACCAGTTCGGCATGCCCGGGCTCAGAGCGACGCGCGTCCAACAATATCGTTAGCGTTCGCTTAACTATCCTTCCGCCTCTCTCCTCCAAGCCCCGCGCCCGATGCGCGGGGTTTTTTTATGGGCGGGCACGGGCCAAGGCCCTCTGCAGGCGGCGAAACGCTTTCTTTACGACAAACCGGGCAAAATTTGCCGAGTGAAGGGGCGCCCGACTAATTGGCGCCGTTGCGGACAGGCGCCTGGCAGTGAACGAATTTCTCGGATTCATCCGGTCAACGGGAGCGACGCGGCTCGCCGCGATCATCGGTGTGAGCATGGGCGTCGCGATCGCGCTCGGGCTCATCATTGCGCGCATCGGCGAACCTTCTCTCGGGATTTTGTACGCCGACCTCGATCTTCGCGAAGCTGACGCGGTCATCCAGCGGCTTGACCAGCAGGGCGTCAAGTACGAAGTACGCGAAGCCGGCGGGCGCGCGGCTATCCTTGCGCCGCGCGCGGAGGCCGCGCGGTTGAAAATGAGCCTTGCCGCCGACGGCGTCGTCAGACAGTCCGGCGTCGGTTATGAAATCTTCGACGAGGAAAGCGCCTTCGGCTCGACCTCGTTCCAGCAGAACATCAACAAGCTCCGCGCGCTCGAAGGCGAGTTGGCGCGCACCATCGCCTCCATCGACGGCGTCCGCGCCGCGCGCGTGCATCTCGTATTGCCGGAGCGCGAACTCTTCGCCCGCGACCGCCAGAGCGCCACGGCGTCGATCGTCGTCGATGCGCCGCGCGGGCTCGATCCGCGCTCGGTGCGCGCCATCGTCAATCTCGCCGCCACCGCTGTGCCGGAACTCTCCCCGCAACATGTGACCGTTCTCGACGCCTCGGGCGCGCTCCTCGCCTCCGGCCAGACCGACGACGCGCTCGCCGGAGCCGGCGCGGACGAGCGCATAATCGCCACCGAAACGCGCATCCGCCGCATGGTCGAAAGCATGGTCGGACGGATCGTCGGCGCAGAGAATCTCCGCGTGCAGGTCGCCGCCGATATGGACTTCAACCGCGTCACGGAAAGCGCCGAAATCATCGACCCGGACAGCCAGACGGTCTTGTCGTCGACAACGGTCGAAGAAACGTCGGACTCCATGGATCCGGCCTTGTCTCGCGGCGTTTCCGTCGCCAACGCGCTCCCCGGCGCGCAGACCGCGAACGGAACAGACGCCGCCGCGACATCAACGAACCGGCGCACGGAAGAAACCACCAACTACGAAATTTCGCGGACGACCCGCAGCGAAGTGCGCGAACAGGGCGCGATGAAACGGCTTTCCGTCGCCGTCGCGCTGAACCAGGGGGATGCGCCGCGGTCGGCGCAAGAACTCGCCCGCATCGACGCGCTCGTCAAATCCGCCATCGGCTTCACTGAAGCGCGCGGCGACCGCGTCGAGATTGTCGAAATACCGTTCCAGCCCGCCTCGGCTTCCGCGCAAGGCGTCAACGCCGGCGCGGCGCCCATTCTGTCGCGTGAACAAAGCATGCGTCTTGCGGAAGTCGGCGCGCTCGGACTCATCGGGCTTGCGCTTGTTTATTTTGTATTGCGGCCGATGCTGGCGACCGGCGCGCCGGTCGCCGGCCCGGCCCAGCGCGCCGCAAACGATGGCGGCGTTACGGCGCTTATCGGCACCAATGCGGCGCAAGCCCTGCCGGCGCCGAATCGCGCCTTTGAAGAAAAGATCGACCTCGCCCGCGTCGAAGGACAGGTGAAGGCTTCTTCCCTCAATAAAGTCTCCGAAGTCGTCCGCGGCCACACCGATGAATCCGCCGGCATCCTCAAGAGCTGGATCAGGCAGGCGTCATGAGAGGCAAGACCATCAGCAATCCGAAAGAGCTGAGCGGAGCCGAAAAGGCCGCCGTCGTCATGCTCGCGCTCGGCGAAGAAACCAGCCGGCCGATCTGGCGCTCGTTCGACGAGGACGAATTGCGCGAAGTGACGCTGGCGATCTCTCATCTCGGCTCGGTGACGGCTGAAGTCGTCGAGGATCTTTTGTTCGAGTTCGTCGGCAATCTTTCCTCGACCGGCTCGATAACGGGCTCGTTCGAATCCGCGCAGCGCTTTCTCAAGAACATCCTGCCTGAAGATAAAGCCGCCTCTATCCTTGAAGACATCAAAGGTCCGGCCGGCCGCACGATGTGGGACAAGCTCGCCAACGTAAACGAGCGCGTGCTCGCCACGTATCTCAAGAACGAGCACCCGCAGACCGTCGCGGTCATCGTGTCGCGGATCAAGCCGGAGCACGCCTCGCGCGTCATCGCGGCGCTGCCGGACATGTTTGGCGAAGAAGTCATAAACCGCATGCTGACTTTAGGGCCTGTGCAGAAGGAAGTGCTTGAACAGATCGAGCAAACGCTGCGCACTGAATTCATGGCGGCTCTCTCGCGCGCACAGGAAAAAGATCCGCACGAAGCGATGGCGGAAATCTTTAACAATTTCGACCGCCCGACCGAACGGCGCTTTATCTCCGCTCTGGAAGGCAAGAACCCGACCGCTGCGGAAAAGATCAAGGCGCTGATGTTCGTCTTCGAGGACCTCCTGCGGATCGATGGACAGGATATTCAGGCGCTGCTGCGCCACGTGGACAAGTCGGTGTTGGCGACGGCGCTGAAAGGCGCGAACGAACAGATCCGCGACCATTTCTTCTCCAACATGTCCGAGCGCGCCGCGAAAATCCTGCGGGACGATATCGACATTATGGGGCCGGTGCGCCTTAGGGAAATCGACGCGGCGCAAGTGAAAGTAGTCGAAATCGCCAAGCGCCTCGGCGAAGAAGGCGAGATATTCCTCTCCAAGAGCAGCGAAGACGAACTGGTGTATTGAGATGCAGGCAGCGCGCGTCACCCCTTTTCCTTTCGGCGATTTCGCAGACGCTGCGCCAGCGAAGCCGCAAGCGGCGCCTGCGCCCGATGACAGCGCCGCGCGTCTTGAAGCCTACGAAGAGGGGTTAGCCGCCGCCAAAGCCTCGATTGATGCGGATGAGGCGGCTTCAATCGCCGCCTTGGCCGACGCGCTCTCGGAAGAACGCGCGCGTTTCGCCGAGGGACTTGCGGCGGAAGCGGAAACCTTGCGCGAGGCCGCGCGCGCCTTCCTCAGCGCTTTCGCGGGACGCCTCGCGGCCACCCGCGAAGTCGAACTCGCCGCCAGTCTCGTCGACCGGCTGCTTGCGGCCTGCGCCGAACGCACGCCGGCGCGCCTTGAAGTCAGCGCGCGCAGCTTCGGCAGGCTGCACGGGAGACTCCACGCCGAGCTTGCGGACCGCAACGCCGCCGATTTCGTCGATCTTGCGCCCGCCGCCGACCTTGCGCCCGGCGACTGCCGCCTTGTTTGGCGCGGCGGGGCGGCAACCCGGCGCCTGGCAGACGCACTCGCACAACTTGAAGAAACATTCGGCGCGTCCGCCGACGAGCCGCGCAAAAATCCGATCGATACGGAGGATACGCCATGACCGGCCTCGCCCGACCCAACGCCGACGCTATGCTGCCCGACCTTGCAGACGGCGCCGATCCGCAAGTTTCTCTGAGCGCTGGCCTCGATGCGATTTTCGACGTGCCGGTGAAAGTCTCCGCCGTGCTCGGCAAGACGCGCATCAAGGTCGGCGAACTGATGGGCCTCGGCCAGGGCGCAATCATCGCCCTCGACCGCAAAGTCGGCGAGCCGATCGATCTCTATGTCAACGACCGGCTGATCGCGCGCGGCGAACTCGTCATGGTCGACGGCGCGCTCGGCGTCACCATGACCGAGATTGTCAAAGACGATGAAGCGTAAGGAGTAACAGATGCGGCTTCTCATCGTCGGCGGATTGTCGGGCCAGCTTTCGGCGGCGGCGAAAATCGCCATGGATCGCGGCGCGAAAGTCGCATTCTCTGCGGATGTCGAGGCGGCGTTGCATGCGCTCCGCCGCGGACAGGGCGCCGACCTTCTCATGGTCGACGTGCGCCAGGACATTGCGCGGCTCATCAGGTCGCTCGACGAAGAACGCATTGTCGCGCCGGTCATCGCCTGCGGCGTCAAGTCCGACGCCGACGCGGCGGTCGCCGCCATCAAGGCCGGCGCCAAGGAATACATTCCCCTCCCGCCCGACGCCGAACTCATCGCCGCCGTGCTTGAAGCCGTCGCCGCCGAGGCGAGCGATCTCATCGCGGTCGATCCGGCGATGAAGAAAGTCATCGCGCTCGCCGATCAGATCGCGCCATCCGAAGCCTCGATCCTCATCACCGGCGAATCCGGTGTCGGCAAGGAAGTGATCGCCAAGTACGTTCATCAGCGCTCGCGCAGGGCCGACAGGCCGTTCTTCTCGATCAACTGCGCGGCGATTCCTGAAAACCTTCTTGAATCCGAACTCTTCGGCCACGAAAAAGGCGCCTTCACCGGCGCCGTCGCG
>JAVJPA010000226.1:0-4183 GCA_040216495.1 Amphiplicatus sp. | reverse complement strand
GCATTGCCGCTGAGCCGGTTTTCCTCGATGCGGTTTTCGCCGATGGCAGGGCCAAGCCCGTCGCGGTTATTGAAGGCGATGACTCCGTCATCGAAGATATGCCGGCCGGCGCCTTCTCCCCTGATGTCTTCATACGTGTACCGCGCTCCGAGCGTGAGGGTCAGGCGCGCCGTCAAGCTGAAATCGTTGTAGGTGAAAAGCGCGGCGGTCCTGCGCTTTTGTTCAATGTCCGTGACGAGCGTCGTCGCCACGCCCGGAGAAGCCGGATCGGGGCCGACGCGTCCCGGCGCGCCGACATAGCGACAATCGCCGAGCCGCGTCGCCGGATCGAGCGCGCCGCACCAGATGAGATATTCCTGCTCGAAATCTTCCGCCGCCGCCGCAAACCCGATCAGGCTGTGGCCGAGCGTCCAGTCGCGGGACAAATGCAGCTCCTCGCTCCATTGCAGGAAGTCGCGGTCGTAGTGAAGATTGGCGTTGAGCGTCCGGTCGCCAAACGGCGCCGTGGAGCCATCGAAGTCAAAACCGTAATCCTGGCCGTAGCCTTCGACAGCGGACAGTGAGTAAAGGCGCCAGCCGCGTACTGGCGCGGCGATTTCTAGGCTGGCGCCGTAGAACTCATTGTCCGTCTGCTGAACGCCGTCCGCGTCCACGGAGATTTCATGCTTGCCGAGGGCAAGGCCGAGATTGCGCGGCGCGGGATTGACGCCATTGTCTTCCTCATAATGAAGACGCAACAGCGCCGTCGCCCCCTCGCCTTTCCATTCAAGCGCGCCCTTCGCGCCGAACTCATCGCGCTCGCCGCCGGCGCGCGTCGCTCCTGCGGCGAAAGCGGAATCGGTTTGCACATTGTCGAACGCCGGACCCTGACTGAGATAGCGTCCAGCGATCCTTCCTCTGAAGCGTGGCGCGATCGGACCGCTGATCGCGCCCTTAGCGTCGACGCGGCCGAAGCGTCCGTAGGACCAGCCGACATAGCCTGAGGGCGTATCGGTCGGCCGCGCGGAGAGGAAATTTACTGCGCCAGAAGAAGCGTTCCGACCGTAAAGCGCGCCTTGAGGGCCTTTCAAGACTTCGATGCGTTCAAGATCGTAGAGAAGCGGTCCGGTCTGGACGTTGGTCGCGAGGAAAACGCCGTCCATATAGACCGCCGCGGCCGTCGGCGTCAGCGCCTGATGGTCGACCGCGCCGACGCCGCGAATCTGGAAGGCGATCTGGTTGCCGTTGGCGACCGCCGCCTGAACGCCCGCGAGACGCTGCGCGATCTCCTCGGCGCTGTCATAGTCGGTCGCTTTCTCCGCGGCGGCGCCCGTCAGGGCGTCGATACTCGCCGGGATATCTTCAAGCCTTTGCGCGCGCTTCGTCGCCATGACGATGATCTCGTCCGCTGCGTGCGCGGGGGACGCTAAGGAGACTATCGAAATCAATGCGCCGCAAAAGATCCGTTCCATCATCCGCACGCGTAATTCTCTTCCTTGCAATTCGCTGCGCCGCATTCGCGAACCTCGCTGCAAGCTTTCTATTAAAAATAACACGCAACCATTGACCGGATCGGCGTAATGTCACGAGCCTTGCGCGCGGCTTGTGCGACTGACGATAGTGCGGCGTGACGATGGCCCCGCCCGTCATTTTTTACCAGCATCCAAAGCCTGCTTTCTGAACGCGTCTCGAACGCCTCCAGCGTTCGAGGATGCTGACATCGCGCCATTCCTCTACCGCGCATGGCGTACCGTATCCTCGTGCTCTCGGCTAGATTGACGCATGACGAGCTGGTTGCGCGACAAAAGCGCTACGCAGAACTTTTCGAGTTGCAGACGGCAGGGTATCATTAGTTAACGCCGCTGGGTTTTGACGCAACGGCGGCAGGAAGGATTACGAGCATGAAATACGCCAAGACCGAAGAGGCGTTGAGCCGCCTGACGCCTGAGCAGCGATACGTGACGCAGCAAAGCGGCACCGAGCGGCCTGGCACGGGCGAGCATCTCCATAACAAGGAGCCGGGCATTTATGTCGACATCGTCAGCGGCGAGCCATTGTTCGCTTCTTCCGACAAATACGAATCCGGTTGCGGCTGGCCAAGCTTCACCAAGCCGATCGTTCCCGCGAACGTCAAGGAGCTGAAGGACGCAAGCCACGGCATGATCCGCACCGAGGTTCGCTCCGAACACGGCGACAGCCATCTCGGTCATGTCTTCAATGACGGGCCGCCGGACCGGGGCGGCCTGCGCTATTGCATCAACTCCGCGTCGCTCCGTTTCGTCCATCGCGACGACATGGAGGCCGAAGGCTATGGCGACTATCTCGATCAGGTGGAAGACGTCTGACGCGACCGCTCAGCGCCACGCGCCGAATTTCTTGTTCGACGGGAAGCCCTTCGGCGCGATCTTGCCCGCCTGCGCGCGCTTGCCGACATAGCTCTTCCAGTCATCGACCGTTTGCGTGCGGCCTGAGCGATCAACCCAGGTGAGCCCGTCACGCTTTGAAAAAGTTTTCGCGTCAGACAATCCGCCCGATGCGAACTTTTGCAGGGAAACACCCTTGCCGCGCGCCATGTCCGGCAGTTCGGCGGCGGGAAAAATCAGCAGCTTCTTGTTGTCGCCGACGGACGCGACCATGTCGCCTTCGACAGGGCGGCAGACTGACGCTTCCGCGCCTTCCGGCACATTCAGCACCTGCTTGCCCTTCTTGGTCGTCGCGAGGCAATCGGTCTCGGCGACGAAGAATCCATGGCCCGATGTCGAGGCGACAAGGAACTTGCGGCTTCCCTCATAGAGAAACGCGCTGGAGATCGCATGATCGTTCGGCAAGTCGACCGTGAGGCGAATGGGTTCGCCGTGTCCGCGCCCGCCGGGGAGCGCGCTGACATCCATCGTGTAGAATTTCCCGTCTGTCGCGAACAGCATGAGCTTATCGGTCGACATCGCGGGGATGACGAAGCCTTCGTCGTCGCCTTCCTTGTACTTGATGTCGGCGGCGCTCTCCACATGCCCTTTCATCGTCCGTATCCATCCCTTGTCGGACAGGATGACAGTGACGGGCTCCTTCTCGACGAGGCTGCCGAGGTCGATCTCCTCCTCCGCCGGGGCCTCGTCAAACTGCGTTCGGCGGCGGCCGAGCGGCGATTTCGGATCGAAGACTTTTCTGACTTCCTTCAGCTCGTCGGCGATGCGCGTCCATTGCGCATCCTCCGAAGCGAGCAAGGCTTTCAGCTCTTTCTGTTCTTTCTTGAGGGCCGAATGCTCGCCCTTGATCTCCATCTCTTCAAGCTTGCGCAACGAGCGCAGGCGCATGTTGAGGATCGCCTCGGCCTGAACGTCCGAAAGCTTGAAGGCTTTCATCAATTCGGCTTTCGGATCGTCCTCGTAACGGATGATGCGGATCACCTCGTCGAGATTGAGATAGGCGACGAGGAACCCGTCGAGAATTTCAAGGCGCTTGGCGATCGCCGCGAGGCGGAAATTAGTGCGCCGGACCAGCACTTCCTTGCGATGGTCGAGATAAGCGCGCAGCGCGTCGCGTAAGCCCATGACGCGCGGGGCGCCGTCGGCCCCGAGCACGTTCATGTTCATCGAAAATCGCGATTCAAGTTCTGTCGCGCGGAACATCGTCTCCATGAACAGCGCCGGATCGACCGTCCCCGCGCGCGGTTCGAGCACGAGGCGGATATCCTCCGCGCTCTCGTCGCGCACGTCGCCAAGCAGCGGCAGCTTTTTCGTCTGCATCAGTTCGGCGATCTTCTCGATCAGCTTCGACTTCTGCACCTGATAGGGAATCTCGGTGACGATCACCTGATAGCGTCCGCGCCCGAGATCCTCGACCTGCCACTTGGCGCGCACGCGGAAGCCGCCGCGCCCTGTCGCATAAGCTTCTTCCATCGCTTCGGGCGTTTCAATGCATACGCCGCCGGTGGGGAAGTCCGGTCCCTTTACGTATTTCAACAGCGTGGCGGTCTGCGCGTTCGGCGTCTTGATGAGATGCAGCGATGCGTCGATCAGTTCGGCGACATTGTGCGGCGGGATCGACGTCGCCATGCCGACCGCGATGCCGGAGGCGCCGTTGGCGAGCAGGTTCGGAAATGCGGCGGGAAGAACGACGGGCTCCGAGCCGAGCGAGTCATAGGTGTCACGGAAATCGACCGTATCCTCGTCGATGCCGTCGAGCAGCAACGACGCCGCATCGGTGA
>JAVJPA010000225.1:0-3115 GCA_040216495.1 Amphiplicatus sp. | reverse complement strand
CGCCGATCGGCACGATCAGCAGGAAGCCCAGAATGAACGCCGCAAGAGTCAGCAGCAGGAAGGTCGTGTTCGACTGCTCGCCGGTCAGCAGCATGCCGATAAAGATGACGATCGCAGCAGCCAGCGCAATGTTGATGATATGGCGCGCCGGCAGGATGATCGGCTTGCCGGACATGTTCCCGTTGAGTTTCAGGAAGGCGATGATCGAGCCGGAAAAGGTGATCGTGCCGATCGGCGGCGCCGACATGCCGGTCGTGATCTCCATGCTCAACTCCTACTCGGGGTGCGAGGCGGCGTGCATCGGCTTCACCCGCGAGAACAAGGCGCTGATCATCACTGGCGCGCTGGTCGGCTCGTCGGGCGCGATCCTTTCCTACATCATGTGCAAGGGTATGAACCGCTCGTTCATCTCGGTCATTCTTGGCGGCTTCGGCGGCGAGGATGCGGCGGGCGGCGCCGGCGGCGGGGCGGACGACCGTCCCGTCAAGCAGGGCTCCGCTGAGGACGCGGCGTTCGTCATGAGCAACGCTTCGAAAGTCATTATCGTGCCGGGTTACGGCAAGGCGGTGTCGCAGGCTCAGCATGCGCTGAAAGAAATGGCGGACGGCCTGAAGAAAAAAGGCGTCGAAGTGAAGTACGCGATCCATCCGGTCGCCGGGAGGATGCCGGGGCACATGAACGTGCTGCTCGCCGAAGCGCAGGTTCCGTACGACGAAGTCTTCGAGCTCGAAGACATCAACTCGGAATTCCGCGGCGCCGATGTCGCGTTCGTCATCGGCGCGAACGACGTGACCAACCCGGCGGCGAAGACCGACAAGACTTCGCCGATCTACGGCATGCCGGTGCTCGACGTCGAACTCGCCGGCACGGTGCTGTTCATCAAGCGGTCGATGGCGTCGGGCTATGCGGGCGTCCAGAACGAGCTCTTTTTCCGCGACAACACGATGATGCTGTTTGGCGATGCAAAAAAGATGTGCGAGTCGATCGTCAAGGCGATGCATTAGGCGCTCGCGCGGCCTTGCCAAAAATTAAGCAACGCTTCGTCGTTTCGCTCATACGCACGCCCTTTAGACGGCGGGCGAAATATGCGATTCTGGCCCTTGGGCGCGGTTAAGCTGCGCAAGCAAAACGCCTGAAGAGGCAAAGGGGCATTCACCATGATCAAGCACTTCCTAACCGGCGCTGCGGCGTTGGCTCTTTTTGCGTGTTCGCAGCAGTCTGCTGACGATGCGAGCGCGCCTGCGGCGGTTGAAACGAAGACCGACGTAACGGCGCCGGCGCCGGAGCCGGAGCCTGAAATAATCGCCATGAGCGCCGAAGAAAGCCTGGACGCTGCGCTCGCTTCTCAGTCGGACGAGGCCAAGGCGCGTTATGAATGGCGCCATCCGAAAGAAACGCTGCAATTCTTCGGCGTCGAGCCGGGCATGACTGTCGTCGAGGTGCTGCCGGGCGGCGGATGGTACACCAAGATCCTGCTGCCTTACCTCGGGTCGGACGGCGAGGTGATCGGCGCCGACTATGCGCTCGATATGTGGGCGCTGTTCGGCGATTATGCGCCGAACCCGGAAGAACAGAAGAACTGGGCGACGATATGGACCAGCGAAGCTGAAGCCTGGCGCTCCGCCGATTCCGCTAAAGTTTCGGCGTTCGTGTACGGGGCGCTTCCTGAAGAGATGAAAGGAACGGCCGACGCTGTCCTGATGGTTCGCGCGCTGCATCACTTCAACCGGTTTGAAGGGCAGGGCGGATACATGACCGCCGCGCTCAAGGATACGATGGATGTGCTGAAGCCCGGCGGCATCGTCGGCGTCGTCCAGCATCGCGGGCCGGCGGCAAACTCCGACGCATGGGCTGCCGGCGACAACGGCTATATGAAGCAGGATCAGGTGATCGCTGCGTTCGAGGCCGCCGGATTTGAGCTGGTTGATACGAGCGAGATCAACGCCAACCCGAACGATCAGCCGACGGAAGAAGAGTTCGTGTGGCGCCTGCCGCCGGCGCTCGCGACAAGCGCCGACAACGCCGAGCTGAAGGCGCAGATGGAGGCGATCGGCGAGTCCGACCGCATGACCTTGAAGTTCAGAAAGCCGTCGTAAGCGGTTTGATTGGTTGAGAGGGCTGCGGCTAGCGGGCCGCAGCCTTTTTCTTGGTCGCCGCTAGTCCCGCATCTTGAACGTGAATTCGCGCATCAGGTGGAAGCCGGCGCGATATTGGTGGCGATCGCCTTCGAGCGCGATGATCGGCGTGTCGGCGAACTCGTCGAAAATGTAGTTGTAGGTGAAATACGGATTCAGCGACCAGCGGTCGCGGATGTTGATATAGGCGTTGAAGCTGCCGCCGATGTCGCGGAAGCCCGCCTTGGCGTCGTAAACGGGAAGGCCGGAGGCGAGCGACTGTTCCGGCGTTACGGTGAAATAAGCGTCGGCGTAGCGGTTGCCGACCCAGCTCGCCTGCGCCGTGACCGATGTTGAAAGCCAGCCGTAGCGGAACAACAGCGCTGTGGTCGACCCGTCGACGATCGTCCCGCGATGGCCGGTTTTCAGGCCGTGGCGCGCCTTGAAGCGGATCGAGTACCGGTTGAACAGGGTCGTCGCTGCGAACCCGCCGAATTCGAACGTCATGCCGACATCGCCGAGGCCCTGCAGCGCGGGATTGTCCTTCTCCTCGCGGTCGCCGACGATGCGGATCGTCGGGCCGAAGCTGAAGCGCGAAAACCCGAAAAGCGCGAAGTCGGCGCCGTCATCGTCGAGGAACAGGAAGTTCCTGAACTTCACATAGGCTTGCGGATCGGCGTTGATTTCATAGTCGTTGGAGCCGAAATAGTCCGGCTTAACGACAGGGCCGACACCGACGCTGAGATTGGTGGTTTCCGGCGCCATGAAGGTGAGGATGCCGACCATGCCGCGCAGCGGCGTCCAGCGCTCATTGTCGAACTCGTCGTCATTAGTGACGAAGTCCGGTTCTTTCTGCTCGCGGTACGCCTTGCCGAAGAAGGGGTCGAGTCGGGGCTCATCGATATTCTGCTGGGCGAGGGAAGGGGAAAAGACGCCAAGTCCGCCGATCAGACCCGCCAGACACGCTACTGTTCTCAACCGCATACCGTTTCCCCGCAGTC
>JAVJPA010000224.1:0-9546 GCA_040216495.1 Amphiplicatus sp. | reverse complement strand
CGATCTGTATTACACGTCTATTTTTGTCAACTTCGGCGTGTTCGTCATCGGGTTTCTAGCGGCGGCGCTGCTGACCAAGCGGGAGCGAGACATCTCGCGGCTGACGATTTGGAATCGAGAAAAACTTCGCCGGTCAAGTGAGTGATGGCCAAACTGCAACATCAAGGAACGATGCAAATGTTGTCTAGAAGAACTTTACTGTCGGCGGGCGCTGTTGCGCCTGTGCTTTCTGCAGCTTCAGTTGCCAAGGGCTCGGCGCAAGAAGCGGTTCGCGATATGACGGCGGGGCGCCAGCAAAAAATCGTAGACGTTCAGTCTTACGTCATTCGCGTGCCCGGAGGCGAGCCGCCTGTGGATAAGCGCATTGACATGCCGCCTATCGGTACGGTGCGCGAAGCGGTCGGGCTCGGCGGGCGTCTGGATCACGCGACGCCGTCCAGGTTTTTCGGCCGCATGCAGACATTGCTCGTCAGGATTGAGACAGACAAAGGCTTGATAGGCTGGGGAGAGGCGCACGCGCCCGCGGCGCCGACGGTTCACCGGCAAGTAGTATCGCATTTGCTCGCGCCCGTCCTCATTGGTCAGAACGCGCTGGATATACTTCCTCTGTGGGAAAGAATGTATTCCACCCAGCGCATGCGCGGCTTTAGTTCCGCCGGGTTTTTCAGCGAGGCGCTTTCAGGCGTCGATATCGCGCTTTGGGACATACTGGGCAAGCACCTGAATACGCCAGTGTACCAGCTTCTGGGAGGGAAATTCCGCGACCGGATTCCTACTTACAAGGCGGTGCGCGAGCCCGGCGAGGCGAGAACGGCGATGAAGGAAGGGTTCGCCGCCGTCAAAACCGGCTTCTTCAAAGGCGCCGGCTCTGGCGACATTGATCGCATCGCGGGGCTATCGCAGGCGGTTGGCGACAAAGGGCAAGTTTTCATCGACTCTCTCGGGGCCTTCAAATTGCACGAAGCGATCGAGATCGGACGAGAGCTGGACAAGCTCGGCAATATCGGCTGGTTTGAAGATGCGCTTATTCCTGAAGACGTCGACAAGTACCCGATCCTCGCTGAAGCGCTGGACACCGCTGTATGCGTCGGCGAGACCTATGGAACGCGATTCCAGTTCCGCGATCTGTTCGCCAAGAATGGGGCCGACGTCATCAATCCGGATGTCGGACGCGCGGGGGGCATTACGGAATGCAAGCGCATTGCGGATATGGCTGACGCTTTCGGCGTCATCTGGTCGCCTCATGTCAGTTCCGGTTTTCCCCCTTACGTCGCCGCATCGTTGCACCTTTCGGTGGCGACGCCTAACGCCGTCATGGTCGAGGGCGGCAATATCCACAGCGCTCAGTCTATCGATCAATCCCGGGGCAACGTCCTGTTGAAGACGCCCATAAAGTTTGAGCCGGGCTACGCGCATGTGCCCGAAGGGCCTGGCCTCGGCATCGAGTTTGACGAAACGCTGCTTGCGGAAGTTATCGAAAAAGAATGACGTCCCCTTCGTGCGGCGGCAGCCCTTTCGTCGGCTCGCAGTGAGCGGAAGGGCTGCGCAGTCAAGCCTTTGCGCCAAGAAGATGCTAAAAAAGCAACAAAAAAATGTTGCTATTAAAGCGCTACAATGTTAGATCTGCGACAATAAGAGCCGACGCAAAGTTGGCTCGCCGCCCTGGGAGGGAACAAGTGGCTGGAATCAAACGAGTTTCATTGTTGCTCACCGCGAGCGTTGTTGCGGTTGCGATGGCGCCAATCGGCGCCTTTGCGCAAACCTCCGATGAGGCGAGCGACGAAATCGTCGTTCGCGGCATCAAGAAAAGCCTTGAAGACGCGGCCGCCGCAAAGCGTAATTCGCCCCAGATCGTCGACGCCATTTCAGCCGAGGACATCGGCGCTTTGGCTGACCAGAACATCGCCGATTCGCTGCAGCGCGTTTCCGGCGTTCAGATTCGCCGTTCCGGCGCAGGCGAGGGCGATTCGGTCGATATTCGCGGCTTTTCGCAGAACCGGTATGAAATTAACGGCCGTACGCTGAGCGAATTCAATGGCCGCTCCTCCGACGCCAGCCGGGACGACGGCCAGCAGAGCCTGCTGGGCATCATTCCCTCCGAACTTGTCGGCCGCATCGAAGTCTTCAAGCTCTTGTCCGCGGATCAGATCGAAGGCTCGCAGGGCGGGACCGTAAACATCATTACGCGGAAGCCCCTGGACAAGCCCGGTCTGCAAGTGGCCGGCAGCGTCGAGGGTAGTTACGCGGATCTCTCTAAGAAGCTCGGCTACGGCGCGTCCGGTCTGATCTCTAACACTTTCGCTAACGACACGTTCGGCGTTCTCGTAAACTTCAGCGTCGATGAGAGACAAGTCGCGGAGGACAGGTTTTTCAGTTTCAACGGCTGGATCCCGATTAGCGCCGGTAACGGCTCCAATCCGGCTCAGGTCGCATTCGCCGACCCGAACGGAGACGGCGTGCCGTCATTCCGTATCCGCGACCTTCGCTTCCAGCGCACTGAGGCGCTTCGCCGCCGTCTTGGCGGCAGCGCGACCATTCAGTGGGAGCCGACGGATTCGCTTTCTACGTATGCTGACGTGCTTTACGCGCGCCAGTTCTCCAATGAAATGCGCCAATGGTTCGCTGTCGGCACTTCAGGCAACGCCGCTGACTACAGCGACTACTTTTTCTCCGAAAACGACTCACTGCTCGCGGGTACGCTCGCCCAGCAGCTAGAGGGCAACGTCAACACTAATCCGGACAACGTGTTCCAGTCGCTGTCCGGCGCCGTTGGCGGCAAGTGGACATCGGGACGACTCACTTTATCTGGCGAAGCCTCGCTCGCAAAGGCGTCGGCCGATATCAGGCAGCAGTTCATCCGTGTCCGGTCTAACGACTTCGTAGACGTCTCCTTCGATTTCAGGACCGATGACCTGCCTTCGCTCATATTGCCGTCCACGCTCAATGGCGCGGACATTTTTGACCTGTCCCAGTATAATATCTCGAACGTGTTCGACCGCGTAAGGAAGCGGAATACGGACGAACTGACGGGGCGTTTCGATATCGACTACGAGGTCGATATGTGGCCGATCGTCAGCCTTGAAACCGGGGTCAGGTATTCGACGATTGAAGTCGATCCGAGTTCTCAAAGCCTCAACCCCCGCTTCAGCCCGGGAACGCCGGCTGATGATCCTGCGATCGCTCAATATGTCGGCATCGTCGAGATCCCGGGCCTCTTCCCCGGACGCGCTGAAGGCTTTCCGCGCACCTGGATCGGCACATTCAACGAAGGCGTGCCGACAAACGGACTTTGTTCGTCTTTCGGCTCATGCCCCCTCGTTTCGGACGATGTCGCCGCGTCCTTCATTCTGAATGAGGACACATTCGCCGGCTACTTTAAGGCGAATTTCGAAGGCGAGATGTTCGGCCTTCCATTTTCCGGAAATGGCGGCGTTCGCGTGGTGCGCACTGATCAGCGCTCCGAAGGCCTATCGGAAGTAGGGGGCGCGCTGCAGCTCACTATCGCCGAGCGCAGTTACACCGACGTGTTGCCGAGCGGGATCATCACCTTCTCGCTTTCGGATCAGGTGAAGCTTCGCCTCGGCGCGGCCAAAATCATGGCGCGGCCGAATACCGGCAGCCTGACGCCGGCGGTCAGCGTCAATACGGAAGGCACGATTGCAACAGGCGGCAACCCTACGCTCGACCCGTTCCGTGCAACGCAGTTCGATATGTCGCTTGAGTGGTACGGCGACGACGGCGCTGCGGTGACGGTCGCGCTATTCTACAAGGACGTCGCTTCGTTCGTGACGACGTCTTCGAAATTCGCTGTGGCCCCGGGGCTTGAGTCTCTTGGTCAGATCACGATCAACACGGAGATCAACGGCGAAGGCGGCAAGGTTAAGGGCGTCGAGTTCGCGGCGCAGCGCCCCTTCACCTTCCTGCCGAGCCCGTTCGACGGTTTCGGGCTGCTCTTGAATTACGCCTTCATCGACAGCAGTTCGCCGACCCAGGATATTCGCAGCGGCACTTCCTCCGGTCTGCCGCTGGAGGGGCTTTCTAAGCACAACGTCAATACCATTTTCTATTACGACAAATACGGCCTCAATGTCCGGGCTGCGTATAATTACAGGACCGACTTCCTGAATACTGTGAGCTTCTCCGGGGTATTCCAGGACGCTTCATCCTCGCTGGACGCTTCGGTGAGCTACGACATCAACGATCATTTCACGCTCGATCTGGATTTTATAAACGTTCTTCGTACGGAGCAGCGGTTGTACGGCACGTTCGAGGAATCGCTCCAGTCCGTGTCGCTTAACGACCGCCGCGTGATTTTCGGGTTGAGGGGCAGGTTGTAACTCCCGACCAGTCACCCGTCCCATTGGGACGGGCGGCGCCCTCCGCGCGCCCCGGAAACGGCTCGGCGGCCCTGGCCGGCCCGTTTCCGGGGCAAGCAGCGCCCGACAAAGGTTGCTTCTGAATGCCGCAGACTAGGCGCCGTCTGGAAACGGCGCATGAGAGTTGATCCTTGTGGTGATTGAGGAATGGCGCTATTAAAGCAACAAGTAACTCGGTCTGATGCTGAGATTTTGGTCAAGGCCGCAATGTCGGGCGTATTCGAAACTGGCGAAACAAGGCGTCGTTAAAAATGAAAACCATCATGCTTCGTGGCGTCTTGCCCGTACTGCCGACTGTCTTTCACAAGGACGGCGAGATCGATAAGGAGGGCGTGCGCGCCGTACTCGAGTATGTGCTGGACGCCGGCGTCGACGGCGTGGTTTTCCCGGGTCTTGCGAGCGAGTACGAGTATCTTACCCGGAAGGAGCGCGCAGAGCTTGTCGCGCTCGTCGGGGAATGGGTCGCCGGCCGCGTCCCATTCATTGTCGGAGCATCGGCCCAGAATCAGGATGAAATCCTGGAGTACGCCTCACAGGGCGCGAAAGCGGGCGCGTGCGCCGCGATGATCTTGTCGCCCCATTCGCTTGGCGACGACAGGCAGGCGATCGCCGCGTTTTTCAACCGGGTCGGATCCTCCGCTGGTCTTTCGATCATGATGCAGAATGCGCCGCGACCGATGGGGACTGCGCTAGATGTGGACGCGATTTGCGATATCGCGCGCGACGTCGATGCGATTGCCTTCGTGAAGGAAGAGACGCCGCCCTGCGGGCAGCGAATCTCCGCGATACTCGGCGAGTGCGGAGAGTCGTTAAAAGGCGTCTTCGGCGGGGCGGGCGGAAGGTATGTGATTGACGAACTCAACCGCGGCGCTTCTGGAACTTTGCCCGCTTGCGAGGTCGCCGAAATTCACGTCAAAATGTATCGCGCTCATGCCGCAGGAAATCGCGTTTTGGCCCGCGACTTGTTCGACCGCGCTCTGCCCCTGCTTAACATGCAGGCGGTGTTTCGGTGGCGTCTGACCAAGGAAGTGCTGTTCCGGCGCGGCCTTATCAACCATCCGTTCACCCGCGCGCGCGGTCCTGAACTGGATGCGGCGGACCTTAAAGAAGTTGAGGAAATGCTGAGCAGGATTTCCGACTTGGCGCCGACCGTCGCCAAGCAGAAGATGGACGCCGCGACCGGATGATCCGCGTGACAGATTCTGTAAAACGCATCGAAACCTTCATTGTCACGCTAGAACGCGACACGCCTTATCTTGGGCCTTTGGCGCCGGGGGAGACGGTCAATTCGCGGGGCTATATTGTCCGCCGGGGCAATGGCACGATCTATCCGACCGTCGATCGGTCCGTCATTGTGCGGATTGAAACGCACGGAGGGCTGGTCGGGTACGGAGAAACCTACGGCATCTGCGCGCCGCGCGCCGTTTGCGAAATCATCAACGATCTTCTTGCGCCTGTCGTGCTAGGCCGCAACCCGATGGAAGCGGAGGCGATCTGGGACGAGTTGTATGATTTAATGCGCGTGCGCGGATTCTTTGGGGGCTTTTATCTGGACGCGATCGCCGCGATCGATATCGGGCTGTGGGATATTGCAGGCAAGGCGACCGGCTTGCCGCTTCACGCCCTCCTTGGCGGCGCGCGCCGGCAGACTGTCCCCGCTTACGTCTCCGGGTTGCCGGCGGAAAAGCTGGAGGATCGCGTCGCGATGGCCCAGCGCTGGCTCGCGCAAGGATTTTCAGCGGTCAAGTTCGCCGCCGTTGTCAGCCATCAGGGAATTGTCACGGAAATGGCGGCTCTAAGAGAGGCGCTTGGCTCCGATGCAAGCATCATGGCTGACCTGCATTGGATGTTCACGGCTCCGGAAGCGATAGACCTGATCCGGCGCCTGGAGCCTTATCGCCCGGCTTTTGTCGAAGCGCCGGTCAAGCCGGAAGATGTGGCCGGTCTTGCCGAGGTCGCCCAGCGATCCTCAATTCCGATTGCGGCGGGAGAGGAGTGGCGTACTGTCCATGATGCTTTGCCCCGTCTGAACAGTCGCGCTGTAGCTGTGGTTCAGCCGGAAATGGCGCATACGGGCGTGACGCAATTCAAGCGCATCACCCATTTGGCGCAATCGGTTCACCTGCCTATTGCGCCTCACGCAACGATCGGCGTCGGTATATTTCTCGCCGCCAGCCTTCATGCGGCTAGCGCCGCGCCGCGAATTATTGCACATGAATATCAGCATTCTATATTTGACCGGATCGCTCCGTTGATGAATGGCGTCCTCAAATGCGAAAACGGCGCTTATACGGTCCCCACAGGGACCGGACACGGCGTTGAGCCTGGCGACGAAATATGGAAAAAAGCAGAACTTGTCAGCTAAGGGCTCACCGTAAGTTGGCGGCGCAATGACCAAGAAAAAACCGAACGCCCAACCCAATCAAAGTCTGATGGACGGAATCGCCACCCTGCACGCCCTGTCGACTTCCGACAGGCCGATAGGGGGACGGGAGCTTGCCCGCCAGCTCGGTTTTGAATCCACCCGCGTCAACCGGTTGCTGAAGACGCTCGCCTATATCGGCATCGCGCGACAAACGCCCGACAGAAAATACACCGCCGGGCCGGGAATGCATGTTCTGGCGGCGCACAGTCTCTTCGCCTCCGGGTTAATGCGAAGCGCGTTGCCGGCGCTCGAGTCGCTGCGCAGGTTTAACCACACGGTCGCCCTTGGCGTTTTGTGGCGCGACAATGTGAGCTATCTTTATCACGCCCTTCCGGGCATGTCGTCCGTAGACGCACTAGGGCGGATAGGGCTTTTCCCTGCGACGAAAGGCGGCATAGGCCTTGCGCTTATGGCCAAGGCGCCCGTCGAGGAAGTCAACGAGCTATACAGGGGGCGCGAAATCCCCGGTTTCGCCAATGTTACGGCGTTGCATGCCAAGTTGCGTGAAATTCGTTCGAAGGGCTATGCGCGCGTGCTTGTCTATCCTGACCGCGATCAACACACCGTCGCGGTAACGGTAGGAGAGCCCGCCCATGCAGCGGTCGGGGTGTCCGGGTGGATTCCCGACAACACGACGAAACATATTGTCGAGGCTCTGCGCGAAGTCGCGGAAAAGATCGACGCTGGCGGCCTGGCGCCTCAATCCGATAGCGTCCCGCCGCGCGCGTCGCGCGTCGGCGTCTAGCCGCGCGACCCGGCGGACGATCAGCCCTGTCATTCATAGAGTGAAATGCAATCGCGGCTCGCTGCGAAAGGATCTGTGCTGTTCGACCGCAAAACTCTGTTTCCAGCAGGTTGCAATGAGACGGTTGGGATGTTATTGCGATTATAGCAACAAAAATAATCTGAGGAATCGCCATGCTATTGTCCGACTACGTTGTTCTGGCGCTTTATCTGGCGGGAATGCTTGGCATCGGCGTCTTCTACGCTTTTCGAAACACGAACATGTCGGCCATGTTCACCGCTGGAGGGCAATCGCCGTGGTGGGTAGCCGGGTTGAGCAGTTTCATGACGATGTTCTCTGCGGGAACGTTCGTCGTCTGGGGCGGCATTGCTTACAAGTACGGCTTGGTCGCCGTGTTCATCAACTTCACCTACGGAATCGCGGCCATCATCGTCGGGTGGACGATCGCAGGAAAATGGGCGGAAATGGGAATCCGCACCCCAGCGCAATATGTCGAGGCGCGGTTCGGAAAGGCCGCTCTCCGAGTCTACATTTCTGTGATGATGTTCTTCCGCCTGACCGGTTCGGCTACATCGCTCTACGCGCTCAGCATTCTTTTTGTCGCCCTTGTGCCGCTTCCGGAGGATAATTTTTTTCGCAATCCAGAAACAGGAAATCTCTCGGTTTTCTGGATGAGCATTATCTTCGGGGCAGTGATTGTCTGCTATACGATGGCGGGGGGATTATGGGCGGTGCTGATTACCGACGTTGTTCAGTTCATTGTGTTGAATCTGGCCGTTCTGTTTCTTTTGCCGATGATGTTCGGCGCGGCCGGCGGTGCGGGCGATATTTTTGAGGGCGCCCCAGCCGGATTCTTTTCGCCCGTGGGCGGCGGCTATGGCTGGCTTTTCCTGATTGGGTGGACGGCAATTCATGTCTTCAAGATCGGGGCGGATTGGGCGTTCGCTCAGCGCTTCATCAGCGTGACAAGCCCGCGCGACGCTCGCAGAAGCGCCTATCTGTTTGGAGTTTTGTACCTCGTCAGTCCGCTGCTCTGGCTCGCGCCGCCGTTGATGTATCGGATGATTGATCCAAGCGCGCCGCCGGAACAAGCCTACATTCTTGGTGCGCAGAGCGTATTGCCCGCGGGCATGCTGGGCTTGCTTATGGCCGCTATGTTTTCCGCGACAGCGAGCAAGGTTTCTTCCGAGATCAATGTTTTCGCTGGCGCGTTGACGGAGCCGTTCGCCCAACGCATTGAAAAATTGGGCGGCGCGGCGATCAGGGCGGTGTGGGTCGGGCGCGTTTTCACATTGCTTCTTGGAGCATTCGTGATTTCGATCGCGGTTGCTGTGCCTGCCATGGGCGGCGCTGAAAAAGTGATCGTCGTCGCCACCAGTTTCATTGTCGGGCCGCTCGTTGCGCCAAGCGTTTTCGGTCTGTTCAGCCGTCGGATCGATGCGAATGCGGTGTGGATCACGCTCGGCGTCGCTATTGCGCTGGGCGTCTTCTTCAAAATCGGACTGGCGCCTTCAGGTCCGTTTGCAGAAGGCGCGTTCAAAGGCCTTGCAGCGTGGGCTCAGGCCAATCCGCGCGAGACTGACCTGGTGGTCGGACTGGTGTCTCCTATTCTCGTATTGACGGGGATGCACTTCTTGTCGCCCGCGACAGCCAAAGGCGCGCTGAAGATCGACGCGTTCAGAAGCGAAGCGGCGCGGCGGGTGGGGAAAAAGCCGGCTGGCGAAGCCGGCGCCATTGTCGCCGGCGCGCTTGCCGTGAGCGGAGTCGTCATGGGCGTGCTGGCTGTGCTCGATACTGAAGGAAGGACTCCGCTCGCCATATTCGCCATTGTCTTGCTGGCGCTCGCCGGCGCGGGCGCGTCGTTCCACGACCGCCAAGTGCAACGCAGCCGTCTTCGTGAGGCCGCTGTATGAAGCCGATGATTTTTTACGGGAGAACGCGCATGAGCGATGGGAAAGGCGTCGTAATCAAGAGCCTTATACTGCGGGCGGCGGCGCTGA
>JAVJPA010000223.1:0-2642 GCA_040216495.1 Amphiplicatus sp. | reverse complement strand
CCGGCAACTTGTTCGGGGAACTTGTTAACGGACGCGCGACGCGGCACAGTTTGCGCAATTAACAATCGGGAGGCCCGGATGAACAAACGCCTGACCATGCTCCAGCGCGGCGCCGCCGCTGCTTTCATTCTCTTCGCTTTCGCCGCGCCCGCCCGCGCCGAGGCGCCGGCCGCCAACGCCGCCGATGTCGAGTCCATCGATTCGATCATGAACGCCGTCTACGACGTGATATCCGGACCGGCGGGCGAGGCGCGCGACTGGGACCGCTTCCGCTCGCTGTTCATCGATGGCGCGCGGCTGATCCCGCGTTCGGCGAAGGCGCCGGGCGGCGCCGTCGTCTGGTCGCCGCAGGATTACATCGACAAGGCCGGCGCCGGTCTCGAACAGAACGGCTTTTTCGAAAGCGAGATCGGCCGCAAGGTCGATCAGTATGGCGACATCGCGCAAGTGTTCAGCGCCTATGAGGCCAAACGCAAGGCGGATGACGCCGAACCCTTCATGCGCGGGGTCAACTCCTTCCAGCTGATGAAGCACGAGGGAAGCTGGCGGGTCGTCACGATCTTCTGGCAGGCGGAAACGCCGGACAATCCGGTGCCGGCGGCGTTGCTGAAAGAATAGGGCGGCGCGATTTGCGGGTAGGCAAATCTTCTTCACTCTCCCGCATGCGGGAGAGTGACTTGCCGAGCTTGAATAGGTTCCAGCTTACTTCGCCGCCGCTTTTTTCTTCGTCGTCTTCTTGGCGGTTTTCTTGGCCGCTTTTTTCACGGGCGCCTTCTTGGCCGCGGCCTTCTTCACCGCCTTCTTTTTGGCCGGCTTCTTGCCGCCCTTCTTCTCCTTGGCGGCGACGAGGGCGAGGGCTTCTTCGAGCGTCACGCTCGCGGGATCGGTTCCGGCGGGGAGCGTTGCGTTGGTCTTGCCGTTCTTGATGTAGGGGCCGTAGCGGCCGTCCATGATGTTGATCGAGTCGCCATTTTCCGGGTGGGCGCCGAGCTCGCGCAGGGGTTTCGCGCCCGCGCCGCCGCCGCGCTGGCCGCGAGGGTTGGCGCGCTTTTCGGCGATCAGCGTCACGGCGCGGTTGAGGCCGATCTCAAACAATTCGTCTACGGACGGGATGTTCGCGTAGGTCTTGCCGTGTTTCACATACGGCCCGAAGCGGCCGAGATTGGCCTCTATCGGTTCCCCGTCTTCCGGGTGCGGGCCGATGACGCGCGGCAGGGTCAGCAGCAGCAGCGCCTTTTCAAGATCGAGATCCTCGACTTTCCAGGTCTTCGGCAGGCCGGAGCGCTTGGGCTTTTCGTCTGAGCCCTTTTCCGGTTCGCCAAGCTGCACGTAAGGCCCGAAGCGGCCGATCTTCAGCCACACGTCGAGGCCGGTCTCGGGATCGGCGCCGAGCACCTTGTCGCTCGCGCCCTCGCCGTCGGGGGAGGCGGAGAGCTGGCGGGTGAAATTGCACTCGGGATAATTCGAGCAGCCGATAAAGGCGCCGAACTTGCCGGTCTTCAGCGAGAGCTGTCCGTTGCCGCAGTTCGGGCAAAGGCGCGGGTCGGACCCGTCCTCCTTCGGCGGAAAGATCAGCGGCGCCAGCGACACGTTGAGCGCGTCGAGCACTTCGGTGATGCGCAGCTCGCCGATATCCTTGACCTGCGCGTGGAAGAGTTTCCAGAAGTCGCGCAGGAATTCTTTCCAGTCGGCCTCGCCGGCGGAAATCTTGTCGAGCGTTTCTTCAAGGTTCGCCGTGAAATCGTATTCGACGTAGCGGCGGAAGAAGTTTTCGAGAAACGCCGTGACGATGCGGCCTTTCGAATCCGGGATGAACCGGTTCTTGTCCATCGTCACATAGCCGCGGTCGCGCAAGGTCGTCAGGATCGAGGCGTAGGTGGAGGGCCGGCCGATGCCGAGTTCTTCGAGGCGCTTGACGAGGGAAGCTTCGGAAAAACGCGGCGGCGCCTGCGTGAAATGTTGATCGGCCTTGGCGTCGCTCGCCTCGGCTTTTGCGCCCTGACGGACTTTCGGCAGCACGCCTTCGCCGTCTTCGCTGTCGTTGTCGTCGCGGCCCTCTTCGTAGAGCGTCAAAAAGCCGTCGAAAAGGATCACGGAGCCGGTGGCCCTGAGACCGGTCTTTTTGTCCGCAGACAGAAGATCGATGGTCGTGTTTTCAAGCCGCGCCGATTCCATCTGACAGGCCATGGCGCGCTTCCAGATCAGCTCGTAAAGCCGGTGCTGGTCGTCGTCCAGGCCGCGGATCTTGCCGGGCGCGCGGGCGAACGAAGTGGGGCGGATGCATTCATGCGCTTCCTGCGCGTTCTTCGCCTTGGTCTTGTAGACGCGGGGACTGTCGGGAACGTAAGTCGGGCCGAATTCGCCGCCGATGACGCGGCGCGCTTCGCCGATGGCCTCGCCCGCCATGTCGACGCCGTCGGTCCGCATGTAGGTGATAAGGCCCGTCGTCTCGCCGCCGATATCGACGCCTTCATAAAGACGCTGCGCGGTGCGCATGGTGCGCTGCGCGTTGAAGCCGAGCTTGCGCGCGGCTTCCTGTTGCAAGGTCGAGGTGGTGAAAGGCGGCGGCGGGTTGCGTCTGGCCGGTTTCGCTTCGACCGCATCGACGGCGAACGTCGCCGCTTCGACGGCCCGCTTCGCGG
>JAVJPA010000222.1:0-1968 GCA_040216495.1 Amphiplicatus sp. | reverse complement strand
GTCGTGGCGCTTCTTTCGCGCGAAATTCCAGTTCGGACGTGTCGCTCATTCAGCGCCGGCGCGGCGCGCAGCGAACTTTCGCGCGAAACGCAAACTCCGGGAAACGGAAGCCCGCCCGTCCCGGCCGAACCGCCATCCGCTCTCCTTAACAACCTCCTCCTGGTCGGTCCCATTTTCCTTACCCATTCCCGAAGACGGATTTTCCGCCTCTCGCAAGAAGGATAAGGCCGCCGCAAAACACGGGGATAAGTTTGCCCGCGGTCTTTTGCGCGGCGTGGGACGGATGGGAAACCGCCCCGTTAACGACGTTCTGCGGCCTAATTCCTGCTTAACACTCAAAGCAATTCCATTCGTTACGCCGCTTGGGCTACAAGCGGCGGGAGAGAAGAGGAGCATTTCGGCATGTGCGGCATTATCGGCATACTGGGGAAAGGCGATGTCGCGCCGGCGATCCTGACCGGGCTCAAACGTCTTGAATATCGCGGCTACGACTCGGCCGGCGTCGCAACGCTGGAGCATGGCCGCCTCGACCGCCGCCGCGCGCCCGGCAAACTCGCCGCGCTCGAAAGCGTGCTCTCGACCAATCCCCTCCCCGGCGCCGCCGGCATCGGTCACACCCGCTGGGCGACGCATGGCGCCGCAACCGAAGGCAACGCGCACCCGCACGCCACCGCACGTCTCGCCCTTGTCCATAACGGCATCATCGAGAATTTCGCGGAACTGCGCCGCGAGCTGATCGACAAGGGTTATGAATTTTCCTCCGAGACCGACACCGAAGTCGTCGCCCAGCTCATCACGGCCTATCTCGACGCCGGCAATCTTTCTCCCAAGGACGCCTTCGCCAAAGCGCTGGGCCGGCTGAGGGGCGCGTTCGCGCTCGCGGTGCTCGTCGTCGGCGAAGACAACCTCCTGATGGGCGCGCGCCGCGGCAGCCCGCTCGCCATCGGGCGCGGCGACGGCGAAATGTACCTCGGCTCGGACGCCTATGCGCTGGCGCCCTTCTCCAACCGCATCACCTATCTCGACGAAGGCGACTGGACGGTGCTGACGCGCGAAGGATTCGAGGTGTTCAATGCGTCGGGCGCGAAAGTCTCGCGCAAGGAAGTCATCTCGTCGGCCGCCGACGCCATGGTCGACAAGGACGGCCACCGCCATTTCATGGCGAAAGAGATTCACGAGCAGCCGGAAGTCATCGCCCACACGCTGTCGCGCTATCTCGACCCGGCGACGGAAACGATGCGCCTCCCCGAAGGCGCGTTCGATTTCAAGACGCTCGACCGGCTGACCATTTCAGCCTGCGGCACGGCCTATTACGCCGGCCTCATTTCAAAATACTGGTTCGAGACCTGGGCCGGGCTTCCCGTCGAGATCGACATCGCCTCCGAGCTTCGCTACCGCAACGTTCCGTATACGAAGGGCGGCGGCGCGCTGTTCGTCTCGCAGTCCGGCGAGACCGCCGACACGCTCGCGGCGCTCCGCGAGGCGCGCGCGAACGGACAAAAGATTGCGGCCGTGGTCAACGTGCCGGAATCCTCGATCGCGCGCGAAGCGGACGTCATCTTCCCCATGGCGGCGGGACCGGAGATCGGCGTCGCGTCCACCAAGGCCTTCACCTGCCAGCTCACCGCGCTCGCCTCCATCGCGCTCGCCGCGGGACGCCAGCGCGGGCGCATCGACGCGGCGGAAGAAAAACGCCTTGCGCGCGCGCTGCTGGAAATTCCGCGCCTCGTCTCCGAGGCCCTCAAACAGTCCGACGCCATCGAAGAGATCGCCAAGGAAATCGCCAAGGCGCGCGACGTCCTCTATATCGGCCGCGGCGTCTCTTTCCCGCTCGCCATGGAAGGCGCGCTGAAGCTGAAAGAAATTTCCTACATCCATGCCGAAGGCTACGCCGCTGGCGAACTGAAGCACGGCCCCATCGCGCTCATCGACAAGTCGGTGCCCGTAATCGTCGTCGCGCCGCACGAC
>JAVJPA010000221.1:0-8583 GCA_040216495.1 Amphiplicatus sp. | reverse complement strand
CACCACCGACCTCGGTGAAGAAGGGGTCGATCTCGGCAAGGTTTACGACTACGACATCATCCTTCTCGACCTCAACCTGCCGGACATGACCGGTTTTGACGTCCTGAAGTCGCTGCGCGTCGCCAAGGTGAACACGCCAATCCTCATCCTGACGGGTCAAGGCGACATCGAGACGAAAGTCCGCGGCCTCGGCTTCGGCGCCGACGACTATATGACCAAGCCCTTTCACAAGGACGAGCTGGTCGCGCGCATTCACGCCATCGTGCGCCGCTCGAAAGGTCATTCCCAGTCGGTCATCACCACGGGCGACCTGATCGTCAATCTCGACGCCAAGACCGTCGAGGTCGCCGGCCAGCGGGTGCACCTCACGGGCAAAGAATATCAGATGCTGGAGCTCCTCTCGCTCCGCAAGGGCACGACCCTCACCAAGGAAATGTTCCTCAACCATCTTTACGGCGGCATGGACGAGCCGGAGCTGAAGATCATCGACGTCTTCATCTGCAAGCTCAGGAAGAAACTCGCGACCGCAACCCACGGCGAGCACTATATCGAAACCGTCTGGGGCCGCGGCTATGTGCTGCGCGATCCGGCGGAAGAAAAAGCCGCCTAAGCAAGATTTCCACCGCCGGCCACAAGGCGGGGAAGAGAACTGTAAAGCGCCCCCTCGCGGGGCGCTTTTTCTTTGCCGCCTCAGCGGCGTTTCGACTGTGCGGCGCGTCCGCGCCGTTGATCGCGCGCGCCAAACGCTTCGTCGCAACGTTTCAGTTTGATGACACGCCTCGCCGCATTTTGCGCGCCGTTCGCCGAAGCGCGATTGCACGGCATTCCCGGCAGGCGTAGCGTTTTTCGTGCGGGCAGTCAGTACACAAATTAACCTGCGACCGCAAATACGCGAGCGACGCCCGCTTGTGCGATTTGCCTAGCGTTCACGCGAGGAGTTCCCCGATGAAATATGCAATCCTTTCCGCAGCAGCCGCGTTCGCGCTGGCCGCTTCCGCTCAAGCCGCGACGTTCGAAGAAGTGGCGGACGCCGTCGACACGTCCGCTTTCGCCAAGGCGGACGATGAATGGCGCGCCGACATTATCAAGGACACCGGCCTTTGCGGCCGCGCCGGCACCACAGAGCGCCCGATCGATATGCTGATCGAGCAATATGATGTGCTCGCGAAAGCTGTCGAAGCGGGCAACGAGTCGGCGACAATGGCGGCAGGCAAAGACTTCGCCAACCTGGTCAAATCGCAAAAGCATATCGAGACATGCTGGAACGTGCTCTCGCGCAAAACCGGCCTCTCGCGCTCGCTCTGGAAGAAATTCCAGGAAGCATGATTTTAACGTCGCGGCCGGCGGACGGGCGCCGGCTGCGACGCTTGCTTGAGTTCGACGACCCGCTGGGAGACAGTGCCGGCCGGTGCGCAAAAACGCGCGCCGGCCGGAGCTGTTATGGACCCCATTCTTGTTTCCCAGCAGGGCGCAGTCGCGACGCTGTCGTTGAACCGGCCCGACGCGCTCAACGCGTTCACGCCGAAGATGCTGAAAGCGCTGATCGAGGCGATCAAATCGTTTGAGCGCGATGAAAGCGTCGGCGTCATTATCCTTCAGGGCGAAGGCCGCGCTTTCTCCGCCGGCGTCGATCTGAAGATCCTGCAATCGACCAGCCCGGTCGCGGGCCGCATTTCGAGCGCTTTCGACGACGCGGCGCAGGCCGCCGCCGAAGTCGTGAGAAAGTCGTCGCTTCCGGTCATCGCCAAGGTGCACGGTTTCTGTTTCACCGGCGCGCTCGAACTGGCGCTGCATTGCGACTTCATTCTGACGACTGCGGATACGAAGTTCGGCGACACGCATGTGAAGTGGGGCCTCAGGCCCACCTGGGGCATGAGTCAGAATCTCGCCCGCGCCATCGGCGTCCGGCGCGCGCGCGAGCTTTAGCGCGGACTTTCACCGGCGCCGAAGCGGCGGCATGGGGCCTCGCCAATGCGGCGGCGCCAGACAAGTCGGCGCTTGACGCGCTCGCCATGACCCGAGCGGAAGAAATCGCCAAGGCGAGTCGCGGCGCGGTCAGCGCTTACAAGAAACTTTACCGCGTGCACGAAGAAAATCGCGGCCTCGAAGACGCGCTCGCCGAAGAAATCGCCCGCGACTTTCCGGAAATCACAGACTCGGTCGAACGGCTGAAAGGATTCGGCGCATGAGCGCGCCGCGCCTGCTGGTCGATATCGCCGCGGATTTCGTTTGTCCCTGGTGCTATATTGGTCTGTGTTCTTTCATGGCGGCGAAAGACGGTCTGGAAGCGGACTACCAGGTCGTCGCGCGGTTTCGCGCCTATCAGCTAAGCGCCGACACGCCGCAGGAAGGCGTCGACCGGGAAGCGTATTATGAGAAACGTTTTCCCGACCCGGCTTTCAGGGCTGAAGCGCGCAAACGTCTCGCCGCTTCGGCGGCGGAAGCCGGCTTTGAGTTCGACCCATCGATCCCAAAACGCCTTCCGAATACGCTGAAAGCCCATTGCCTCCTGCGCGCCGCGCATTTCGAGGGCGTTCACGAGGCGGTCGCGCTCGCGCTTTATCAAGGTTACTGGGAAGGCGGCGCCGATCTCGGGGACGACGAAACGCTGGTTCGCCTCGCCGCGAACGCCGGCATGGCAGAGGCGACCGCCCGCGGAACCCTCGCCTCTAGCGAAAGCCGGGAGGAGACCCTTGCCGAAGCGGCGGCGATGGCTCGGGCGGGCGTTCAGGGCGTGCCCACGTTCATCGTCAACGAACGCACCGGCTTTTCCGGCGCGCTGCCGCCTGCGACCTTGACGGCGGCGCTCAGGAAAGCCGCCGGCGCCTGAGTTGCAGGTCTGGCGGTCAGGCTGTGCTAAGGTGGCTCTATGATCCGATCGTTACTCGCCCTTCTTCTTGCCCTGGTTCCCGCCTCAAGCGCCTTAGCCGCAAACGGCGACGCCGCCGCGCTTGTCCGGGCGATCGATAGCGCAAAGAAAAACCAGCCCGTCATCATACCCGCCGGCGAATACGACATCGCCGATCTCAAAATCCGCCGCAGCCTCCATCTTGTCGGCGAGGGCGAAGTCGTTTTGACCTCGTCGCGCCCGGTCGAAAAGGGACTGCTCAATCCCCTCCCCGGCGCATCTCTCACCGTGGAAAACATAACCTTCAGGAACGCCCGCTCGCCCGATCTTAACGGAGCCGGCATTCGCCACGACGGCGACGATCTCACCATCGTCAACTGCGTCTTCATCGGCAACGAGGACGGCGTGCTCTATACAGGTTCGCCATCGGGACGCATACGGATCGAACGCTCCGTGTTTATCGACAGCGGCCATGGCGACGGTTACTCGCACGGAATCTACATCAACGATTCCGAAAGCCTTGAGATCGAAGCCAGCCGCTTTTCCGGCACCAAGATCGGCCATCATGTGAAAAGCCTTGCGCGCCGCACCCGCATCGCCAATTCGCAATTCGACGATACGAACGCCCATACGAGTTACGCCCTCGACGTTTCGGCGGGCGGCGACGTGTCGTTTACCGGCAACTCTGTTATAAAATCCGCCGACGCCGACAATCCGTCGATCATCAACTACGAACTGACGCGCGGCGGCGACGCTGCGGCGCTGATCATCGAAAACAACCGCATCATCAACCGTCACCCGAACGCCCGCCTGTTGCGCAACGAAACGAGCGTGAAGCCCGTTATTTCCGGCAACGAAATCATCAACGAGGGCAAGGGGCGCCTTGACGCCGCCGGTCGATGAAGCGGCGCCGCGCTTATGCGGCATGCTTTCATGTTGATAAACTATAACAACACATCTTTAGAGATAGCGCTTATTGCGCCCTATCCTGCAGAAAAGCGTGCGCGCAGGACAGGATTCAAATCCAAATCTTCTTGACGGATGCGCCGTCTCGAAGTTGTATTTCCGCGCGACCCTGTATTGGCTACCATCTAGAAACACGCCTTTGGCCTGCCTTCGAGAGACTCCAAGACATGGTTGCCTAAAACGGCGCCGCGCCCGGCGCCGCACGACGCCATGAGAGGAGCTATAGATGGCTAGCGGAACGGTGAAGTGGTTCAACGCGACCAAGGGGTTTGGGTTCATCACGCCCGATGAAGGCGGCAAGGATGTGTTCGTGCACATCACGGCCGTTCAGGCGGCGGGACTCCAGGGCCTCAACGACGGTCAGCGCGTTAGCTACGAACTCGCCACCGAACGCGGCAAGACCGCGGCTGCGAATCTGAAACTTCAGTAAGCTTCGCCCCACACGATCATGAGAAAGGCCGGCGCCCGAAAGCGCCGGCCTTTTTCTTTGCGAGCTTTCTGTCTTGAGACAGGTCAGAACGTTCCGAGGAGCGAAAACTTGAAGTTGCGCCCCGGCAGCGGCGCGATGTCTTTCAGGAACGACGTGTGCAGCCGCACGTCTTCATCGGTGAGGTTAGACGCTGCAAGCTGGAACGAGAGCCCGCGCGCCCGTTCGAACGGACGCAGCGTGACGAACGCGTTGACGACCGCGTAGCCTTCCGTCGGCAGCTCGAAATCAGCGATGTCGTCCTGGTCTGCGGCGAACTCAACTTCGCCGCGAACGTTGAGCCATTCCGAACTGGCCTCGAGCCCGATCAGCGCCGACAGCGGCGGAATGCGCGGCAAGTCGTCGTCCGCCTGCCCTTTCGTCGTCGCACGCACATAGTCGAGCGCGGCGTCGCCGTGAATGTCGAAGTCGCCGAACTGGAACAGCTCAGCTTTCGCCTGCGCCTCGAAGCCGCGGAAGGCGGCGTCGGCGGCGACGAACTGATAGACGGGCAGCCCGTCTTCTTCCTCGCCTGTCACCTGTTCGAAGATGAAGTCGTCATAGGACGTGTAAAAGCCGTTCAGCGTGAAGGTGAAGCGGTCGAGAATGATGCGCCCCGTCGCCTCAACGCCGAGCGCGACTTCTTCATTGAAGTCGGGATTGCCGACTTCGAACGCATTGGTCGCAAGGTGCGGACCGTTCGAGAACAATTCCTCGATCGAGGGCGCGCGTTCGGTGCGCGAGCCGGTGACGCCGAAGAAAAGAGCGTCCGTCGGCTTGAACCCGACGCCCGCCGCCACCGAGAACCCGTCAAACGAACGCTCGAACCCGGTTTCGACCACGCGGTGGACGGTGTTCTCGTAGCGCCCGCCAAGCTCGAACCGCCATTGCCCGAGCGAAAGCTCCTTCAGCGCGAACACGCCGTACTGTGAGGATTTGGTCGGCGGCGTGAACGCCTCCTCGCCGATGGCGGCGAAATCGCGGAACTGCCACTGGAATCCGACGGCGCCGTTGAGGTCGCCGCCGAGCATGCTGACCGTCTTGTCGACAAGTTCAAGCCGCCCTTCCCAGCCTTTATTGGTGAAGAGCGTGCCTACCTCGCCCGAGGGTTCGATTTCCGCATGCTCATAATCGGCGTAGCCGATGCGCAGTTTGGCTTTCTTAAACAGGAAATAATCGCCGTCGACCTCGCTGTTCAAGTCGAGCCGGCGCTGTCTCAGGTCGATGGAAACGCCGCCCTCTTCTTCGTGCTCTTCCTCTTCATGGTCTTCGTCTTCGTGATCCTCATCTTCCTCGTGCGCATGCTCATGCGGGGCCGGGACGCCGTACCGCGTATCGGTCGCCGAGCCTGAAAGGCCGATGAAACCGTTATCGAAAATCCAGGAAAGCCCGGCGGCGCCGCTCTTGGTTTCGAAGGCGGAGTTTTCGACCTTGCCGAAGGCTTCGTCTTCCTCGTGCTCCTCACCGCCTTCCTCTTCTTCCATCGAGCGGAGGATTTCAGATTCGGCGAAGCCCGGAATCTTGTAGTCGTCCGCCTCGCGATAGGCGCCGTCGCCGTGGAAGACGAGATCGCCCGAACCGACCTTGCCAAGTTTCAGATTGAAGCCGCCTGCCGCCTCGACGCCGCCATCGACAGTCGAGCCGCCAATGCGCAAGGCTCCGTCGATTCCGTCTTCGGGAACCTCGCTCGGAATGCGCCCGTCGAAAACGTTGACGACGCCGCCCGCGGCGGAGGAGCCGTACAAGAGCATGCCCGCGCCGCGCACGATTTCGATGCGCTCGGCGGTCGCGGGTTCAACCGCGACAGCGTGGTCGGGACTGGTGGCGGAAGCGTCGATGGAGCCGATGCCCGAAGAGAGCACCCTGATGCGGTCGCCGCCGAGGCCGCGGATCACCGGCCGGCTGGCGCCGGGGCCGAAGAAGGTCGACGACACGCCGGGCTCGCGGCGCAAGGTTTCGCCGATGGAGTTCTCGAGCCGGCGCTGAAGCTCCTCGCCGGAAATGGTCGACGTGCCGATGATGGTTTCCTCCACCGTGCGGCCGATCGGCGAAGCGGTGACGATGATCTCGTCGACGCGAACGGGTTCAAGGGCGACGGCGGACGGGGCGAAAGCGAACGGGGCAACGCCTGAGAACGCCGCGAAGGCGGCGCATTGCAGAAGGCGGTTTCGGGCTGACATTGATTTGAGTTCCATGCTGATCAATTGAAACGGACCCTGAGGAGCAACGCGCGCAGACGCGCGGCGGCTTTCAGGACGCAACGGCGATTGATCAGCAGATAGGCGGGGCTCTTGCAGGCGGGTCGGCGCCCTGGCGGCGAACGATGACCGCAGGCGCCGTCCCGATTGGCGCCGCGAACGGCTCGAAAGCCGCCTCGACGACCACAAGCTCGGGCGCGACCGCGTCGTCGGCGCGATGAGAGGCGGCGCAGAGGACGCAGACGCCATGGTCAGGCGAGAGAGCCTCAGGCGAACTCGCATGGGCGGCGGCGAAAACCTGGAACAGGGCAAGATAAAGAACGGCGGCGCCCGCGGCGAGCTTGCGCCAGCCGAGACCGTCCAGTCGGGCGCAGAGCCCGAAAGATCGCCGAAGTGTGGTCAACAATCCCGCTCCGCCCTGGCGCCCGAAGGCTCCGGGGCTGTTACCATGTCACATGGATACCGCTTCCCTTTCGACTTTTCAACGCCGCTCCGTCCCCAACCGCCGATCGGGCGTCTCATTTCGGCGCGCAATGCGGTCGAATCGTCGAATGGATTAATCTGGATAAATCCGGCCCGGCGCGTGTTCGCGCCGGTTAGCAACCTCTTAAGCCCCAGCAAGAATGATCGCCAAAACGCCGGCAGCCCTACTGGACCAAGCGAAGATGAGCGATCTCAGGATCAGCGCGCAGCCCTCGATTTGCCTTGTCGGCGCCGGCGCAATCGCCGAGACGCACGCCGCCGCCATCGCCTCGCTGCCGGGTCTCGCCATCGGCGCCGTGGTCGATCCGAACGCCGAAGCGCGCGCGCGCTTCGCAGGCCAATGGCCGGGACACGCGGCATACGCGGCGCTCGACGATGCGTTGAGCGCCGGAGGCTTCACCGCAGCGCATGTGCTCACTCCGCCCGACCGTCATGCGGATGCGGCGGAAACGCTTCTGACGGCGGGCGTTCCGACTTTGGTCGAGAAGCCGCTCGCTGCGACAAGCGATGACTGCGCGCGCCTTGTCGCCGCCGCCCAGAGGTCGGGCGCGCGCCTCGGGGTCAACCAGAATTTCATCCATCATCCCGCCTTCGCGCGGCTGAGGGCGCGGCTTGAAGCCGGCGAGATCGGGCCGCTGCGCCATATCGCATGCGTTTATCACGCGCCGCTGCGCCAGCTCGCCGCGCGCCAGTTCGGCCACTGGATGTTCGCGGCGCCCGTCAACCTTCTGCTGGAACAGGCGGTGCACCCTCTGTCGCAAGCGCGCGTGCTGGCGGGCCCGCTGAAGGCCGTTGCAGTCCAGCCGGGCGAAATCGAAACGCTCGGCGATGGCTCACGCCTGCTGAGTTCGCTGACGGCGGCGGTAGAGGGAGAAAAAGCCTCGGTGAGTTTCCGATTCTCCGTAGGGGAATCGTTCCCGATCTGGCGCCTCGAAGCCTTCGGCGCGGACGGATCGCTCGTCGCCGACATGTATCAGAACCGCTGCTACTCTTTTGGTCGGACGCACTGGCTGGAGCCGGTCGACCAGTTTTTTTCGGCGGCGAGAACCGCGGGCGGAATCGGCGCCGGCGCGCTCGCCGGCTTTACGCGCTATTCCCTGTCGCAGGTTCGCCTCGCGCCGCGTTCCGATCCGTTCTTCGTGTCGATGCGCGCCTCCATCGAAGCGTTCCACGCATCCGAGAGCCCGCTCGAAACGGACGGCGCGTTCGGCGCGGAGCTTGTGACTTTCTGCGAAACGCTGGCGGCGGCGGCGATGCCTGCTTCCGCGCCCAAACGCGCGCCGCGCGAGGCCAAGGCTGCGTCTTATGATGTCGCCGTCATCGGCGGCACGGGGTTTATCGGCGCCTACACGGTCGAGGCGCTGCTGAAGGCGGGCTATTCGGTCGGGATCATGGCGCGCAGCGTTTCCAACCCCGACCCTGTGTTCGACGATCCGAAAGCGACCCTGATCAAGGGCGACATGCGCCGCCGCGAGGATGTCGAACGGGCGATCGGTTCGGCGCGCTTTGTCATCAACCTCGCCCATGGCGGCGGCGGCGCGTCTTACGAGGAAATCCGCGAGGCGATGCTCGGCGGCGCGCAGACGGTCGCCGAGACCTGCCTTGAAAAACGGGTGGAGCGC
>JAVJPA010000220.1:0-4734 GCA_040216495.1 Amphiplicatus sp. | reverse complement strand
AGATCGTGGCAGCGGCGAAGGCGGCGGCCATCGACGATTTCATTCGCTCCCTGCCGGAAGGTTACGATTCATTCGTGGGCGAGGGCGGCGGCAATCTCTCCGGCGGCCAGCGCCAGCGCATCGCGCTGGCGCGGGCGTTCCTCAAGGACGCGCCGATCCTTCTGCTCGACGAGGCGACCTCGGCGCTCGACGCGGAGTCCGAAGCGAAAGTACAGGAAGCCATCGCCCGCCTGACCAAGGGCCGTACGACGCTGGTTATCGCCCACCGGCTGGCGACCGTGGTCTCCGCCGACCTCATCGCCGTCATGGACAAGGGCCGCGTCGCCGAGCTCGGAACCCATGGCGCGCTGCTGGAAAAGGGCGGGCTCTATGCGCGCCTCGCCACGTTGCAGTTTCAGGCGCGGGAGAAGGTATAAGGGCGCGCTGCTACTCCCGCCGCAGGATTTTCTCCGTCAGCAGGTTGCCCCACCACGAGCCGAGAAACGCCTGTTTGACTGCGGCGGGATCGTAGACCTCATCGACCCATTGCAGAAAATCATCCGCAGACGACAGATCGCGCCCTTCGTCCCTGGCGTAGTCGAGATATCGCTCCAGCGCATAGTCGATGACGCCGGTCTTGCCCTGCCTGATATGACCGTAGCGAAGGGAGAGCTGATTCATCGCCTTGTCGAGCGCGACGCCTTCCTTATAGAACAGGTAGAGCGTCGCCATCAGGCCGACACGGTCTGCGCCCGATTTGCAGTGCATCGCCGCCGGGTACGCGATGCGGTCGAACAGCGCGCGCGCCTCTTTCAGCGTTTCTTTCGACGGCGCCTCGCGCGAGAACACGCGGAAAGTAACGAAGTTTAGCCCAAGCCGGCGGCAGGCTTCTTCTTCAAGAAAATAGAAGCCGCTCGGTTTGTCGCCGCGCAGGTTGACGATGGTTTTGACGCCGCGCTTTGCGAGCGTTTCAAGGTGCGCCGGATTGGGCTGACAGGTTCGCCACATCCGCCCCGGCGCGATTTCGTGCGTGTTAGTATACAGCAATCGAATGACGCCGTGGTCGGCGAGCATCAGCTCGCGCCACGCGCGGCGGCGCCCTTCTGGCGTTTGAAACTCGTCGCGGCTGAGCGGCGCGCCCACGCGCTAGAATTTCCCGTCGCCGTCCGGATCGAGCAGGCGGTGCAGGTGCACGATGAAATAGCGCATATGCGCGTTATCGACGGTCGCCTGCGCCTTGGCGCGCCACGCCTTTTCAGCCTCGGCGTAGTTAGGGAAGACGCCGACGACGTCGACCCCGGCGAGATCGCGGAAGCGGACCTCTTCGAGGTTTTCAAGTTCGCCGCCGAAAACGAGATGAAGGAGCTGCTTTTCCATAGACATGTTCCCAAAAAAGATCAGTCGCCGGCGATGGTCATCTCGCCGACCAGAAGGCTCGGCGCGTTGGTCGCGCCGACAAATTCAAGATCGTCCGCCGCCTCGATCGCGGCGAACATGTCGAGCAGGTTGCCGGCGATGGTGATTTCGCTCACCGGGTGGACGAGTTTGCCTCTCTCGAACCAGAAGCCCGAGCAGCCGACGGAATAGTCGCCGGAATTGGAGTTGATCTCGGGGCCGAACATGTCGGTGAGAAGCAATCCCTTGCCGGATTTCGCCATCAGTCCGTCGAGGCTGAGCGCGCCGCTCTCAAGATAAAGATTGGTCGGCCCGGCGCCCGGAGCGCCGCTGACGCCGCGGGTCGCACGTCCATTGGTTTCAAGTCCGAGCTGGCGTGCGTGCGCTGAGTTCATCAGCCAGTCGGTGAGCACGCCGTCATCGATGAGCTTCAGGCGCGACAGGGCGACGCCTTCGCCGTCGAACGGCTTGGAGCCGTGTCCCCGGCGGATATGCGGATCGTCGATGACATTGACGCCCTTGGCGAAAAGCCGCTCGCCCTTCTTGTTCTTGAGAAAACTGACGCCGCGCGCGATGGCCCCGCCATTCGTCGCGCCGGCGAGATGATCGAGGAGCGAATCCGACAGACGCTTGTCGAAAATCACCGGCGCTGTCTGACTTTTCAGCTTCTTCGGCGATAGCCGCGCGACCGCTCGCTCGCCGGCGCGGTTGCCGATGGCGGCGGGGCTGCGCAGATCGACATAGTGCGTCTTGGAATCGTGATCGTAATCGCGCTCCATGCCGTTCGAATCCTCTGCGAGGACACTCACCGACACCGAATGGCGCGATCCGCCCGACGCGCCGAAAAAGCCCGCCGTCGTCGCGACCCACTTGCGTCCTTCGCCATAACCGGCGCCGGCGCCCGACGAATTGACGACGCCCTTGACGGCGAGCGCGGCTTCTTCGCACTCGGCGGCGCGCCGCTTCATGGTTTGCGTATCGGGTTCGTCGAAATCGCCGAGATCGAGGTCGGGGAACGGCGCCTTGGCGAGGCGTTCTGAAGGGGCGAGACCGCAATAGGGATCTTCAGGCGCCGCCTTCGCCATCGCCGCGCAGCGTTCGACCAGTTCGGATAGCGCATTCGGGGCGATGTCGGTGGTCGAGACGCTCGCCTGGCGCTTGCCGACGAGAATCCTGAGACCGAGGTCGCGCCCTTCCGAGCGCTCGACATCCTCGAGTTTGCCGAGGCGCCACGAAACGCCGGACGAGACGGCGCTGTAGAGAACGGCGTCCGCCGCCTCCGCGCCCGCCCGGCGAGCGGAGTCGAGAAGGCCGGCAAGAAGGGATTGGGCTTCTGCGTCTTTCATGGCGCCGGGATACTGGCTCGCGGGGCGGGGCGCAACCTAACCCTGCGCGGCGACCTCCGCCCGCGCGCCGTCGCCCCATTCCTTCATGGCGGGGAGCGCGAACATCATGTCGCGCCATTCCGCCGCCGGTTTCGGGAGGTCGACGGGTCCGTAGGTGACGAAACGCGAGACCACCGGCGCGTACATGGCGTCGGCGATCGAGAATTGGCCGAACAGGAACGGTCCGCCGCCGCCGAATTTCTCCCGGGCGTTCGTCCAGATGCCGGCGATGCGCGCCACATCTTTTCTCACCGCATCCGGCTGGATATGGCGCATGCCTTCGCGCGAGAACACCATCGGCCAGACGGTGCGCAGGGCGGAAAAGCCCGAGTGCATTTCGGCGGAAACCGCCCGCGCCTCGGCCCGCGCCGCTTTGTCTTCGGGCCAGAGTTTTTTCTCCGGGAAGGTCTCGGCGAGATACTCGGCGATGGCGAGGGAGTCCCAGACAGTTACGCCGCCGTCGACGAGGCACGGCACGAGCCCGTTCGGCGACTTGTCGAGAATGTCGGCTCCCGTCGTCTTTCGCCCGAGGCGGATCATCTTCTCCGCGAACGGAACGCCCGCCTGTTTCAGGATCAGCCACGGGCGCAGCGACCAGGAAGAAAGATTCTTGTCGCCGATGTAAAGGGTGAGGGCGCTCATGCGTATCTCCTATGAGGACTGATAAAAGGCGGCGATCCACTTAGCGATGACATGGCGGTCGCTGGGCTGGGAAAGGCTAGCGCGCGCCTCGTCGATGAGGCTCGCAGAGATCCTGCCTTCGCGGGCGCGCAGCAGGTCGCCGGCGAAGGCGTGGTCGAACTCCGGGTGCATCTGGAACGAGATCGCCGGTCCCTGCGCATAGGAAACGACGCCGTTGGGGCAGAAGCCGGAGCCGGCGAGGCGGCGCGCGCCGTCGGGCGCCCGGATCACCTGGTCCTGATGCGAGACGACGCAAGCGAGGCGGTTCTGAAACGGGCGCATCCACTCTTGCGCGCCCTCGACCGCATACTGATGAACGCCGACGCCCCAGCCGCGATCCGTCTTTACAACATCGCCGCCGAACGCTTGCGCCATGATCTGATGGCCGAAGCAGATGCCCACCTGCTTCTTGCCGGCGGCGGCGCTGGCGCGGATCAGATCTTCCAGCGGCGCGATCCAGCCATGATCTTCATAGACGCCAGCGGGCGAGCCGGTGATGAGGAGCGCATCGAAAGCGGACAGCGGCGGCGGCGCGGCGCCGTCGAAGACGCGGGCGGAAAAGAACGAGACGCCCGGCGTCAACGGCGCCAGCATCCGCTCCATCATCGCCGGGTAAGCGCCGTGACGGCGTTCAAGGTCGGCGGGCGGCGCGCCGGTCTCGATAATGGCGATACGCACGGGTGCGTCCCTCAGCTTTGCAGGATCGATGCGGGAAGTGCGACGCAGCGGCCGCCCTGGTCAAGACCTATTCGGCCGGCGTCTTCGGGCAGGTCCGGTCGATTGACATCTGGATTACTGGCGGCATGCGATGGCGATGGCGGCGCAGCGATTCGTCGACATTCGGCCATTTGCGGCGGATGGCCCGCACCAGTCGCTGCACCGGGGGCATGTACGGCGCGAGGAGGGCGAGACCGATAGTGAGGAGAACAAGGCCGATCGGGACCGGGGTCGGCGTCAGGATCGCGCCGGCGATGACGAGAACGGCCCCCAATACCTGATGAACGATCGACAGCACTTAGAAACGCAACTCCAAAAGAGCGCAACTCACCCTTAGTCTGACGGGGCTTGTTTGATTCTTGTTTAAGCTAGGGCCGCTGCAATGCGGCGTAAAGGGCGCGCCGCTTCGGTTTGGCGATTCCGCGCTTCACTTTTCGTTAAGGTGCTCGATTGGCGGCTTCTTCGTCGAATATGTCACGGGCTGATCGAGGTCCCTGATCCGGCTCCGCTGAGGTAGGTTGCGGGAAAGCCAGAAAAGCGGAGTCCATGTCTTACCGATCCATGAGAGACTTCATCG
>JAVJPA010000219.1:0-2537 GCA_040216495.1 Amphiplicatus sp. | reverse complement strand
CAGGCGTTGGAGCGGGTGTTGATTTTCGCCTGAAAGTTGACGTTGGCGATGACCGCATGGGCGGTGCCCTGTTTGGGCGAGAATTTCAGGCACGGCTCGTTCATGGGCGCGGCGATTTCGACGCCGGAGCCGGGGCCGCGGTCGCCCTGAATGAAGATCGATTTATCGAGCTTGATGCTCTCATTATAGACGCCGTGCATGATGTAGACGATGCCGCCCTCGGCTACATCGTCGACCGCCTTGGCGATCGAGCGGTACGGGCCGGGACCGTTCGCGTCGACGATGATCTGCATCGGCCCCTTCGGGTCGGGCCGGTTTCCGGAGCCGGGGCCAGGACGATGCGAGCTTGAACCCGGCTCGCGGATCGGAAAGCCGCCGAGCGTCTGGGCGCTCGCGACACCGGCGGCGAGAAGCCCGAGCCCGCCGAGTGCGGCGGCAGTTGCGGCGATTGCGCGTTTCATGAACACCCCCTGACCTATTCCACGTTCCGCGGCGCTTCAAACTCGAGAAGCTTGAGCGCATCGCCCGCCGGCTTGTATCCGAGCGCGAAGGCCCGGGCGAAATGGCGCGCGGCGAGCGACTTGTCGGGCGTCACTTCATTGAGGCCCGTGGTGCCGTCGCGATAGATGACGCCGAGCGCGTAATGCGCGATGGCGAGATTGGCGCGAGAGGATTTGGTCAGCCAGTTGACCGCTTCCTGTCCGTTCTGTTCGACGCCGATGCCGCGCACATGCATGATGCCGTAGACATATTGCGACATCGGGTGATCGGCTTTCGACGCTTCGCGGAAAAGCTGCACCGTCTGGCGCGCCGAGAGCACGCCGGTGCGGACCGCTTCCTTGTCTTCCTCGCTCATCTCCGTATCGGATGAGACCTGCGAATACTGGAAGCGGCGGATGGCGTCGCGGGTCGCCGGACCCATCGCGTTGTCGATCGAGCCGAAGTAAAGCCCGAGCGAGCGCAGCGCGCGCTGGATCAGTTCGACGTCGATGTCGCTGACCGCTTCGAGCGCGTCTTCAAGCTTCAATTCTTCAAGTTCTTTCTTCAGCCGCTCGAGCTCTTTCTGCTGCGTGGTCTGGCCCATATGCTCTTCGGGGAGCGGCGGCTGCCAGCTTGCGGCGGATTCCTCGGCGATTTTGATTTCCTGCTTGGTCATCAGCTTTTCGAGCTGTTCGTAGGCGAGCGAGGCCTCGCCGACGCCGCGGGACTTCGCCAGCGCGAACATGGTCAGCGCCTTGGCGTTGTTTTTGGCGACGCCGGCGCCGCGCTGATACATGTCGCCGAGACGGTAAAGATCGTAGGGGCTGCCCCGCTCGAAAGTGTCGGAGACAAGCTTCTCGGCCTTGGAGACGTCCGCCGTGCTCATCCGCGCACGGATGTCCGGCAGGCGGTGCTCGGCGAGGATGCGCGCGTTCACCTCTTCGGCGGTCGGGCGCTGATAGGCGGTGAAGTCATGGTAAGCGGCGAGCGTGTACCATTTCAGCGCTTCGATATTGTTCAGCGGGATCGCTTCCAGAGGCACCGCGGCTTTCGGAGAGCCTTCGAGGATCTTGCCCGAGTAGACGTCGCCGAGAATGTTCTTCGAGCGCACGTCGCCGGCGACCGCGAAGCGTTTCCAGATGTCGATCGCCTGGTCGAACTGGCCGTTCTGGTAGGCCTTGAGGCCGGCTTCGTAGCTCGCCGAGGCCGGGCCCGCGCAAGCGAGCGACAGGGCCGTCGCCGCCGCGGCTACCGCCAGCGTGCGGCGCAATCCGCCAAATACCGTCACGTGTTTTTCCCTCATGACCCCAAACTCCCCTCGAGCGCGTGCAGTCTTCCGCCCCGGCCCGTCGGGTCAATCTCCTGAACCCGTCTCCGAAGCGGCCCCGGAAGGCTCGCGCACGCGGCAGTAAAGCATGCCCCCGCGCGCGCCTCCAGATTAACCTTTACCATCTTATTAAGAAAGAGGGCGCCCGAGGGAGCCGGTGCTGCGGCGTTCTGGAGACCGGGAAAGGCCTAGGCAGCCGGTTTTCCCCCGCGCGTGACCAGAAAGACGCAAACCCCGCCCGATCCTTCCTCGCTTTTGAGCCGTTCGGCGCCGTGGCCGCCCTGCCTGGCGAACAGCGGGATGTCGACTGCGGCGACGGGATCGTCGGCGATAACTTTCAGGCGCGCGCCGACCGGCAGCGCCCGCAGGCGCGCCTCCATGCGGATCACCGGCATCGGGCATCTGAGGCCGGTCGCGTCGAGGGTTTCGTCAGGCGGCGAAGCCATGCTCAGCGACTCCAAAGAAAAAGGCCGCGGGGAGCATACCCCCCGCGGCCTGAAAGCGTCTCGTTTAGTCCGCAGACTTTTAGAGATCGAGTTTCAGCTCGATGCCGACCACGCGACCCTTGTTGAGCGGGGCAAAGCTGCCGGTGCCGAGCGTCGCAGGAAGCTGCGTTTCGCCGCCATGGGTGACTTCGTTGAGAAGGTTTTGCCCGTAGAGCGAGATGGTCGCATTGTCCATGATATCCAGCGCGATGTTGAGATCCACAATATCAGCGCCTTGAAGGATG
>JAVJPA010000218.1:0-2669 GCA_040216495.1 Amphiplicatus sp. | reverse complement strand
CCAAGCCGGTGATGTGGTCGCCGGTCGAACAGACCGCGCTCGCCGAAGCGGAGATCGAGTACCAGGACAAGACCTCCACGACGATCTGGGTGAAGTTTCCTGTTCGGAGCTATTTCCAAAAGATAAAAGGAACAGATGGCCCGGAAAATGCGCTGATCGTAACAGACCAAATCCCGGGAAAATTTCAGAACGCTTCAGTTGTCATCTGGACGACGACGCCTTGGACTATTCCTGGGAATAGGGCGATTTGCTACGGGCCGAGCTTATCATACGGCCTATATGAAGTGACCGCGATGGATAAGGTCGTGGATCCCAAGACTGGTGCCGAGCTGGCGCCATGGACGAAGGTCGGTGAACGTCTTGTTGTCGCAGATAAGCTTTGGGATAGCGTCAAGAGTGCAGCGCGGATAGCAGACGCCAAACGTATCGATGATTGTAGATTCGGAGAGGGCACAAATGAGATTGCCACTTGCTGGCACCCTCTCAAAGGCTTTCATGGCGGCTACGAGTTTTCTGTGCCACTTCTCGACGGCGACCACGTCACTGATGAGGACGGCACGGGCTTCGTCCACACCGCGCCGAGCCACGGGCAGGACGACTACATCGTCTACGTTTCGGCTTTCGGAACCGACGCGGAAATTCCGCACACGGTCGATGAGTACGGCGCTTTCACTGAAGAAGCGCCGGGGTTCACCGGCAAGAAAGTGCTCGTGCTCGAAGGCAAGAAGGCCGGGCAGGACGGGGACGCCAACAAGGCGGTTATCGATGCGCTGATCGAGCGCGGCGCGCTGCTCGCGCGCGGGCGGCTGACGCACTCCTATCCGCATTCGTGGCGCTCGAAGGCCCCCGTCATTTTCCGCAACACGCCGCAATGGTTCATCCGGCTCGGTGCGCAAGGCGAGGGCGGTTTGCGCGATACGGCGCTGAAAGCCATCGACTCGACCGCCTTCACCCCCGCGGCGGGGCGCAACCGCATCCGCTCCATGGTCGAAGGACGCCCCGACTGGCTGATCTCGCGCCAGCGCGCCTGGGGCGTGCCTATCGCCATCTTCGTCAATCGCGACACCGGCGAAATCCTCAACGACCCCGCCGTCAACGCCCGCATCGTCGAGGCGGTGAAGGCGCGCGGCGCCGATGCGTGGTTCGATACGCCGGCGCAGGATTTTCTGGGCAAGGACTATTCCTCCAACGCCTTCGAAAAGGTCGAGGACATTCTCGACGTGTGGTTCGACTCAGGCTCGACCCACGCCTTCACGCTCGAAGGTCGGAAAGACCTCAAATGGCCGGCGGACATCTATCTCGAGGGCTCCGACCAGCATCGCGGCTGGTTCCAGTCGTCGCTTCTTGAAAGCTGCGGCACGCGCGGGCGCGCGCCCTACGATGCGGTTCTGACCCACGGCTTCGTCCTCGACGAGGCGGGGCGCAAAATGTCGAAGTCGCTCGGCAATGTCGTCGATCCGCAGGAGACGATCCGAGAATACGGCGCCGACATTCTGCGCATCTGGGCGGCGAGTTCGGATTATTCCGACGATCTCCGCATCGGCAAGGAGATCATGGGTTCGTCCGTTGATGCGTACAGGAAGCTGCGCAACACGGTTCGTTACCTGCTCGGCGCCTTGAATGGATATTCGGATGATGAGGCGCTGCCGGTTTCGGAAATGCCGGAGCTTGAACGCTATATCCTCCATCTCGTCGCCGAACTCGACGGAGGGGTGCGCAGCGGTTACGAGAAGTTCGACTTCAAGGGCGTCTGGCGCAAAGTGTTCGATTTCTGCGCGCTCGACCTTTCCGCCTTCTATCTCGATATCAGGAAAGACAGTCTCTATTGCGACCGCCCCGACGACGTTCGCCGCCGCGCCGCGCGCACGGTGATGCACATTCTCTATGAGCGCATCATCCGCTGGCTCGCGCCCGTCTGCGTCTTCACCATGGAGGAGGCTTTCCTCGCCCGCCATCCGGGCGAGGGCAAGTCGGTGCATCTCGAACTCTTTCCCAACAAAGAGCCGTGGACGGACGAAAAGCTTGCAGCGAAGTGGGAGACGGTGCGCGAGGTTCGCCGCGTCGTCACCGGCGCGCTTGAGCTTGAGCGCCGCGAAAAGCGCATCGGCGCGAGCCTTGAAGCCGCGCCCGCCGTCTATCTTGAGGCCGATGGCGACATTCTCGCCGCGCTAAAGGGCGTCGATCTCGCGGAAATCTTCATCTCTGGCGCAGTGACCATCAAGAACGAGCACATGCCCGAAGACGCGTTCCGCTTGCCAGACGTTCCGGGCGTCGGCGTCATCCCGCATGAGTCCGAAGACGAAAAATGCGCCCGCTGCTGGCGCTATGTGGACGATGTGGGGTCGGACGCCGCGCACGCTTCGCTCTGCGCGCGCTGCGCAGACGCGGTTACGGCGCATGACCGCAAAGGAACGGCGGCGTGAGCGAGGTCGTCCCTACCGTGAGGGCTCGCGTCCGCAGCTGGTTCACCGACGCAAAGGCCAACCCCCGCTTTCGCTGGGGTCTGCTCGGCGCCGGCGTCTTAATGCTTATCGACCAGGCGTCGAAATTTTTCATGGTCGAAATCGTCAGGCTGCCTGAACGGTGGCAGCCCTGCGTGAACGATCCGTCGGAGATGTGCAGGCAGATTTCGGTCTCGCCTGTGTTCAACTTCACCTATGTGGAGAACA